>NZ_DVEH01000064.1 GCF_015295825.1 Thermosynechococcus sp. M98_K2018_005
GACCTCTCCTCGCTGGGTGAGAGAAGTCCCATTGCCTGCAGTTCTTGGGTGAGGCGCTGGGCTTCCGCGGGATTTTGATCGCGCAATAGGTTAATGGCTTGACGCAGCTTGTCAAGAGCCGCACTGACGTTTCCTAAGCGCAGTAGGAGTGCCCCCTGATTTTGATAGGCCAAGGCACAGGTGGGATCCAATGCTTGCAGGCGATCGTAGGTGGCCAAGGCATCACCCCAGCGTTTTAATTGCTTTTGGGCTTCTGCTAGCCGCAGATAGGTGGCAAGATGCATCACTGTAGGGGTGGGCGTTCGTAGGGCCATTTCATAGGCCGCAATTGCCGCTGGCCACTCACCGCGCTCGGCATAGAGATTCCCCTGCTGATAGTAAAGTTCATGGGCGATCGCCGGCGGGAGTGTCTTAGCCTTTAAGCCCTGTTCTAAACACTGCTGAGCCGACTCCAAGTCACCTTTGGCCAGATAGACACCGGCTAATTTACTCCACAGGTAGACATCCTCAGGGTGCTGCTCAAGGTGGCGGCGCATGATCCGCTCGGCTCGTTCCTGTTTCTGTTGTCGCTGGGCACCAAGATAGCCGCTATGGACAATGGCGACACCGTTGACGTGACCAATTTGCCAATGGGGTTCCCGCTGTTGCAGGGCCAGCACGCTGTCATCAATCGTTTCGTGGTAGGGACGCTGAAAAACGAGGTCGGGATGGCGACGAAAGAGGCGCGACACATAGGTATAGGGGGGCACTACACCCAATTCCTGCCGTAGCAGTGTCACCACGAGCAACTGGGGGTGTTGGCAAATGTCAGGCAGTACAGCCGCAAAGGCGGGAGTTAGGGTTTCATCGGCATCCAGAACCAGCACCCACTCCGTCGCGACATATTGCAGGGCAATGTTGCGAGCTGCTGCAAAATCCTCTTGCCAAGGGACTTCATAGACCCGTGCCCCCCAATCGCGGGCGATCGCCACCGTTGCATCCTGTGACCCTGTATCCACAATCACCGCCTCATCCACAACACCAGCCACACTGGCAAGGCATTGGGGCAAGCGTGCCGCCTCATCCCGCACAATCATGCAGAGGGTGATGGCCATAGGCGCTAGGCAAAGTCACCAATCAGCTTGACTTCTGGGTGCAGCCACACCGACCAGCGATCGGCCACAGTGGTTTGCACATGGCGGATCAAATGATAGACCTCCATGGCCGTTGCGCCACCACAGTTGAGGATAAAATTGGCGTGTTTCTGAGAAACTTGGGCACGTCCAATCTGGTAGCCCTTCAAGCCCGTTTGCTCAATTAACCAACCCGCCGTTCGCTCTTGGGGATTGCGGAAGACACTGCCACAGTTGGGGAAATCGTAGGGCTGCGTCCGCAGGCGATCGCTCAGGTGTTTTTGGGTCGCTGCCTTGACTTGCGCTGGATCATGGCCAGGTTCCAACTGCCATGTGGCTTGCAATACCAAGCGCGGCGTATCCTGAAGATTCGAGGTGCGGTAGGCATAACCCAACTCCTGGGCCGATACCACTGCCAAGGTGCCATCGGGTTCTAGAATCACTGCTGACACCAACCGCTCCGCTGCACAGCCGCCATGGGCACCCGCATTCATCACCACTGCCCCTCCTACGGTGCCGGGGATGCCAACCATCCACTCCAGACCGCGCCAGCCCAGTTTTGCGGCACAGTGAGCCAACCTAGGTAAGGGATACCCCGCACCCACCGTCAGTTGTCCAGTCTCTAGATCACGTTTGAGATAGCGCAGATGCTTAGTCGAGATCACAAGACCGGCCACACCGCGATCGCTCACCAGCAGATTAGACCCTGCCCCCAAAACCGTAATCGGCAGTGCCTCTTCCTGTGCCCAAGTATAGGCCGCTTGCAATTCAGTAATCGTACGCGGTTCCACAAACCATTCGGCAGAGCCACCCACATTCAAGGTGGTAAACTCGGCAAGGGAGATGTGGCGTTGCAGAGGGCACTGGGTTTGGGGCACGCAGGCCAAGCTCATAGGGCGATCGCCTCAGTAAGGGAAGAGACACTTAATTGTTCTTGATCCGCCATCACAGACGGAATGAGTTGATTGAGGTTGCCAGCCCCAAGGAAGATAACCAAATCTCCCGGCTGCAGCAGATGCGCCAAGCGAGTTTGTACCGCTTCAAGGGTGGGGCAATAATCCACTGCAGCATGATACTGACGGGCACAGGTGGCCACATCGGCACCACTAATTGTGCCGGGATCGGGTTCGCCCGCACTATAAATATCCGTCAAGATCACGTGATCCGCTGCGGTAAAGCACTGGCCAAAGGCCTCGAGAAAGGTTTGGGTGCGGCTATAGCGATGGGGTTGAAACACGGCTACGACCCGTTGCCAAGGGGCTTGCGTACCCACTTGCAGGCGGGCTGCCTCTAGGGTTGCAGTAATTTCGCTGGGGTGGTGGGCATAGTCATCAATAAAGCGAATCCCATTCACCTGTCCCCGTTCTTCAAAGCGGCGGCGGGCACCGCGAAACTCCAAAAGGGCAGCAGCAATGGTGGCAAAGTCAATGCCAAGATAACGTCCCACGGCAATCACCGCCAAGGCATTTTGCAGGTTGTGGGCGCCCAAGACATTCAATTGCAAAATTCCAAGGGAGGTGCCCCGCTCCCAAACCCGTGCCGTGGTGCCCTCAGAGGTGTATTGAATATGATCCACACAGTAGTCCACCGCTGCTTGCCGCTGAAGGCTATAGGTCAACAGGCGCGGATGATGCAGGCGATCGCGAATATTTGGACAATCGGCACAGCCAATAACAATGTCTGCCTGATCGGCAAACTGCTGAAATGTGGCCACCACCTCTTCAAGGGAATTGTAGTGATCCGGGTGGTCGAGTTCGATATTTGTAATCACCCCAATATGGGGATGGAATTTGCGCAGGGAGCCATCGGACTCATCGGCTTCAGCAACAAGGTAAGAACCTTGACCCACACGGGCATTGCCCTGCCACGCCGCCACTTCACCCCCGACAATAATCGTTGGATCCAGTCCGGCTTGCAACAGCAAATAGGCAATCATGCTGCTGGTGGTTGTCTTACCGTGGGTACCGGCAACGGCAATACTTTGGCTACGGTGCATCAGTGCCGCCAGCACATCGGAACGGTGAAAAATAGGACAGCCTAACCGTTGAGCCGCTTGATATTCGGGGTTATCGCTGCGAATAGCGGTGGAGCAGATGACTTGAGGCAGAGGGGCAAAGGGATACGTTTCAAGGTTGGCAGCACTCTGGCCAATAAAGATCTGCACGCCTAACTCAGCCAGTTGCGCGGTCAAGCGGTTGGGGCGCAAATCGGACCCAGACACCCTAAAGCCCTGCTTGGCGAGAATGTAGGCAAGGGCTGACATACCAATACCACCGATGCCAATGAAGTGGAATGGACGCTCACTAAACTCCATCACTGGCTGATTTGCCACAAACAACTCCTTTGCTCCACCAAAAAGAAATACTCTGAATCAATAATTAATATCAATAGATGAGTATTAATAGGCATAAATCCTTAGGCTCATCATAGCAGGTCACCCTCAATCCTCATGGGCTAATACTGGCAGATCCAAGGCAAATATGTCACCCTGAGCCAAAATTTTTTTTGCAAACAGTTTATTCAGCCTATGGCGCCCTCTTCCTTCGGGATCAGCGGTTCGACAAAGAATAAACTCTAGTAGAGACAAATTCAGTGCGGTGTAAGGTAGAAGGTTGATACCGCCTTGTCGGTGTGTGTGCCGTTATCTTGCTGAGGACTGGGAATGCTGACGAACTTGCTGGCTTGGAGTATGGCGATCGCCAGTTTAAGCCTGTATCTGTTGGGGTTCTTCCTGCCGGAACTGTACCGTAGGTTTGATCTGGTGGCCAGTGGCGCGGGATTATTCTTTGCCCTAACTCTGTGGATCTATGGCGATCGCATTGGCGGTGGATTGCTCCTAGGAACAGCAGCCGCAGTGGCCTTAATTCTCTGGCTGGGTTGGCAGACCCTTAGCTATCGCTGGCAACTCACCTATCCGGGCGATCGCACCGACACCCAAAAAGCCCAAGCCCTCTGGCAAAAAGTCCAGTCTCTACTGCCCGAAGGCACCTTTGCGAAAATCGGTGAGCAACTGCAAGGCCTCATCAGTGGCTTGCGCGATCGCCTCCAGAAACAGCCGGATCGCCCCCAGCTTCCCGTGGATACCCCGCCACCGCCGATGGATACTGGTGACATCAAAGAAGATCTGTGGACAGGGGAGACAGAGACTCCCAGTACCGTTGCCAAACAACCCACCCCAGCCACTGAGGAAGCTGCCGCAGTCCCAGAAGAATCTGCTGAACCTGAACCAACGCCAGTTGCAACAGCCAGCCCCACCGCAGAGACTCCTACAGGCGCACTGGCTGATCTGCCGTCCGAAGGGGTTGCCGAAATGACTGCCCCAGAAGCGCCTAGGGTTGAAACGCCGCCGCCGCCCCCTGCGAGCACCCCAGAGGAGTCAGAACCAGCAACGGTTGCCGCTTCAGAAGAACCACCCCCTCCTGAGACAACAGTTGATGCTCCCGAGCCCACAGTGACCGCCGAAGCACCAGAAGAGGACGCATCTCCTGAAACAGCAGTTGAGACTCTAGAACCCACGGCAACCCCTGAAGCAGTGGTTGAACCCCCTCCAACCTCTGAATCTGCTCCCGATGCTGAACGGCCAGAAACGCTGCCTCCAGCTCCAGAATCGCGCACCTCTGCTGCCGATCTCCTAGGGGATATTCCCGAAAGTAGTGATGTTGACGATGAGGCAACGCCAGAGGGAACAACCATCGAAAATCCAGAACATACTCCCCCTGAGGACGATGACTGGCCGCCCCGTGAAGCCCGTCTGTGACATCTCACTCCATCGGGTGCAGGGCAGGACTTATCGCTCCCCGAATCCCGCAAAAGTTAATAAAGTCATGAATCCCTGACTTTTGCTGCTTTTATTTTCTCTGAAGCGAACCTTAATAGAACCTTAATTTTCCCCTAACTTTCCCCAAAAATTCCCCAATTTTCCCAACGTTTTCCACAGATTGGGGCAAAGTTTTCCACAGGTCTTTACGGTGTGATCGGATTTCAAGACATTTCTGGGGATAACTGCCTCTGGTCCCTTGGGGAAAACGCAAGGAGCGCCAAAAGTCTGGAAACGCTGATTCTGTCGTGGATTGCGATCGCCAAGATGGGTGAAAACAAGGATTGACAGACCCTAGAACAACCCAGACAATGGAGTTCCACGGATAGAGATTCACTTGCTCTGAAACCTTGTGGATGTAGGGCTAAATCCCGCTCTGAGTCAGAGGTTTGGGGATTTGGTCAGGACTTTTATGTGAAGTTTTCCACAGGTTTACCCAGGGCGAGCTGATGGTGCCTGCAATTTTGTCTTGGTTTTATTGAGGTAACTCACGGTATGAACGCTCAAGCCACGATTAGTATTCTTGCCGAGATTCCAGAGGAGCTACACGAGACCCTGAAATACTACCTCGAGCGGCATCCCGATTGGGATCAAGATCGTGTCTTTGTGGCCGCATTGTCGCTCTTTTTGCTGCAAAATGGAGAATGCGATCGCCGCACGGCACGGGTCTATCTCGACTCGTTGTTCAAGCGAGCCTAGACACTTTGGAGGGTAGCAAAACGGGTGAATGAGGTAGATGTCGCAATTGTGGGTGGTGGCCTCAGTGGCCTGAGTCTGGCTTGGCGGTTGCAGCAAAGTGCCCCCCAGTACAGTGGGGTTCTTTTCGAAGCCAGCGATCGCCTTGGGGGGAATATTACGACACAAACAGCGGAGGGCTTTGTCTGGGAACTGGGTCCCAATAGCTTTGCACCGACCCCTGCCTTGTTACAACTCATTGCTGAGGTGGGCTTGCAGTCGGAACTCATTCGGGGCGATCGCCACCTGCCCCGCTACATCTACTGGCGGGGACAACTCTACCCCCTAGAACCCACCCGTCCCCTTGCCTTAGCCACCTCAAATCTCCTCAGTCCTTGGGGAAAAGTGCGGGCGGCCCTTGGTGCTTTAGGGTTTGTGCCCCCCTATCTGGGCAGTGGCGATGAATCAGTCAATTCATTTTTCCGTCGCCATTTGGGGCAGGAGGTGGCTGAACGGCTGGTGGCGCCCTTTGTCTCTGGGGTTTATGCGGGTGATCCGCAACAACTGAGTGCCGCTGCTGCTTTTCGCCGTATTGCTCACCTAGAAAAACTCGGGGGTGGCCTCATTGCTGGTGCCCTGCGCCTGCGGCGTCAACAAGCCCCTAAACCGAAGCCGCCTACGGGGGTGCAGATGCGACCGGGGGAACTTGGCTCCTTTAAGGAAGGCTTGGCTGCGCTACCTCGGGCGATCGCTCAACAATTGAAGGCACCGATTCACCTGCAAACCGCGGTTCAAGAAATCACCCCAGAACCCAAGGGTGGCTATCTGCTGCGCAGTGGTGAGCAAACGTGGCACGCTCGCAGTGTGGTCTTGGCAACGCCCGCCTATCAAAGCGCAGAGTTGGTAGCGCCTTTTCAGCCAGCGATCGCCCGTGTTTTGGCCACTATCCCCTATCCCACCGTGGCCTGTGTGGTCTTGGCTTACCCTGCTGGACTGGGACGCAGTGTCCGCTGCGGCTTTGGGGTACTGATTCCTCGCGGTCAGGGCATCCGCACCCTTGGCACCATTTGGTCGTCCTGTCTCTTTCCCCAACGCACTCCCGCCGGTTGGCAAGTCTTTACGAGTTTTATTGGCGGTGCCACGGATCCTGATTTGGGGAGCCTGAGCGAAGAAGCCATTATCCAGCAGGTGCAGCAGGACTTGGCCCGACTCCTTGATTTACCCGCAGCTAAGGCACGCTTACTCGGTATGAAGGTTTGGCGACGGGCAATTCCCCAATACATGGTGGGCTACCCTGAGCAGTGGCAGCAGGTGACCCATGCCCTTCGTCAAACTCCCGGCCTTTTTCTGTGTAGTAACTATGCTGAGGGTGTCGCCTTGGGCGATCGCGTCGAACATGGCAATCGAACCGCTGCTGCTGTTGCTGCCTACCTGTCAGGAGGCCACCCCTAGGGATGTCGCTGTCGGACTATATGAATGCGGCCCTTGAGCGGGCTATCTATCACTTCAATGCAGAGGATGGACTGATCTACGGTGAAATTCCAGACCTTGAGGGGGTCAAGACCCATGGCAACACAGTGCTGGAATGCCGCGAGCATCTCTCCGAACTTTTGGAGGACTGGATCTATTTCCATGTCTCGCGGGGCATCCCTGTACCCGTGATTAACGGCATTGAAGTACCCGTACGCGAGATTTTTTGAACCTTATCCTCATTTTGTGTACCCCTTATCTATAAAAAGGGACTGTATTCTCAATAGGCCAGCGATCGCTCCCCTGTAACATAAACGAGCAAACATAGCCTAAGATTATCGGTAAGGTTAACGAAGCGATACATCCGCTCTACTAAGGAGGACATCAGCCTATGGCACTCGTACCCATGCGCTTGCTGCTAGATCACGCAGCCGAAAATGGTTACGGCATTCCCGCCTTCAACGTCAACAACATGGAACAAATCCAAGCCATCATGCAGGCGGCCCACGAAACCGACAGTCCCGTGATTTTGCAAGCATCGCGGGGTGCCCGTAAATATGCTGGGGAAAACTTCCTGCGTCACCTGATTTTGGCTGCGGTGGAAACCTACCCCCACATCCCCATTGTCATGCACCAAGACCATGGTAACGAGCCTGCCACCTGCTACTCCGCCATTCGCAACGGCTTTACCAGTGTGATGATGGATGGCTCCCTCGAAGCCGACGCCAAAACTCCCGCTAGCTATGAGTACAACGTCGCTGTCACCAGTGAAGTGGTAAAAGTCGCGCACTCCATTGGTGTTTCTGTGGAAGGCGAGCTGGGCTGCCTTGGTTCCTTGGAAACCGGTAAAGGGGAAGCCGAAGATGGCCACGGGTTTGAAGGTGCCCTCGATCACTCGATGCTCCTCACCGATCCCGATCAAGCCGTGGACTTTGTGGAGCGCACCCAAGTGGATGCCCTTGCAGTGGCCATTGGGACCAGCCACGGTGCCTACAAATTTAGCCGCAAGCCCACCGGTGAAATCCTCGCCATCAGCCGCGTGGAAGAAATCCACCGCCGTTTACCCAACACCCACTTGGTGATGCACGGTTCTAGCTCCGTGCCCCAAGACTTGATTGACATCATTAACCAGTACGGGGGTACAATTCCTGAAACCTACGGCGTGCCTGTGGAAGAAATCCAAAAAGGTATCAAGAGCGGCGTCCGTAAAGTGAACATTGACACCGACAACCGCCTAGCCATTACCGCTGCGGTGCGCGAAGCCCTTGCCTTGGCACCCAAGGAATTTGACCCCCGTCACTTCCTCAAGCCGTCCATTAAATACATGCAAAAAGTCTGTGCCGATCGCTATCAGCAATTTGGCACCGCCGGCAACGCCAGCAAAATCAAGCAACTCAGCCTCGATGACTATGCCGCCAAATACGCCAAAGGTGAACTGAGACAAGTGACTCAGAAAACCGTGGTGGTCTAGGCAGTCTGCGATCGCTGAGAAACCATAAAAATTCAGTAAAGGGTGGCGACGACCACCCTTTTTCCTTTGAATCAATGAATCAACAGAGGAACACTCTTATCAATTGATTTAACGGGCTTGGAGGGACTCGAACCCCCGACCTGCTGATCCGTAGTCAGCCGCTCTAATCCACTAAGCTACAAGCCCAAGTCAGGAACACTATCTTAGCATGAATTCCCAGAGATCTCAAAGGGGGAACAAAAAATTTGGGCGCCGGTGTGCCATAGTCGGGAGCGAAGGCCGTTGACCCAAATGGATAGATGCTGAAGAAACTCCACCGCTGGTTCCTGACCACTCCCCATCTGCCGCGATCGCTGGTGGCTTTTGGTCTGAGTCTGGCTGCCCTTGCCCTCTTGGATAGCAGTGCTAACCTTGTCCTGACTCATCTGAAAGCGACTGCCCCAAGGCTCTTTGCTGGGTTGGTTGCCGGTACCTTTGACACTGACTTTGCCCCAGAGGTGTGGCTCTCGGTGATTGGCCTCACCCTCGGCACCTTAATCATTGTGATTTCCATTGCGGCGCAAAATATTCCCAAAATTACTGAACTGTACATGCAGGACTGGACAAGCCTGATCTATGTCTGGTGTCTGGTTTTGGGCGGTGCCCATATCTTCTACATCAAGATTTTGCAGGACTTGGGCAGGCCTGCCGTTGGCAGCATCCTGTTGAATTTATACGGCCTTTTGCCCTTGGCGATTTTGACGGCACTGCCCTACATCTTCTACATCCTCAAGTCCATCCAACCAGAAAGTGTGGCTCAGCAAATTTACCGCCGCCAGTATCACTACATGAGTCAACTGGGCATCGTTCTCAAGGATGGCGTGTCCTATCAACCGCAGTTTTTGCGCCGCAGTCAGGCTCACCTGATCGCGGGATTGAACCAATTGGATGATTTGCTGGCCTATGTGGCGTTTCGGGGAGCGCAGGCCGAGATTATTGGTGCAGTCAGTGAACTGCTTCAGCACTACATCAGTTGCAAGCCGAACTACCCAGCCTATTTCTTTCGCCTCAGTGGTGCGGTAATGGGGGATATCGCCTTCAAGACGATGTTCGATCAATTTAGCCAGATTGAAGAGAACCATACCTTCTATGAGCAGAAGTGTTTTCGGCTCCTCGGGAATGCCTATGTGCGCTTTTTGGAGGAGGAGCAGTTTCCTTTGGCGTCGCTGTGTGCCTCTGAGATGTGTGCGATCGCCCACCGCATTCTCAGTATGGGGGATGACATTTTGCTGGACTTAATTATTATTCGCTTCAATACAATGATGCGCTTTGCCATTAAACACGGCAGTCGTCATAATGAGGCACGCAATCTCTATAACTTGGCCTTTCACTATCGGCGGTTTATCGAGAGTCTGGTGCATTACCAGCGACCCCAGCTCACCCAAACGTGTGTGAATTATCTACGTGCCTACGGGAATGAAGTCTATGAGTTGGCACAGAATAGTCCTGCCCTTTACTTTATTGTTGATGTTTTTGCTGCTGAGCTAAAGAAGGTCTTGATCCTCGTGAACGAGCAGCAGTGGGAGCAGCGACTGCAACTAGAACTCTTGGAGGAAATGCTTCGCCTAGATAATCCGCCGGAACTGCGTCAACCCCAAAATGGCGATCGCCCCTATGGCAAAAGTACAGGCGTGCGCCTACTGCAAATGGGACTCGCCCTCTTTTACTTGGCACGGCAACAACCCCAGTTTGCCCAGCGGATTGTTGAGGATATGGTGGAGGATGCAGCGGTTCTGGGCTTGGCGGGGTTTAAGCGTCTCTTTCAGCAAAATTGCGATCGCCTGCGCCATGCTCAGCCCAAGTTTTGGGAGGACACCGATCGCGGCAATGCCAATTTGTACTACTCAGAACACACCGAGCAACTGCCTGCCCTACAGACCCTTGTGGAGCGCGCTTGTCACGCTCTGGAGATGGCTCAGTCGTCCTAAAGCATGGTACAATAATAAGTCTGAGGGCGAGTGGCGAAATGGTAGACGCACTACACTCAAAATGTAGCGGGGTTTCCCCATGTCAGTTCGAGTCTGACCTCGCCCATTGACTAACCACCACCAAAGACTTGGATATTGGCAAAGGCACATACTGGCGAAGCGTGTCCCACACGAATGGCTTGGTTCGGTTCTCCCTTGCCACAAAACGGTGTGCCAAAGATGCCAAAGGTGGAGGCATCTCCGACAGCAATCAAGCTCTGCCAAAATTCGGGGGTTGTGCCGCGATAGTTGGGATTGCGCAGTGTGCGGGTCAGGCGGCCATTTTCAATGAGCTTGGCATATTCGCAGCCAAACTGAAATTTGAGACGATAGTCGTCAATTGACCAAGAGCGATTGGATTCCATGTACACCCCTGACTCGATATTGCCGATAATCTGATCAAACGATTGTGTGCCCGGCTCGATATTCAGATTGGCCATACGGTCAATGGGGGGACGATTCCAAGAACAGGCACGGGCATTGGCAACACCGGCAACCCCGGCTCGCTGCTGACTTTCAAGGCTGCCCAGACCCCGCAGCAGGCATCCTTCCTTGATGAGATAGGTGCGTTCAGCCGGCACCCCCAAGTCATCAAAGGCGTAGCTGGCCAGCTCACCGGGAACCGTCGGATCAAACGTGACATTCAAGAGGGGGGAGCCATACTGCCGCTGCCCAAAGTCCTCAAGGCGAATAAAGCTGCTGCCGGCATAGTTGCGCTCATCTCCCAAAATACGGTCTAGCTCTAGGGGGTGGCCGATGCTCTCATGGATTTGCAGCATCATTTGATCGGGAGCAAGTACCAGCGTCGTCGTTGTTTCTGGACACTCTTGGGCACTGAGGAGTTCAACGGCCTGCTCGCCAATGTGGTGGGCGCGATCGCTCAATTGATCAGTCGTCAGCCATTCTAGACCCCCTTGATAACAGCGGGCTAACCAACCGTGATCTGTCCGTTGCTGCACTACCCCTGCCCCCTGAGCGGTGGCACTCATGTCGGTGAGCACTTGATAAAACTGCTGTTCAATTTGACTGCCATCACTGGTGAACCACTGGCTAGTAGTCTCTACGGTTTGCACAAAGGCACGGGTTTGCACAATCTCGTCACTCACCTTGAGGCTATGGCAAATGTCCTTGAGGAGGTGACTCAACTCAGCGGCTGAGAGGTGATCAAAGGGTTGCTGTTGGGGCGATCGGTAATGTCCTTTGCCCTTGCCCCGTGCCGCTGGCGTAAAGTTAAAGACTCGCCAATGGGCAGCGGCTTTCGCCTGTTGATAGGCCTGCTGAATCGCCCGATGGATAGCACTGGGTTGCAAATCTGGGGTTGCTGTATAGGCAAATTGACCATTGACGAGCACCTCAACCATGACACCCCGCTGGTGCGATCGCTGGTTCATTTCAGGATGTCCATCCCGAGCACTGCGAGTCGTGACAATCTCCTCAACATAACGCAGCCCTAGCCAATCGAGGGGTAAATCAATCTGATTCAAGATGGCAGTAAAGTTGGGTGCAGTCATGGCAGCGTGCTACCTTAAGGGGTGGTCAAGTTAGAATCCTTTCCTATGCTAACGGCTTTTACTGCGGGGCTGACCCTCATCACGATTTCTGAGCTGGGAGACAAGACCTTCTTTATTGCTATGATTTTGGCGACCCGTCACAGCAAGCGGTGGGTCTTCCTAGGGTCATGGGCGGCTCTAATTGTGATGACACTGCTTTCAGTGGCCGTGGGTAAGGTCTTTCAACTTTTACCGCGAGAATTCACCTTCTATGCGGCGATTTTGCTCTTCACCATTTTTGGCCTAAAGATGCTGATTCAAAGCTGGCAGATGGAGGATACCCCCTGTGAGGATGAGTGTGAAGCGGCAGTGGAAACCGTTGAAAAGGCAGAAGCCAATCTCAGCCGTTGGGGCAGTAATCCTGCTTGGGCGACTTTTTTGGAGGCCTTTAGTCTCACTTTCATTGCTGAATGGGGCGATCGCACCCAAATTGCTACGATTACCCTTGCTGCCACTAACCATGCTTTGGGCGTTGCCCTCGGTGCCATGATGGGCCATGGAAGCTGTGTGGCGATCGCGGTGCTAGGCGGTGGCCTGATGGCTGGACGGATTTCGGAGCGGATACTGACCCTGAGTGGGGGAGCCTTATTTTTAATCTTTGCAATTGTAACTGCATTAGGGGGAGTTTGATTCATCAGTCCCTATTCCTAACTATTGGGACCATTGAGTCCAGAATTGATTAGGGGAGACACTGAGAGGCTGCAAATTTGCCCACTGTGGTGCGAATAAAGTCTTCTAGGGAACGTATGCCAGCCTGATCTTCAAACACCTTAGGGAGGTTCTGTTGCACCTTCTGGCGGATATACTGGCGATATTCAGGATTTTGCCCCAGTTCGGCAGCCCTTTGAATGTAGGCTGGGATATTTGGGGCAATCAGTTCAGGCATCTGTAATAGGGTCAGAATTCCCGCTGTATGTCGTCCGCGCATAAACCGCCCCGGTGTTGTTACAATTGGCAATTGAGCATAGTAGAGCGCCTCCAGGGTAGAATTACCCCCTGACCACTCAATACTATCCAAGAAAACATCTAAGCAGTGGAGCAGAGATGTAAAGCCATAGAAGTTCAAGGGTCGTGAGAAGAAACAGTAGTCCTGATAGTCTAAATTTTTTTTAGCAAAGGATTGCTCTAGCCGCGCTTCAAACCGCCGGCGGGTGTTCTTGCTCATCATAGTGGTGAGAAAGACAAATTGACAATTGGGAACCAATGCCGCAATTTCGGGATAGATAGTGTCAAATTGGGGCAGATACTTAAAAACACTCTGAAGGCAGCCGTAGATAACAGCGTCCTTCTTCAGCCCAAACTCCTCACGGGTGATAGGAGGCCGCGGATCCTGTGGCAGCGGCGAGAAGAAAATACCCAGATTTTTTAATTGCACTAATTTTTCAGTGTAGTGATTCTGGCCGTCGGTAGGCTCCATTAACTCACTACTTAGAAAGTAGTCTATTGTGGGTAGCCCCGACGTATCTGGGTGTCCCCAACTCATACACTGAATAGGGGCCAACCGCAACGCCGCCAACATTAAAACCGTGAAACTCATGCCAATTTCTGGAAAAAGGATTAGGTGGAGGCGATCAGAGCGGATCTGCTTTAGCCACCAATCAGGGGGATGATTCCCCTGAACAAATTTGTAGGCGTAGGTTTTAGCGATCTCTGTGCAAGAATTATTTCGATCAGAAACGGAGTAAACGTACAACTCAAACTCCTCTTTATTGAGGTGTTTCAGCAAGCCATGGAGCATGAGCTTCCAGACCGTGTGTTCCCAAAAGTGCTCACTGAGAATGCCAATCCGTAGGGGCTGGTGGGGGGCCACTGGCGGCAGCGGAGGACGCTCCTTGCCCTCCGGAAAGACGCTGGTTAGGACTTCGTGGAGGATGGTTCCATAGCACTGCTGGAGATTGCGCGTTTCTTTGCCCAAATAGGGCAGTAGGAAAGTGTTCGTTGTGCACAACCAAGAGTAAAGGGATTTTTTCTTTTCTGTAGAAAAGGTCTGAAAGTCGCTGTAGAAGTCTAGAAGGTCGGCTTTGAAGCGCTGATAGCATTCCTCTACCTCGGCTGGATCGCGGTAGCTGTAAAGAAGGTGGCGCGTTATGGAGAGATAGCGAATTCCTAATTCCCAATCTGTCCTCAGGCTAACTGCTCGGCGGTAAGCCTCCTCAGCTACTTCAGGCCTACTATCGTAGCCACTCAGTAGTCCCAATAACTGCCATGAAGTTTCGAGGGTGGGATTGAGGGCAAGGGCATGATGCACGGCAGCAATAGCGGCCTGCTTGTCTTTCTCTTCGTTTTTCTTTAGAGCCAGTTTTTGCCACCCTGTAGCAAAGGCCACATTACTTTTCTTGGCGGCAGCCTCCTGAAAGAAGAGCTCTAGCTCAGTAGCCATTCTTAGAATCCAGCTCTCCCATTTAGTATAGCCAGTACAGCTAGGGGGAATATCCTATCCTGAGGTCACTAACAATAGCCACATCTACATCAGTTGGCTCACTGCTTCGTCTTAATTTAGACGAATTTGTGATAGACCTGCCCCTGGGTAGTAGGTGCCTAAAATTTGCAGGTGGTTGTAGCCACGCTTGCCCAGTTCATAGGCACCCGTCTGACTCATTCCCCGCCCGCCAAAGACATCCCGCACAATGTCGTCGGTTGCCGCATACATCGAAACCATCACTCGTCCACTTTTGGTGAGGACAATGCCCCGTGTGGCTTGCACTGCCGCTTGCGTGGTGTTCCACTCGGTTTCAATTCCACGATACACCTGCCAACGCTCATCGTTCCCCAGATCAAAAAAGCGGCTAGCGGGTTGAAACATTTGGGCAAGGGCATAGGAACGGGCGGCAATTGCCTGTGCTTTTAAGGTTTCCATTGGCCAGTGGGGATAGACTTCTGAACCGACAACACTCACTAAGTAGTGTTCTAGATCTACTTGGTTGACAGCTGTAACTGTATTTCCCTGAGCAATGAGGCGGACAGCACCACGATACCATTTCTCACCCACAAATATAAGTTGATTGCTGGAGCGAATCCAGAGGGAGGGAGCAAGGGGTTGGCCATTCCAGAGCAACACTCCCCCACGGGCTGTGACCACAGCGCCTTGAAAAGGAGCAAGCTGCGTCATCACTTGCTGTTGATCATTGGTAACGGCGGTGGCTACGGCGGTGCCAACGGTCAGTTGACTTTGATCGCGGGCGATCGCCACCCGCACTTGAGGGGCAGGGCCTTGGCTCGGAGGCACGGGTTGCAAGGCAGGAGGGGGCACTGTGGGCAACATTGCCTTGGCGGGGGTAGAGGTAGCCGCTGGTGGTTGGGGGGCTTGATTGGGGACAGTTGCTAGTAGGGGATCGCGGCCATCCAAAATCGGCCGGGGCAGAGGTCGTTCAAGTTTAACTGGGTCAGGTAAAGGCATTGGTTCTGAGAGAGCCATCGGTGTCGGGGATAGACTCCGCAAAAACCAGAACCCTAGGCCTGCACTAGCGATCGTGGCCATCGTAAAGGAAATGAGCAACGGTGAGTGTCCTCGCTTTGTCCCCTGGAACAGAACCCAGCCCATTCAGGTGTCATCTCCACTAGCACCTTGCCTATTGTATAGGGGAGTACGGAATTGACCATGCAACATTTGCTGATTTAGAGCAGCGAAGAAGCTGCTACCTGCTGTAGCCATTGCTCCACCGTATTCCCATAAACAGCTAAGCTGTACTCCTGTTCCGCCTGCTGCCGACAGGCCGCCCGATCAATTTGATCAATCTTGCCAATGGCGGCAATTAAGGCCTCGACCGAATCTGGGGTAATGAGAAACCCTGTTTGACCATCACAGACAATTTCACTCGGCCCACCGCGATCGTAGGCAATGACGGGAACGCCACAGGCGAGGCTCTCAATGACCACATTGCCAAAGGCTTCAACCCAGCGGGAGGTGAGCAGGAGGGCGCGACACCGCCGCAAGCGTGCCTGCATTTCCCGGGTGGGGAAAAATCCCAAATATTCAATGGGGGCATCGGGGTAGTCGGCTTGGATGCGCTGCCAATAGTCCATATCTTGCAGTTGCCCCATGATTTTCAAAGGGGTGCGGGTGACATTGACGGCGGCGACAGCATCTTCGAGTCCCTTTTCGGGAGCAATGCGCCCCAGCCAGCACAGAGCATCCTCTGGTTCTGCACAAAAGTCGTAGAGGGAAAGATCAAGACCACTGCCCAAGCACACACAGCGATCGCCAAAGGGGAAGGTAGCGGCTTGGGTGCGGGTATAGACACTAATGGTTCCCGGATAGTCATCAATCACACGGGCGATCGCCTGATCCATGACATCGGAGACCGAGGCCATACTCACCAGGTGCCCCACAGGACGACTGAGAAAAGGCGTCAGGTAAAAGGGGAGCCAGTCGTAGGCAAAGTTGACAATGACATCAAATTCCTGTTGAAGCTGCCGCACCCGTGCCCACATATTCGCTAACACACTATTGGGCGGCAGCATAATCGGTTGATCGCGGGTTTGATGCTGTGCTGGCACTTGCAGGGCACCCGCTACTTGTTCAATGGTTGCCGCCACCGGCAAGTGGGAACCCTCGGGGGCAAGGATGTGAATGGTGTGCTGGCGATCGCCCAAGGCTTGAGCCATATTGAGGATCGTTAATTCAACACCGCCCCCTTTTCCTGTCCCCAGAGGGCCAACCGAAGTGGAAACAAAAAGCAGCTTCAGAGGTCAACTCCTAGCGCAGAGCTTCAGCACCCGCCACCACTTCAAGAATCTCTTGGGTAATGGCAGCTTGACGCGCTTTGTTGTAGGAGAGGGTGAGGGTCCCAATCAGCGCTTGAGCATTATCGCTCGCGTTATTCATTGCCGTCATCCGCGCTGCCAATTCCGAGGCGGCGGCCTCTTGTAGTGCCCGTAGCAACTGGTTATTCAAGTACAGGGGCAGCAGGGCATCGAGAATTTGCACCGGATCCTGCTCAAAAATCATGTCAGGGGGTAGAGCGGGCAATGTCGAGGTCACTTTCTCGCGGTTGACTTCCAAATGGGAGCCACGGGTTGTCAGGCGGAAAATTTCATCATCGGCGGTTTCTAGCCCCTGGGGATCGAGGGGGAGCAGGGTTTGGACAACGGGCTTTGAACTAATGAGGGAGACAAACTTGGTGTAGATGAGTTCCACCCGATCCACCGTTTCCGAAAGAAAGAGGGAGAGGAGTTCACTGGCAATTTGACCCGCTTCACTGGCGGAGGGGATTTGCTCTAGGCCAGAATACACGGCATCAATGGGATAATCACGGCGCTGGAAGTATTGGGCTGCCTTGCGACCAACAATCACCAGAATATATTTGACGCCCTCGGCTTCGAGTTCTCGGGTACGCTCCTTGGCACGGCGAATAACGTTGGTATTGTAACCGCCGCACAGCCCGCGATCGCCGGTCACCACTAGCAGCGCCACCGTCTTCACAGGACGCTTCGCCAACAACGGTAAATCAACATCCTGAAAGCGTAGCCGAGTTTGCAAGCTGTACAGAACCTGCGCCAAGCGATCGGCAAAGGGACGACTCGCCATCACTTGTTCTTGGGCACGGCGAACTTTTGCTGCCGCCACGAGGCGCATCGCTTCAGTAATCTTGCGGGTATCTTTAATCGTTTTAATGCGATCGCGAATAGCTTTGAGATTGGGCACGGTAATCTAAACTCCTAAGCAAAGCGTCCCTGCCCTAAGATTTTAGCCCAGAGGGGGATCGCCTAAGCAGTCTTTTCACGAGAGGTTGACCCACCCCTGCCAACCAGCGTTGTGATCACAGGAACTGCCAAAGCGGCGACAGGGGGAATCATGCGGCCAATGGGCTGCGGGAGATTTAAGCTGACGCTCAAGGCAGAAACCATAGTTGCGGCAATGCCACTGATCCAAAGCACAGTGTCACGCCGCCGTTGTTGTCGCTTCAGTTGGTGATTTTCTTGGGCTGCGAGGGGCAGTTCCGTAGGGGAAGATGGGTTGCGGAGAGCTTCTAAATCTTTCTGAAGGGCATGCAGTTCATTTTGGGTTTGGGCAAGTTCTTCTTGCAGGTGATCGCGCTCCCTTTCCACTTGGGTGAGTTGCCGCGTTATTTCCGCTAGTCGTTGGGCGAGGCCGGCATCTGGAGGATTAGTGAGGAGGGCGGTATCCTCTAAAGGAGCCGGTGGTGAAGCAGCCAACACCGTCTCAAGTTGTTGTTCGAGAGCAGCTTTTTCGGTTTGTAGTGAGGCCAGTTGATCTTGAAGTTCTTCAATTTGTGAGACTTGGGATTGCAGGGTTGCCACTTGACTTTGCAGTTCCTGAATCTGGGAGGCTTGCAGTTGCAGCGTTGCCAGTTGCTGCTGAAGTTCGTCTTGCTGAATGAGAGCCTGTGCCAGTTCCTGTTCAAGATTTTGCCGCAGGCCGCTCAAGGTGGCATTTTCTTCGCGGAGGCGGGCAATTTCGGCTCCAAGGGGGGCTGCTTCTACCGCTGGCGTTGCTGCTTGCGTCTCTAATTCTTTCATCTTGGCCAAGAGGGCTTCATGCTGCTGCTGAAGGCGGGCAAGGTCTTGGCTCAGTTGATCTCGCTGCTGCTGAACGTTGTTCAGTTCTGCAGTGAGCTGGCTAATTTGCTCCTGAAGGGCTTGGTTTTGGGCGATCGCCCGCTGTTCTGCGGTAAGGGTGAGCGACTCCAATTCAGCCGTCAGGGAATTGAGATCAATATCCTGTGCGGGAGGCTCGTCCAACTCACCCAAATCACTGATGATGTTTTCTAGGAGATCGTCGGGTTGGTTGCTAGGGGGTTCTGGACTGGCCATAATCCTAATACCTGCGCAAGTGCTAAGAATTGCTCCAATTATAGCGATCGCCGTCCCTATCCTCTAGGCTAGGAGGCGTTCTTCAATTCTTGAACTAACCTGCATGCTCAAACGCGAACTAGGGCTGTGGGGCGCCATTTTAACGGGTCTAGGCTCAATGATTGGTACGGGGCTATTTGTCAGTTTAGGCATTGCCACGGACCTCGCCGGCCCTTGGGTGTTGATAGCTCTGATCTTAGCAGCAGCGATCGCGCTGTGTAATGGTCTCAGTAGTGCCCAATTGGCCGCCTCCCATCCTGTGAGTGGGGGTACCTACGAATATGGGTATCGCTATCTTTCTCCCCCTTTCGGCTTTACAGCAGGGTGGATGTTTTTACTGGCCAAATCGGCTTCGGCAGCCACTGCCGCCCTTGGCTCTGTGGCTTATCTCTTCCAATGGCTTGGCCTAGAGGACAACAGCGGGCGCTGGCAAGTCATGGCTGCTCTGGGGCTACTGGCGGTCTTGACCTGTGTGGTACTTTTGGGGATCCGGCGATCGGCGCAAGTGAATCTGGGGATTCTCCTTGTCACGTTTACCAGTTTGTTGCTCTTTGTGGGCGTTGGCCACGTCCAACAGCAGGGAGGGTCACTTTGGTCGGCAGCATCGCAACCGCTGTCACTCAAGAATCTTCTCCAAGCAACGGCACTGCTCTTTGTCGCCTATGCAGGCTATGCCCGTATTGCTGTGCTGGCGGAGGAGGTCAAGACCCCCCGACGAACGATTCCCCGCGCCATTGTGATCACCATTGCCATTGTTCTGCTGCTGTACCTGAGTGTCACTTTCGTTGTCCTCGGCAGTCATGATTCAGCGAACCGCACAACTACTGCCTCCCTAGAGGTTGTGGCCAGTACCTTTGGCGTGCCTTGGCTACGCCCTTTCATTGCTTTGGGGGCGATCGCTGCCATGGTGGGGATTTTGCTCAATCTGTTGCTCGGCCTCTCCCGTGTGGTGTTGGCAATGGCGCGACGGCGAGATTTACCAGCAATTTTGGCTCAGATTCCAGCCCAAGGAAAACAACCTGTCGCTGCCATTCTTGCTGTCAGTGGAGGGATTGCCCTATTGATCCTCATTGGTAATGTAAAAACTACGTGGTCTTTTAGTGCGTTTAGCGTGCTGATTTACTACGCCATTACCAACCTTGCCACACTGCAACTGGAGGAGCCACAATTTCCCCGCTGGCTTGCGGTTACGGGTTTAATTGGCTGTCTAGGGCTGGCCTTTTGGGTCGAGGTCCAAGTGTGGCTATCGGGGTGTGGTCTCATTCTTCTTGGACTTGCTTGGCACTACTGGGTGCGAAGGGCAAAGGCCGCTTGAAAGTCTTGCCGGGTCATCGGTTGCGTCACTTCTAGCCCCTCACCCCCTAAAACGCGCAGGGGTTCACCACCAATGGAAATCCAAACTGGCGCATTGGGATCATTCGCTGTTGCTGTGTACAGTACCTGTCCTAGGCGTGCTTGCATGGAAGCACTTCCCCCACCTTTTGTAAACTCTGGGGAGAGATCCACATGGATGCCATCGGCTTTGACTTCTACACGATTGACACGGGTATTTTCCGGAATGCTGGTGGTGACATCTTGATTGGCGGGACCCGCCAAAAGCCGCTCCAGACGAGATTGAATAAAGAGTTCTGGCCGTGTTGCTGGGGTATTAATCTGTACCGTAGAGGGCACTAAAACGAGGCTATCCCCTTGATTTTTAACCCAAAAAATTTGAGTTTCCTGCTGCTGGGCAACTTCCGCTGGATTAGGAACCGGATCTCCCTGCCGGGGGGGATTCAAGGTTAGCCATGCCGCTGTACCAGCCGAGGCAAGGCCAATAACCGCCAGCACAATCAAAGCGGGGCGGGAGCGGGTGACTTTTGCTACCATCACGATCTCTCCTTGGCGGGATGCACCTGCCATTACCTTTGACGCTATGATTCAAGGGTAAAGTTCCAGTTTCTGTGGCCTTAGGGGCAGTTGCCCACTGCTTAAACTAGAGGATAGTTCCCCCTTTTGATAAAGTTTAAGTCATGGTGCAAACGACTCCCCGTGCAGAAGAACTGGCCACTGCCCTCCTTGATGCGGTTAGGATTGCTCCCCAAGATTGGCATCGCCTCAAGGGAAATCGCCGTGCTCGCGCCCTCGAACAAGCGGCTGCCGCTCTGATCTATCTCCTCAAGGACAATGATGCTGAGGCACTGGCGCATCTCCAACAGGCAGTGGGTTGGCTCGATCGCTCTATTAGTGCGCCGCCTTGCCCTACGCATCATCATTAGCGGTGCCAGCGTTGCCACTGGGAAACCACCAGATCGCTTGTGACATGGAGCAGTGCCGATAGCTCTAGGCCAAGGGCGATCGCAACTCCCCAGCGCCAGTCGATTCCCTGCCAACGATGTAGCCATTCCTGCACAAGGGAAAGGTGGCCTGTGCATGCGGCGACCCCGGCCACAAGACCCAGTCCTAACCCCAACCAAAAGCTTAGATAGAGCAACCGAATCAGCGTGCCCACCACTGGGCCATGGGTCCAAAATGAGCGATGGTGAAAAGCTTTTTGGTAGAGCAGCCATATTCCCCGCAGCCAGCCCCAACGGTAGTAGGGCAAGGAGGGGGTATCGAGGTCTGGACTGAGGAGAAAGCCGCCAATACCAAAACTAGTGCTGGCAATCGCCCCCCATATCCAGTCACGGGTGAGGGCACTGGCGGTGAAGCCCACAAGGGGCATGCCGATCCAAGTTAGGCGATCGTGGGTACGGCCACTGGGCATTGACGATTCCGCAGATATTTCCTAGGGCAAAGCTACGGAAAAACAGGCTGGATCATGCAATCGGAGAACTCATTGGCGCCAGTGTGCGTCTAAGTGGACTTGAAGCAAGCTGAAATTTGAATCTCATGAAGGGCGATCGCGCAAAACTAAATCGCAGGGTGTGCCAGTTCACATACTTGTTCCGGATCAAGTATGCTGAGCACGTTTGAGCAAGCGGCTTGGCTAGCCAACTTGGCAGTGTATTGTGCATCGCTGGTGGAGGAAGGGTGAATGGATCAACCGTGGCGTTGTTGGCAATTTCGAGCTGTGGTGAGTTTGCTATGGGCACCTGCCGCTGCACTGGTCATGGCTCAACCTGCTTCAGCCAGCCGCCTACAATTGTGGCAACTCAACCCTGCCACCAATCAACTGGAAATTCGCACCGAACGCGCTGTTCAGCCCCGTGCTGAGTTGGTCTATAACCCGACCCGCCTTGTCATTGACTTGCCTGGCGTGGTTCTCGGTAGCCCCCAGATCAGTCAAAACTACAGTGGTGCCATTCGCCAAGTGCGGGTTGCCCAGTTTGACCCCCAAACTACACGGATTGTGGTGGAATATGCGGACGGTTTTACAATTGACCCACAGCAGGTGCGCTTTCGGGGAGTCACAGCCAATAACTGGTTGGTGCAACTACCCACACCCCAGCAGCAAACAGTTTCGCTACCGCCGCTGCCCCCACCGTCTCCCCCTTCTGCTCCTCCCGTAACGCCCACAGGGCCGCTGCAAGTGCGAAGTTGGCGGGCAGATGCCACGGGTTTTTTAGTGCTAGCTGATCGCCCCCTGCCCGAGGGAAGCTACACCCTTCGCCGCCCTCAGCGCGATCGCATTGAAATTCTCCTCAGCAATAGTGAACTCATCCGCAACTTTAGTCCTCGGCGCTTGGAACTGCGCCGCTTTGGTCGGGATCTTGTCCGGGCAGAGGTCCGTACTCAAAGCAATCGCCAAGTCCAAATTACCCTCGACATTGACCCTCAAGATGCCGATTGGCAAGTGACGCCCCGTAGTGATGGCTTTGTGATTGTGCCTTCAAATACGGCAATTACACCCCCACCTCCCCCGACGGCGCCGCCACCGTCCCAACAACCTAGTGTGATTCCTGCGGCCAGTGCTCAAACTCCCGTCACAACGATCCAGCGCGTTGATCTGGGGGGACGAGAGTTGCTGATTCAGGGCGATCGCACCGTTTTCTATAACGTGGGCTGGGAAGGCAGTCGCTATCGCATTCGCCTGCGGCAAGCACAGTTGGACAGTAATCTGCGCGAACCCCGCCTTGTCACCGGTAGTCCCCTAAGCAATATTGAATTTCGCCAAGAGGATAATCAAACCGTTTCTATTCTCCTGACGCCAGCACCGAACTTTCGTATCCTTGGACCTCGCCCCCTCTCTGCGGAATCCTTTGTGGTGCAAATCCAAGGCGTGCATGACTCGCCTACGAGTGCTCCAACACCCATTGATATCCCTCCCACGGCAACCACCCAGCCCGTCCCGCGGGGGCGTTTTGTGGTGGTCATTGACCCCGGACATGGCGGACGCGATCCCGGGGCCATTGGTATTGGCGGCATTCGTGAAAAGGATATTGTTCTGGATATCAGCCTGCAAGTTTCCCAATTTTTGCAGCAGCAGGGTGTGCAAGTGATGATGACCCGCACTACAGACATTGACTTAGACTTGGCTCCTCGGGTCGCCATTGCCGAACGGGCACGGGCAAATGCCTTTGTGAGTATTCACGCCAATGCTATTAGTCTGGCTCGCCCCGATGTCAATGGCTTAGAAACCTACTTTGCCCCCGGACGCTCAAGTCGTTTGGCATCTGCCATTCACAATAGTATTCTCAGTTCCTTGAACATTCGCGATCGCGGGGTACGATCAGCGCGATTCTACGTCCTCCGCAATACGTCGATGGATTCTGCCCTTGTCGAGATAGGGTTCGTTACAGGCGCAGAGGATGCCGCCAATTTTCAAAATCCTGCTTGGCGGACGCAAATGGCACGGGCGATCGCCCAAGGCATTCTCAACTTTTTACAGGGAAGATGATGGAGCTGACGGGAGTCGAACCCGTGTCCGCCCTAGCTATTCATCGACTGCTCATTCACAGGCTTAGCCTTTCTGACCCTCAGGCGGGAACTGTTCCTTATCCCGAACAGTAGGATGCTCTGGTAGAGTCTTTGCTAAACAGCCCACCAGAGAGAACTGCCTAGCGCATCCGTTGGGGTTAACCCGCTGCCCTTAACGGAGTCGGACAACGAGTGCTCGAACCTGTTTAGAGGTCTTAGGCTACCGCAGCAGCTTTACGAGCGAAAGGAACGATGTTGTTCGCAGTTACTTTTGGTTTGGACTCTGGATTAACGAGAGATAGCCCACTCTCGACCTGTATCACAGCCCAACTTTCACTAGGACGTCGAAGCCGTTTCAGCCCCTTGTGTAGAGTTACCCCTAAGATAACGCATTTTTTTGGAGTTGACAATGGGTCGTTATTCGAGCGATCGCCGGCCAATGGTTCGCGGTTTAGGACGGGGTGCCGGGCCTACCATCGCCACCATGCGATCCAACTGTTTGTGTTGGGCAAAATACGCTTGCCACAGGGCAGGGGCATCCAGCGTGTCACCCCCATGAGTCGTTAAGCGTTGCCGCACCCGACAGAGGACAGGCGTATTCACACAGGCCCCCGCAATAATTACTTGCCCCTTACTCAGGGCAGGCAGTTCTTTGAGTAAATCTCGGCCAGCGGCCTCCACCCCATGTTTGAGGCTCTCTTGATCGACAGGGTTGACAATCCGCAGAATAAACTGGCTCATACACTGGGAGAGAACATCGCTATCGAGTTTGCCGGGACGCTGAGTAATCAGTCCCACCCCAAGGCCAAATTTACGACCTTCGCTGAGAATCGTGCGCAGCACCCGCTTACATTGCGAGGGTTCATGGGCAGGGGCAAAGCGATGTGCCTCCTCAATCAAAATAAAGACTGGGTAGGGTAAGTATTGCTCATCCCCCTCACAG
Source organism: Thermosynechococcus sp. M98_K2018_005 (assembly GCF_015295825.1). GTDB lineage: Bacteria > Cyanobacteriota > Cyanobacteriia > Thermosynechococcales > Thermosynechococcaceae > Thermosynechococcus. The sequence continues at coordinate 24,697 of NZ_DVEH01000064.1, forward strand.
ACAAGCTCTTTTTGGGTATTCATGCGGGCGTGGTTGGTTTGGCGCAAAATTGCTGTGGCAATGACCTGCTGCTCCTCAAGGGGAATCTCATTCATTTGCAGAATCGTCACTTGGCCGGGGGTAAATAACTTTTGCGGTGGCAAGTGCTCACAGGCATGGAAATAGTCGGAGCGCTCCATTTTTTCCAACTTCCAAGCCAAAGCATCAGCAGAGGAACCCTGCTTGACATTGCCCTCTTCATCTTCAACGCGATCCACAGCATAGACCGCTGCAATCAAGTCCTGTGTACTCCAACGGCCATTGGGATAGAGGCGGCGCACTTCATCGTGGGCTTTTTTGAGAATGGCCTGCTGGCGATCGCTCATCTGGGGAAGCAGCGTCAGAATATCGTGAAACTCTAGGGAAGAAACACGAATTTTGACCTCTTGGGGCGTAATAATTTTCACCTGAGGTTGATAGCCATCCTCCCCTTGAAAGGCTTCGTGTCCCCTCAGTTGCGCCAGCGTGTGGTATTCACCGTGGGGGTCGAGGATCAGCACTGCGGCTCGATTTTTGGGCGACAGCAATTCCTCCACCAAAACTCCTGCTGTGTAGGATTTCCCTGACCCTGTCCCGGCAAGGATGGCCACATGGGTACTCACTAGTTCCTTCACATCGAGGACAATGGGAACGGCGCCCTCCTCGCGCAACAACAGCGACCCAATATGGGCTGCCCCCGGCACCTCCGGCTTTTTCTTGTTGAGAACCCGCCGCAGCAGTTCATCTTCCGCTAAATAGACTTTGGCACCAGGCAGGGGGAGCCGCCGCAAATTATTAAAGCCAAAGACCTCATGAAATTCCCCCATCACTTCTACGGTTATCTCATAGAGTTCCGCCGGTTCACAGGTAAAACCAATTAGGGCAGCCACGGCACTGGGATTCAGTTCGTGATCAGCAAACATCCGATCCGGTAGATGCTCAATCAGACGGCAGCCAGTAACCTTGCCCAAGACTTGGTGAACAGGACCAGCATGGGAGTTTGAGGCCACACTTGGGGAATGGCTCAACTCGTAATAGACAAATTCACCCATTCGCACAGGCTGGGCATCGGCAGTAATAAAGACGTACTCGCTACCGCTGTCTCCGGGTCCTTTGACAATGCCGACAATGTGACGCGAGGAATGATGACTATTCATGGCACAGGACAGGTTCCTCAACCAAGGTTGTATTGACACTCCCGCCGAATCAATTCGGGGGATTCTTGTGCAGCCGAAAAATGGACTCACAACGGCGCTGTCAAGCTGCCTCTACTGACTCCCCTCAGGTCAAACCTGAAAGTTGCCTCTACATTTCACCTTCGGGTTTTTCACCGAAGGGTAGCTAACCCCAATCCTACGCCATTTTCTAATCAAGGGTCTGCAAGGTGCCTATTCCTCAAGCACTGGCGGCGGCCCACTGGGAGCAGGAATCAAAAAGGCAACAATGGCACCCAAAGCAAAACCAGCAACATTGCGCAGAACAGGTAGCCATTCTTGGGTGCGCACCAGAACAGGGCCAAGGCCAAAGGCAAAGAAGAGCATCCCCCACAGGGGCGAAAAGAGGAGAATCCACTTCCAAGCCACTTTTTGATCAGCACGGCGGGGACGAGCCACAAAGCCCAAAATGATGCCGCTAAGGATGGAGGTGGCAAGGGTGAGAATCCATTGCTCTTGGGGTAATCCCGGTACGGCACGGCATCCCCCTTGGGAGAGGCAGGTTTCAATGGCATGGAGAGATTGCAGGATCGCCTGATCTTCACCGTTGTCGCGAACAAAGTATTGATTGCCAAAGCGGGTTTGCAATTCAACCCAAAAGGTGCGCTGGAGGACGCGGTAGGCGGTGTCACCAACATTGAAGTTCAAAAGATTACCGCCCCTTGTATCGGCCACTAGCAGAATACTGCGATCGTCTAAGTCCCAAAAATCCCGAACCGCTAGGCCGGGGGTGCGATCGTACTGGGTAAGGACGCGCAATTTCCAGCCCGTCTGTGCTTCAAATTCTGCCAGTTCGCTGTCAAGGCGCTCTTTTTGAACGGGTGTCAGAATCTCAGCTAAGTCAACGACATTGGTTGGCTCCCTGGGCAATAACTCTGGATTGTTGAAGCTATGGGCAGGAGCGATCGCCCCCAACCAGCAGAAGCTCACAAGCACCATCACTAAACCAATTTGGCGAAACCAGCGCCGAACTTGTTGTGGCATCGTAATAAAAATTTACAAACAGGGCATCTTTTTTAATTATCTTAAGGGTATGCTGCGAAACATTGCAATCAGCCCCCTCGTCTTCTCAGGCAAGATGCAGCTTTTGTTAAACTCACCCTATCCTGAGAATCCCATTGCTATACTGCAAGTCTAAAAGTTTTGTTGTCCCTGTCTCATCAGTCACTCCTCACGTGCGATGCCCTACTCTCCTCAACTACTGCAATACCTTGAACAGGAACTGGCACTGCCGCCAGAGAGTATTGCTATGGCTTTGCGTCAATGGCAACAGCAGCGCGGATCGTTGCCGATTATTCTTTGGCAGTATGGATTGATTACACTCGAGCAGTTGGATCGGATTTTTGAGTGGCTCGATCAAACGCGGGGCGATCGCTCTTCCCACATTTCTTCCTAGGACTGGTGACTAGCCTGCTGCCGCTCGTGACCCGCCGCTTTGACCACTGCCTGAAGGGCTCCTGTCGGATGAATTGGTGCATTATCCATCGAAAGTCAACCCCCCCCTTTCCAAGGACGACGGGGCACAACCGTGGGCGCTCCTCAGTCCTCTCGCTTCAGCCAGTGATGGAGGATAGCGCGACTGACCTGAAAGATTTGAGTCGCTTCACTGATTTTGCCACCCTGCTTGCTATGGGAGACAACCCACTCTCGTCAGTCCAAGCGATAGCTCATGTTCCTGAGTGATATGCATGAGTCTTTGAGTATAGCCAATCTCTCACGCCCTTTCGAAATAGCTATATTCTTCCTCTCATTATTAATCATCACTTTAACTGACTGACAATAGGCCTCGGTGACGGAGCAGGGGTTCGGTGATCGGTTCACGGCCTCGAAAAGCTTTGAAAATCTCCATAGGGGGTTGGCTGCCGCCAAGGGCAAGCACAGTGTCGCGATAGCGTCGTCCCATTTCAGCAACGGCCTGCTCGTTGTCTAGACCTGCTTCCTCAAAGGCAGCAAAGGCATCGGCGCTCAGAACCTCTGCCCAAAGATAGCTGTAGTACCCCGCTGCATAGCCGCCCGCAAAAATGTGGCTAAAGCTACAAAGAAAGGCATCCTCTGGCAGAGGGGGTAGAATCATCGTTGTCTGCGCTAGGCGATCGCGCACTCCCTGGGGCGTCTCCCCCTGACCCGGTTGATAGCGATGGTGCAGTTCTAAATCCAACAAACTAAAGTGCAACTGCCGCAATAGGGCACTGCCTGCGCGATAGGTACGGGCGGCAACCAGTTTGTCGTAGTAGTGTTCTGGCAGGGGTTCCCCCGTTTCATAGTGGCGTGCCATGCCAAAAAGGGTCGGGCGATGGTAGCACCAATTTTCCATAAATTGACTGGGGAGTTCGACGGCATCCCACTCCACATTGTTAATGCCCGCTGCCCCCGCTTCATCCACCCGCGTCAGCATGTGGTGCAAACCATGCCCAAACTCATGGAAGAGGGTTTCCACTTCGCTAAAGGTCATCAGGCTCGGCTTGCCATCCACGGGTGGCGTTTGATTGCAGACCAAGTAGGCAACGGGTAAACGGGTACGCCATTCCCCCTGAATGCGATATTTGGCGCGGCCAAGGCAATCGTCCATCCATGCGCCGCCGCGTTTTTCGGCAGGACGGCTGTAGGGGTCAAGGTAAAAGTGGGCGATCGTCAGATGATTTTCATCGAGGATGGCAAAAAAGCGCACATCAGGGTGCCAAACGGGGGCTTGCCCATCTGCTGGCACAACGGTTACACCAAAGAGCCGCTTCACTAGGCCAAATAGACCCTCAAGCACTTGGGGGAGAGGAAAGTAGGGACGCAGTTCCTCATCGTTGAAGTCAAAGAGGGCTTCCCGCTGCCGTTCGGCCCAATAGGGAATATCCCAGTGCTGCAGATCGTTGACTTCGGGTGCCCCTTGGGCAGCAGCAAAGGCTTTCAGTTCTTCCAGTTCTCGCGCGGCAGCGCGATAGCTGACTTGACGCAGCTCCTCGAGGAGCTTTTCCACACTGGCGACGCTATCGGCCATTTTGCTGGCAAGGCTGAGTTCAGCATAGGTGTTGAATCCCAAAAGCTGTGCCTCTTCGACCCGCAGGGCAAGGATGCGCTCAAGAACGGGGCGGTTATCCCACTCACCACTGCTGGCACGGGAAATATAGGCGCGATAGACCTGCTCCCGCAAGTCCCGCCGTTGGCTGTGCTGCATAAAGGGGCCATAGCTGGGAAAGTCAAGGGTAATGTGCCATGGTCCTGTTTCGGGGGTGGCGGTCTCAATACCATCTTGGCGAGCGGTTTGGGCAGCCAGTGCCAGTAGGCTGGGGGGAAGTCCAGCCACTTCATCGGGTTGGGTGAGCTTGAGGCGAAAGGCCTTGGTGGCATCCAAAAGATTGTTGGAAAACTGGGTAGATAGCTCCGCCAATTCCAGTTGAATGGCGTTGAAGCGCTCCTTGGCGGCTCCTGTCAAACTCACGCCACTGTGTTCGGCGTTGCGAATGGCGGCCTCAACAATCCGTTTGCGCGCGGGGGGATAGCTCTGAAAGTCTGGGCTCGCAGCCAGTGCCTTAAAGCCTTCATAGAGGGGACGCGATTGCCCCAAACGGGTGTAAAACTCCACCACTTGGGGTTGAACGGCTTCGTAGGCTTGACGCAGTTCAGGACTGTTTTTGACCCCTGTGAGATGGCTCACAATGCCCCATGTCCAACCGAGGCGATCGCTCAAACGTTCGAGGGGTTCCACTAACCCTTCCCACGTAGGCGTGAAGGATTGCTCGAGGGTCTCTAATTCTTGGCTGAGTTCCTGCAACAGTTGGCGCACGGCTGGCTCAACATGGCTCACCTGAATCTGATCAAAGGGGGGAAAGCCGTCGCCCCGCAAGAGGGGATTATCGGTGTCAGGGGAAGTGGCAATAACCATCGGTGTCCTACGAACTGCGATGCGATTGCTGACGCGCTTGGGCGATCGCCTGCTTTAACTGCACTAATGCCAATTCTAACCGCGCTTCGGGAGCCACGGGAATCAACCCCTGGGCAGTCATCTCATGGATTTCAAAATGCAGGTGCGGACCTGTGGAGTTGCCCGTACTGCCGACAAGGCCAATCACATCTCCCTGCTTCACCCATTGACCGGGATTGACAAAAAGCTGTGAGAGGTGGGCATAGAGGGTTTGATGCTGTTCTGGTGGGTGTTGCAAAATTACGGTGAGGCCGTAGCCCCCCAGCCAGTTCGACTCAACGACGCGGCCATCAAAAACAGCCAGCACAGGTGTCCCTTGAGGAGCGCCTAAATCAGTTCCCGAATGGAAGCGGCGATCGCCAAAAATGGGATGGATGCGCCAGCCAAAGGTTGAGGTAATGGGCACTGGAAACGGCAAGGGAAAGAGCATTTGGCCATTGTTGACCTTTAGCCAACGCAAGGGATTGGGTCCCGGAAAGGGCTGGCGTACATAGGCCGGCGCAGCCGTTTGGGCAGATGGCACAAAATTTCTTGGGTTTGCAGCCACCACGGGGCGATGGGAAGCTGATGTAGCTATGGGGGTCACTGGGGGTTGCTGAGCACCTTGGGCTTGGCAAATGTTGGGGGGAATACCCTCGCTAACGATCGCTTGACAGCCTGTGGAGCGTTCTTGGATCACCACGGGGATAGAGCGGGCAGGCTTCAGGTTTTCGAGGGGTTCGCTGCCGGGGGGTGGATCCACCGGTTTTGTGGAGAAAACAAGAGGTTCACTGTCCAACGGTTGAACAGGATTCACAAGGATCGGTGCAGCCGCTTCTGGTTCCACTGGCATCGTTTCAGCAACACTCTGGGTAGGTGTCAATAGACCCATTGTCAGCCCAAGGGCAATGACGCGCCGCTCGATCATAGTTCACCCCATCACATGCATTCCTCCAAATTCTAGGCGTAACCTTGGGGAATGACAATCTTCTGAACCGCAAGGGGCTAGCGATCGCGAATTTTCATATAGGTCTGAATCACTTTGAGCACCATCGGGCCTGCCACAGAACCACCGCTGCCACCGGAGTTCTCAGCAAAGGCGACGACCACAATTTCAGGCTTGTCCGCAGGGGCATAGGCACCAAACCAAGTGTGGTGAGGACGGGGGGGGTCTTCACCGGTGCCACTTTTGCCGGCGATCGCCACCTCAGGAACATTTAATGCAGCACCTGTACCACTGGTCACCACCTGCCGTAAGCCTTGGCGCAGCACCTGCACCGTAGAGGGCTTCAAATTCAATGACTGTCGCCAGCGATCGGGATTTTCAGAAGCAATTAAGTGCGGCCGCACTTTGTAGCCCCCATTCGCAGGCACCGCAAACATCACCGCTGCTTGAACTGGACTCACCTGTAATGCCCCTTGGCCAATGGACGTGATCAATGAGTCACCGTCGTACCAACCTTCACCAAAGGTTTCCTGTTTCCACTTAGGGTTAGGGACAAAGCCAGCCGCTTCACCGGGCAAGTCAATGCCAGTCTTAGACCCCATGCCAAAGCGTCGTGCCCACTCAATGAGAGTCTCAGGACCAATACGGCGCGCCACTTGGCCAAAAAAGGTGTTACTACTCCACGCCATCGCACCTGCAAAGCCAAGGGGGCCAAAGCCTGCCCGGTTCCAATCATGGAAGGCAAAGCCACCCGTGTAGAGGGCGGGATACGTCATCAGTACCGTATCAGGACTGAACTTCCCAGACTCCAGACCCGCCACCGTCGTTACGATTTTGAACGTACTCGCGGGGGGAAATCCTTGGAGGGCACGGTTGACAAAGGGAAATTGCCGCCGTTGTAGCTCGTCCCATTGCTGTTGGGTCATGCGGCGGGCAAACCAATTGGGGTCAAAGGCAGGATAACTGGCAAGGGCAAGAATCGAACCATCGCGGGGATCCATAGCCACGATCGCCCCCGGCCGACTCCCTAAGGCTGCTTCCGCCGCTTTTTGCAAGTCTAAATCCACTGAAAGCGTGATGTCATTCCCCGGTCGAGCCACCTTTTGACCCAGAATGCGAATCACTTTACCTTGACCATCCACCTCCACCTGCTGACCGCCCCATGTCCCGCGTAGTACCTTTTCATAGGTGGCTTCGACGCCCATTTTGCCCATGACATCGCCAAGGCGGTAGCCCTGATCCCGACGTGCCGCTAGTTCCTCTTCATTCAGTTCGCCGATGTAGCCAATGATGTGAGCGGCAGTTTCGCCGTGGGGATAAAAGCGCATGGCTTCACGGTCAATTTCAACCCCCGTCAGGAAATTGCGGTGTTCTTCAAGGGCAATAATTTGCGCTTGGCTAATCCCTTGGGCAATACGAATCAACGAAGGAGAATTCACCCCTGCTTGTTTGACCCGCGCTTCGATCTCACTGGCAGGGATATTGAGCACCCGCGAGAGAATGTTCACTGTCTGCGGCCATTCGGGCTTTTTCGCCGCAAGGGGCCAGAGAAATACCGAGTAGGAGAACTTATTTCCCGCGAGGATCCGCCCTTTGCGATCCAAAATCTTCCCCCGCTCCGGCGGTTTGGGAATCAGGCGAATGCGGTTTTCATCGGCCATCTGGCGGTTGCGATCCCCCTCAACAATTTGCAGATAGCCCAAGCGGGCACCAATGCCCCCCAGCAAAAATACGGTCATGATCGAGAGCAACACCAAGACCCGACCCTGTTTGCCAACCACGCGATCGTAGGCTTGATAGGTGAGGGGACGAGGGGGGCGCGTTTTTAGCATTGCCATAGGCAGGAGGAGTTGAGAAGTTAATCCCTGAGTCTTTTCAATTGCCACTCTATCAGATGCGCCAAGACCAGAGGTCGAGAATTCCGGTAACCTAGAATGAAGTCTCTGTACTGCCGCTGCATGAAGCGATCGCGCTGCCGTCCCCAAGTCCAAGCCCCCAGTCAAAATCTGGACTCATTCCTCGATGTCCTCACGAATACCGTGGGGGTGATGATCTTTGTCTGCCTCTTTGCTAGCTTGACGGCAGCGGTGTCTCCTGCGCTGGTGCGCACCCCCATTGCCCGCGAAACCCGCAAGCAGGTGTATTTCTTTGAGTGTCGTGAAAATCGTGCCATGCCCCTTGAGGAGGATCAAGCCAGTGAGGCCATTGATCGCCATCTGCAGCAGATCACAGAAAATCCCTTTGCAGATCCCGGCCAAATTCAGCAACAACTGGAATCCTTTCGCCACAGTACTCGCTACTACGATGTGCGCCTGAGTCTGGTTCGCAGCCAAGGGCAACCGATTTTGCAAACCTTCTTTGAACCCCGCGATCGCAGTGGTGGCGAATCCTTTAGCACGCTGGAAAAACCCGCGTCGAACTTTCGGCGTACCCTTGATCGCCTCTCCCCCAGCCGCTATTCCCTTGTCTTTTTTGTGCGTCCCGATAGCTTTGATTGTTTCCGGACAGCCCGTGCAGTGGCTTGGCGCAGTGGCTTTGATGTCGGTTGGGAACCGATGGCGGAGGGTCGCGCCATTATCTTTGTCAGTGGCGGTGGGCGCCGTGTCACTGTGCAGTAGTTCCAAGGAGGCCAAATGCTTGCCAAACGAATTTTGCCCTGTCTGGATGTGAAGGCGGGTCGCGTTGTCAAGGGCGTGAATTTTGTCAACCTGCGCGATGCTGGCGATCCCGTCGAACTCGCCCAAGCCTACAATGCAGCGGGTGCCGATGAACTAGTGTTTCTCGATATTACAGCCACCCATGAGGAGCGCAACATCATTATTGATGTTGTCTATCGCACAGCGGATCAGGTGTTTATTCCCCTGACGGTGGGGGGTGGGATTCAGTCCCTGACGATGATCAAAGACCTATTGCGCGCCGGGGCAGATAAAGTAAGCCTGAATTCGGCGGCAGTGCGGCAACCCGATCTCGTGAATCAAGCCAGCGATCGCTTTGGGGCCCAGTGTATTGTTGTCGCCATTGATGCGCGGCGCGAACCCCACTGCGATCCAGACCAACCCCGTTGGCAAGTCTATGTGCGCGGCGGACGTGAAGCCACGGGGCTAGATGCTATTGAATGGGCGGTGGAAATGGCTAAACGGGGTGCTGGTGAATTGTTGGTGACCAGTATGGATGCCGATGGGACACAGGCGGGCTACGACCTCGAATTGACGCGGGCGATCGCCGAGCGGGTGGAGATTCCTGTGATTGCCTCTGGAGGGGCGGGCACCTGTGAGCATATTCGCGCTGCCCTAGTAGAAGGGAAAGCAGAAGCGGCACTCTTGGCTTCGCTCCTACACTATGGCCAACTGACGATCGCCCAGATCAAGGACTATCTCCATCAGCACCAAGTGCCCGTGCGCCAAGCAGAACCCCTCCCTTGCCGATAAGCGAAAAGAGGGACAGAGCATCAAGCTAAAATGGCCAAGTCCAGTGGCTAAACTCCGGCTTGTCCACACCGTACTCGTAGGCGTAGTTGCGGGCTTCAATTTGCATGTTGCGGAATTTTTCCTTGGCATGGGCACCTGCCACTTGAAGACCGGGGAGACGATCGATGGCATCAATGGCGAGACTAAAGCGATCAATCTCATTATTGATGGCCAACTCCAGGGGGGTGTTGATGTTGCCCTTTTCTTTGTAGCCGCGCACGTGCAAATTACGGTGATTGTGGCGGCGGTACGCGAGACGGTGGATCAACCACGGATAACCATGGAAGTTAAAGATAATCGGGCGATCGAGGGTAAAGAGACTATCAAAGTCGCGATCGCTGAGGCCGTGGGGGTGTTCTGTTTCCGGTTGCAGCTTAAAGAGATCCACCACATTGATATAGCGAATCTTCAGCTCTGGAAACTCCTGCCGCAGGAGGGCGATCGCCGCCAACGCCTCTTGGGTGGGAATGTCCCCGGCACTGGCCATCACTAGATCGGGTTCACAGCCTTGATCATTACTGGCCCAGTCCCAAATGCCTAGCCCCTTCGTGCAGTGCACAATGGCTTGATCCATCGTCATGTACTGCAAGTGCAACTGCTTGTCAGAAACAATCACATTCACATAGTTTTTGCTCCGCAGGCAGTGATCCGCCACCGACAGCAGTGAGTTGACATCGGGGGGCAGGTAAATCCGCGTTACCTTTGCACTCTTGTTGCAGACAATATCCAAAAAGCCCGGATCTTGGTGGGTAAAGCCATTGTGATCCTGCCGCCACACCGTTGACGTAATCAGCAAGTTCAATGAGGCAATATCAGCCCGCCACGAAAGTTCATTGCAGATGCTCAACCATTTGGCATGTTGGTTAAACATCGAGTCAATGACATGGACAAAGGACTCATAGGTGGAGAAGAACCCATGCCGACCCGTCAGCAGGTAGCCCTCCAGCATCCCCTCCATGGTGTGCTCGCTGAGCATTTCAATGACACGACCATTGGGGGACAATTCGCCGCCATCGGCATCCTCCTCAAAGTATTCCGCAATCCAGAATTTCTTGCTGACCTCGTAAATGGCATTGAGTTTATTCGAGGTATTTTCATCGGGACCAAAGACGCGGAAATTGGTCATGTTATTGCGCATCACATCCCGCAGGAAGACCCCAAGGGGACGGGTATTTTCCACCTCAATTTGGGCGGGTTTCTCAAACGTAATGCCGTACTGCCGAAAGTCTGGCATTTTCAAATCCTTGCGCAATAGCCCACCATTGGCGTGGGGATTCATGCCCATACGGTAGTTGCCCGTTGGTGCTAAAGCCTTGAGTTCAGGGCGGAATGTACCATTCTCATCAAAGAGTTCTTCGGGACGGTAACTGCGCAGCCAGTTTTCCAAGAGCTTGAGGTTTTCAGGGTTGGTGTGGACATCAGCTAGGGGCACTTGGTGGGCTCGCCAGAAGCCTTCCACTTTGTGGCCATTCACTTCTGCAGGGCCTGTCCAACCTTTGGGGGTACGCAGCACAATCATCGGCCAACGGGGTAAGGTGGTGACGCCCTCTTCGCGCGCTGCCCGTTGAATCTCTTTAATTTTAGTGACGCAGTAATCGAGGGTGGCGGCCATGGCTTGGTGCATCGAGGGGCGATCGGAGCCTTCGACAAAGCAGGGTTCATACCCTAGACCTCGGAAGAAGTTTTCCAAATCCTGATGGGGAATCCGTGCCAAAATCGTCGGGTTGTTAATCTTGTAGCCATTCAAGTTGAGAATCGGCAAGACTGCCCCATCCCGCGCTGGGTTGAGGAACTTATTGATATGCCATGAGGTGGCCAAAGGCCCCGTTTCTGCTTCGCCATCGCCAACCACTGCCGCCACAATTAAATCAGGATTGTCAAAGGCAGCACCACAGGCATGGGAGAGGACATAGCCCAGTTCCCCCCCTTCGTGAATCGAGCCGGGCGTTTCTGGGGTGCAGTGGCTACCAATGCCACCGGGGAAGGAGAACTGCTTGAAGAATTTTTTGAGGCCGTGGGCATCTTCACTAATGTTGTGGTAAATCTCGGTGTAACTGCCCTCAAGGTAAACGGGTGCCAAGACCCCCGGTGCTCCATGACCGGGACCCGCTAGGAAAATCACCTCCTGTTGGTACTTTTTAATAATGCGATTGAGGTGAAGGTAGCAAAAAGCTAGACCCGGACTCGATCCCCAGTGGCCAAGGAGGCGTTTTTTGATGTGTTCGGGCTTGAGGGGTTCTTTAAGTAGGGGGTTATCCAGTAAATAGATCATGCCCACGGCCAGATAGTTACAGGCACGGAAGAAGGCGTCCATGGCCTCAACTTCACTATCACTCAAGGGCTGTCCTTGAATCGTGGCGCGAGCAGGACCAAAAGCATGAATATCAGCGGTGAGTTCAGTGGGACGGGGAGGAGAGCTAACCATACAGTATCCTCGTCAAGTCAGCATGAGCATCAAGAAAATAGATCAAAGTAAAGTGCCAACGGCATTCAAAAGAGTCCACAGGTGACTAAAAGCATTTGCTAATTTAAGGACACATCCTAAACAGCCGTCTTCAGTCTACAGCCCCATCCTAGGATGCTGAAATGAGTAGGCGCGCAAATGCGCTAGATTTTTTAACGTTGATTCAATTCGGAATTGATGCAGCAAGTTCTGGGGGTAGGGGTAGGCGAAAAAGCTGACAGGCGTTGAGGGTGGTTTGCTGTTCTAATTCCAAAAGGTCACACTGTCGCAGACGGGCGACGGCTTCGGCTACAAAGCACACATAGCTGGGTTCGTTGCGTTTTTCGCCGCGTTTGGGCACAGGGGCAAGGAAGGGGCAATCCGTTTCTACCAGCAGGCGATCGCTGGGAACCATTTGTGCCGAGGCATGGATTTGTTTGGCGTTCTTAAACGTGACGGTGCCGCTAAAGCTAATAAAAAGACCCAAGTCGAGGAACCACTCGGTTTCTTCGGGGGTACCGCCCCAGCAGTGCATCACTCCTTGCACCGGCCCGCGATCCCGAACAAACTGCTGAAGCAAATCCCGTGCAGCAGCGGCTGCCTCCCGACAGTGGATAATCACTGGCAGATTCAAGCTGTGGGCAACCTCTAACTGGGCCCAAAAGGCAGCTTCCTGTTCCTCGCGGTTCGTGGCTTTGTAAAAATCTAAACCCGTTTCGCCAATGGCCACCACCCTAGGATCACTGGCGGCAAGGCGGACAATTTTTTCCTTGAGATCCGGCTGCCACTGTTTTGTATCTAGAGGATGGAGACCCACTGCCATAAAGAGCTCGGGAAACTGCGCGGCAAGGCGCTGAATGGTGGGAAATTCACTGGGTTCAACGCAGGAATGAACCAGCCGCACCACTCCCGCCGATCGCCAGCGTTCAGCCACTGCTTCCAGATCAGGCGCGTACTCTGGAAAGTTGAGATGGACGTGGGTATCCACCAACATGGGGATTAGGCAGCGGGTTGCAGCGTTTTGTTGAGGATACGGGTTAGCCGAGCTTTACGACGGGCACCGGTGTTGCGATGGAGAACACCGCGCTTAACCGCTTTGTCAATTTTGCTAAAGGCCAAGTTGAGTCGCTGCTGGACTTCCGCCAGTTTTTCCGGCGTGGGATCGGCGGCGTACTGACTAATGGCCGTCAAGTAGTTTTTAATCAGCGTCCGCACTGCCGAGCGATAGGCTTTGTTGCGAAGACGGTTGCGCTCAGCAATTTGGGCACGTTTAGCGGCAGATTTGATGTTAGCCACAGGTCACCTGATGATCAATCACACGTTAAGAACAAATAACCATTATAACCGTTGGCTGAGCGATCGCAAGATCTTGGCTGCCAGCATTGCCGCCCCAAAGCCATTGTCAATATTGACAACACCAATGCCGGGGGCACAGGAGTTGAGCATTGTCAGTAGCGCTGCCAAACCGCCAAAGTTTGCGCCATAGCCAATACTGGTGGGCACAGCAATCACGGGCACTGAGACTAGCCCCGCCACCACACTGGGAAGGGCCCCCTCCATGCCGGCAACCACAATGAGCACGGCCATCTCCTCCAGGCGATCGCGCACACTCAACAGCCGATGAATGCCAGCCACCCCCACATCCCAAAACCGCTCAACGCCAAATCCTGAGAGCTGCAACGTCACTGCTGCCTCTTCGGCCACGGGTAGATCCGCTGTGCCTGCACAGACCAAGCCCACCTGAAGCGGAAACTGCGGTGGCAAAATGGGGGCTGTACTGCAAATCCGTGCCTTTTCAAAATAGTGCAGTCCGCCAACGCGCGATCGCACTGCCTCAAACACCTCTGGGGAAATGCGCGTGGCCATCACACAGGGATAGTGGGGACGCATCCGCTCCAGAATCTCAGCAATCTGCTGCGGGGTTTTGCCGGGTCCCCAAATCACCTCTGGAAAGCCAGTGCGCTGCTGCCGCTGGTGATCAATGCGTGCAAAATCGCCAATGGGTTCGTAGGAAAGGTGTTGCAGCTGGCGATAGGCGGTCTCTACGCTCAGTTGCCCCTGGGCGATCGCCGTTAAAATTTGCCGCAGTGAATCGGGCATTTAGCCTCCAATTCCCAAGCGACCCGCCAGCCCCGGCGCCATCGGGATCAAGGTAGCGGCCATCAGGAACAATAGCAGCAGGCCAAGACCCGCACGGGTATCATCGGGTTCGGTGATCTCATCGAGACTGGGCTGATCCACATCCCGCTGCAACAGCAGGATCACCAACGCCCAATACAAGGCCAAGGGGTTGACGATCGCCACCAAGCCCAAGACCACAAGGGTAATAATCGTGAGTCGTTTGGCGGTTTTGGCACCGTAAATGGCTTGAATAATCCGCCCCCCATCCAGTTGTCCTGCGGGCATCAAGTTCAAGGCAGTCATGATCAAGCCCAGCCAGCCCAGAATCACAAAGGGATGCACTATCACCACTTCGCTTTGTAACTGCTGCCCCAAAAAGAGCTTGGCGATCGTCCCCACCAAAATCGAGCCTTGGAAAAAGAGGGTCGGCACCTCTAACCCCTGACTCGTGGGCGAGAGAACAAGGCCAATGGCCAACAGCAGCAGCGAAACACTACCGGCGGCGATCGCCCCCGCTGCACCAATGTCAAAGAGTTGACTGCGATTGGCAAGGAAAGATTCAATGCGGGTCATGGCACCAAAAGTCCCCAACTGCCACGCCGGCAAAAAGATGGGCGGCCCTAAGCGTGCCCGATAGCGTTTGGCCATTAGCCAGTGACCCACTTCCCGTATAGCGGCAACGCCAAAGAGGCCAAGGGCAAAGGGGAGCGATCGCTGGAAGAGGCCAGTGGTTGGATTTCCCAGTAAGCTAAACCCCTGCAAGATAGCGCTGGTCTCGAGACAGGTTCCAAGGGTGGCCACCGCCAAGAAAACCGCTGCCAGCTTCTGAAGATTGCCAGAGCGAATCGGTTCGGTCGTCATCGGTAAAATCACGACCATCGGCTTGCCATCCCCATTGGACACCATAAAGAGGCGATAGCGATCGGGCAAGGCAGCCTGAAGTCGTTCGGTAAGTTGCTGATGCACCACTTGGGCCTCTCCCCGCAGATTCCCCGGGCAGATCACGCCCCCCTTGTAGGGAAGGTAGTCGGTGGCGAAGTAGGTATCAACGCTAAAGATATTTTGAATGACTTGCAGGTCTTCAGGGGGAAGGCTAGGTCGTTCAGTAGGCTGGGCTGGCGTCGTCTGCTCTCTGGTGGCTTGCTCCAGTTCAGAACGGCCAGAGGGTAGGGGCAGTTCTGCAGTGGCGGCCAGCGATCGCAACCAACGGCCAAGGGCAACATAGGCCACAATCGAGAACACTAGCCCAAAGAGCACGGCAGCAAAGTTAATCACAACTCCAAAGCTGAGGCTACCAAAAACCACCAGCCAAGGGAGCATCAGAACAAGGGTTTGCAGCCAAGCCACAATCCCCAGCTTGCCGTAGGGCAGGTTGCGGTACAGTCCCCACGCCAGTAGGGCGATCGCTCCCGCCAATAGGCCTACCGTAATAATCATGCGTTACCTCCCGCCTCTGCAAACGTTAGCGCGTGGCCATGGTTGTCAGCTGGGTCAGGACTTGACTGGCACGCTCTGTAAATTGCTGCATACCATTGGCATCAAAGCCCCGCTGCGACATTAAGGCCAAATCGTAGATATACTGACACAGCTGTTCGACCAATGCACCCGTCTCTGAGGTGCCGCTGGTTTGAATAATCGTTCCTTGGTTGAGGCTGAGGAGATTTTGCACCAAGGGATGGGCGGTGTTGACAACCAAGATATGCTCCTCTGGCAACTGCGCATTGGCTTGCTGCTGCATCATTGCCATCATCTCCTGCATCCGCCGACTGGTTTCCGGCAACAGGATCATCGCCGGGGGGGCATCGGCCTTGAGGGCTTCGGTGCGAATCGTCAGCTTTGGCTTTTTCAGCACGGATTCAAAGAGGGATTTGATCTGCTCGCTGCGGGTCTTCTTCGTGGTGGGATCGACAAGTTCGCTCTCTTTGTTTTTGTCAATGAGCGTCTCATCGAGTTCTGCATCCACCCGCAGGAACTTGACATCGCTGTAGTTCTGCTCCAGCCACGGCACAAAGTGGGTATCAATGAAACTGTCCATAAACAGGACTTCAATCCCTTGGCTTTTAAGCAGTTGCACGTAGGTAGCTTGGTTCACCTCATCGGTGCAGTAATAGACGCGATTGCCTTGGCGCTCTTTGTTGCGCTCGAGGTATTCCTTGAGGGTGGTGTAGGTTTTGCCATCCACTTGAATGCCCCCCTCACTGGCCCAGACATCTTCGCTTTCTTTAGAGGTTAATTCGGCAGTGGTGCGGTAGATGAGAATGTCCTCCACCTGCTTTTTGAACTTCTCGTCATTGATCGAGCCAAATTTGACAAAGGTGCCCAAGTCTTGCCAAGAGCGCACGTAGGCAGCGGGGTCTTCGCGGTATAGCTCCTTCAGGCGATCGCCCACTTTTTTGGCAATGTAGTCAGCAATTTTGCGAACGGTGCGATCCTTTTGCAGGAAACTGCGGGACACATTCAGGGGAATGTCGCTACTGTCAATCACCCCCCGCAGGGGAAGCAAAAAGCGCGGGATGACCTCTTCACAGTTATCGCTGACAAAGACTTGGTTGCAGTAGAGCTTAATTTGCCCCTTGCTGACATCAATATCGGGGCGCAGCTTTGGAAAGTAAAGAATCCCATTGACCACAAAGGGATAGTCGGTATTGAGGTGAACCCAGAGCAGAGGGTCTTCCTGAAAGGGATAGAGATAGCGATAAAACTCTAGGTAGTCCTCTTTGCTGAGGCTATTGGGGGCACTCTTCCACGGGGCAATTTGTTTGTTGATTTGCTCGCCTTCGAGCCGAATCGGTACGGGCAAGAAGTCACAGTACTTGCGGATGAGTTCACGGATGCGCCCCGGCTCTAGATACTCTAGTTCACTGTCTTGGAGCGTTAGGGTGACGGTTGTACCAACACTGGTGCGCTGGCCATCGGAGAGGGTAAATTCGGTGGAACCATCACAGGTCCAATGCACGGGGACAGCACCTTCGCGGTAGGAGAGGGTATCAATTTCCACCCGTTCTGAGACCATGAAGGCGGAGTAAAAGCCAAGGCCAAAGTGACCAATGATTGCGTCTGCCCCTTCACCTTTGTATTTTTGAACGAATTCCTCGGCACTGGAAAAGGCCACTTGGGTAATGTATTTTTTGACTTCCTCGGCGGTCATGCCAATGCCGTTGTCGGCGATCGCCAGCTTTTTGTTTTCTTTGTCAATCGTGATCGTCACTTCCGGGTGATCCACATCGCCACTATATTCCCCAGAGCGCGCTACCATCCGCAGTTTTTGAATGGCATCTACGGCGTTGGAGACCAGTTCCCGCAGGAAAATCTCATGATCGGAGTAGAGCCACTTTTTAATGATTGGAAAAATGTTCTCAGTATGGATTGAAATGGTTCCCTGTTCCAACATGATGCTTCCCGTGAGTGTATTCTTGGTCAGACAACTTCTAGTGTATCGGTAGGGGTTGCGCTTCCTGTTGGCGGAAAACCGATCCCTCCAATGCTTCCCAAAGGGTGACAATGACGTGATTGGCCACTAGAAATCCTGCCGGCTGTGTCAAGTGCAGGCGATCGCCCGTCAAAGAAAGCATCTCTGGAGACATTTTTGCTGCTGCTGCTTGTAGTGCTTCAACCCACGACACAGGAAATTCATCCGCTAGCGCAGCTAAAGAGAGGCCATCCCTGAGGCGCAAGCCCAGCATGAGGGTTTCCAACCAGCGATCCCATAGGGCATCTGGACTCCCTTGATTCAGGCTCTCTGGTAAGCTTTGCACCCATTGATAGTATTCACGGCGGGTACGCGGACGGCTGAGACGGCGATGCCCTAGATAACTGGTGGCGCCCATGCCAAAGCCATAGTAGGGTTGATTGCGCCAATACACTTGGTTGTGACGACAGGCAAACCCTGGTCGGGCATAGTTAGAAATTTCGTAGTGGTCGTAGCCCGCTGCGGTTAAGATTTCGTGACCAAGGCGATAGGTAGCGGCGGCCTGCTCTTGGGTAGGTAGGGGGGCTGCTTCGGGTTGATAGCGTTTGCTGAAGACGGTTTTTGGCTCAATGATGAGGTCATAGAGAGAGAGATGGGTTGGGTTGAGGGCGATCGCTCGCTCTAGGGAGAACTGCCAATCCGCCAAGGATTGTTGCGGCAAGCCTGAAATCAAATCCATACTCCAATTTTCTACCCCCGCCCTATGAATCATCTCCACTGCCCGCTCAACATCGGCCCCATCGTGACTGCGGCCACACACCTGCAATAGCTTATCGTCAAAGGCCTGTACACCCAAGCTGACGCGATTCACCCCTACCCTGAGATAGCCCTGCAATTGTTCTAAGTCAAAGGTTCCCGGATCCATTTCCATAGAAATTTCCGCCCCTCGGGCAATGCCCATCTGGCGATCGAGGGCTTCCAGCAGTTGGCCAATGTATTGAGGTGGTACTAGAGACGGTGTCCCCCCCCCAAAAAAGATCGTTTGGAGCGGTAGCGGCTCAGCAGGGGTCTGGGCAATTTCTTGACAGAGTGCAGCCACATACTCTTGGATGAGTGATTCTGCCAGCGTCGGAGAATCCCCCACTACTGTAATCGGAAAGTCACAGTAGAAGCAGCGGCGCCGACAAAAGGGCAGATGAATGTATGCGGCTCTAGTCATTGTTCTCCTAACTGGTTTGTGATGAAATCTGGTCAGGAAGCTGACCTTTGGCAACCAATAGCCCCCATGCCCGCAAAACAGCAACCAAATCAGAGGCAAGGCGGTATTCATTGGCTTCAGCAAAGCGCACCGTTGCGGTGGGGGTAGAGACGAGATGAATGGGCACCGCTCGCTCTAGGGGGATGGGTACAAAATCAAAGCCATTGAAGCGATCAAACCGGCGATCCCTCAACAATTGATTAAATTGACTGACTTGAGCAGGTGTCACCGTACGCAGGGTGCGGCTGAGGATTTCGCCACGAGCATTGGTGGTTTGCTGCACAATCCGACCATCGTTATAGAGCAGTGTTATTGTCGTTGAGGGTGGACGGTTCCCAGAGGCATCACTTTGCCGAATCACGCGAAAACTTACGCCCTCAGGAACGGGGGGTGGCAACGCCTCTGGACTCAGGCGTTGCGGTCGCTGAATCAGGGTACCAATCATCTGACTGCCAGCGGCATCCCAAAGAATCAGGGAACCACTTTGATTCGTGCGATAGACCCACTGTTGGGGATAAGGAGCATTGGGATTTGTCAGGGTAATTTCCCAACCGGGGGTTAGACGCTCAGCACAATCAACCCGCAATCCGCCCAAGCCCAAACAGCCATCGGACCAAACCTTAGGCTGAACTTGAACCACGCTAATTTGCTCTGGTTCTTCACCAAACTGCTCAGCAGCGATCGCAATCGCCCGCCTAATGATCTCTGGAGCCGGTGTTGCTGCTTGAACCACGAGGGGCACTGCCACTGCCAAGAGGGATGTCCAACCATTCATCAATATAGTCTCTACCCTTTGACCATCATCATAAAAAAAGACCGCCCCCAATCAAGAGGCGGTTCCTTTAACTAAAACGCTAGTTACAGTCGCTCTGGAAGTTAGCCGTTGATGCTGGGAGCAATCATGGCCACAGGAGCAGACTCAGCGCTTGCCAAGTCAAGGGGGAAGTTGTGAGCATTGCGCTCGTGCATCACTTCTATCCCCAAGTTGGCACGGTTGATGATGTCAGCCCAGGTGTTGATCACGTTGCCCTTGGCATCAATGACCGAGTGGTTGAAGTTGAAACCGTTGAGGTTGAAGGCCATCGTGCTGATACCCAGGGCGGTGAACCAGATACCGACCACCGGCCAAGCGGCAAGGAAGAAGTGCAGCGCACGGCTGTTGTTGAAGCTGGCGTATTGGAAGATCAAGCGACCAAAGTAACCGTGGGCAGCCACGATGTTGTAGGTTTCTTCCTCTTGACCAAATTTGTAACCGTAGTTGGTGGATTCGGTTTCGGTGGTTTCACGGATCAGGCTGGAGGTCACCAGAGAGCCGTGCATGGCGGAGAACAGAGCGCCCCCAAAGACACCGGCCACACCCAATTGGTGGAAGGGGTGCATGAGGATGTTGTGCTCCGCTTGGAACACAATCATGAAGTTGAAGGTACCGGAGATACCGAGGGGCATCCCGTCAGAGAAGCTGCCTTGACCAATGGGGTAGATCAAGAAGACCGCAAAGGCCGAGGCCAAGGGGGCAGAGTAGGCCACGCAAATCCAAGGACGCATACCAAGGCGGTAGCTGAGTTCCCACTGGCGACCCATGTAGCAGGAGGCACCCAACAGGAAGTGGAAGATGATCAGTTGGTAAGGGCCACCGTTGTAGAGCCACTCATCAAGGGAAGCAGCTTCCCAAATGGGGTAGAAGTGCAAGCCAATGGCATTGCTGGAGGGGACAACCGCACCCGTGATGATGTTGTTGCCATAGA
>NZ_DVEH01000011.1 GCF_015295825.1 Thermosynechococcus sp. M98_K2018_005
TAAAATCTCTTGGAGTTTCTTGAACTAACTCCTTTGACTATGCTCTTACCTCCTTTACTCCTCAGTACGCTCAAGGAAATCTGTCAACGCCAAGCCGCAACCCTCTCTGACAGCCCCCTGCGAACTGAAAATCAGCTTCTTCCCCTGATTGAGGGACTCCCAGAAGCAACCCGTGCCACCCTAGAAACACTGCTGATGTCCTACTGTCAGGCTAAGGCGTCTCTCCCCATCAATTTGGCCTACCTCTTGGCCCTAGAGAGTGAAATCCTTAACCTGCTTGGCGTGACATCCGCAGTACGCTCCTTGTTTACGCCACCAGTGGTACAGACCCTGCAAAACTATCTGCCATGGTTTAGAAAGGCAAGCCAGATCGTCCAGAATCACCTCGGTCGCGCCCTTGTGCGTAACTACTGGTTGATTAGCCGCCCGACCCATCCTTGGCTGCGCACGATTCAGGTTGAGACCTTTTACACTGAGCAAGTGCCTGCTCCTGATCGCTACCTCAACGAGGAGCAGCAAGACCTCCTGCAAATTTGGCTAGAGCACTTTCTTCTCTACTGTTCTCGCCTTGTACCCCCACTCCCAGCGGAGGCGATCGCAGCGGGAGTTCCTGTTCCACCTCAGTTGCTACAAGCAGCGGACTAACTCAAGAGGATTTCGCTAAAATTTTCGTGTCCGCTGGTCATCAATTGATGTTGTGGAGCATATTCTGCTGCTAGAGGATGAAACGGAGCTAGCCGATCCCTTGGGTCACATCCTGCGCCAAGAGGGCTACCACGTTGACGTGGCCTACGATGGTGAAACGGCTCAAACCTACTGGCAAACGCAGCGCCCCTACCACCTCTTGATTTTGGATTGGATGGTGCCACCGCCCACGGGGCTAGAACTTTGTCAACGATTGCGCCAAGCTGGTGATGAGACCCCTGTTCTCTTTCTCACTGCTCGAGATACCGTGGATGACCGGGTGCGGGGTCTAGATGCCGGTGCTGATGATTACTTGGTTAAACCCTTTGAGCTGCGGGAATTGCTGGCACGGGTACGAGCACTCCTGCGACGGCGGCATACCATGGGATGTACGGCCCCTATTCTTTGCTGGCAGGATTTGCGTTTAGATGTTGAAGGTCGTTTGCTCTACCGCGGGCAACAGTGCATCTGTCTCTCGGAAAAGGAAACCGCACTTTTGGCGCTCTTTCTCAAGCACCCCACGGAACTCCTCAGCCATGAATTGATTGCCAGTCAACTGTGGCCGGAGCAGCCCTGTGTCAATCGCAACCTATTGGCCGCCCAGATTCGACTGCTACGCCGCAAAATTGAGCATCCCGATGAACCCTCACTGATTCAAACGGTCTATGGTCAAGGCTATCGGCTACGCCCCATTGCGGCACCGGCAAGCTAAGACCACTGGTGCCGTATCTTGGAGAGGAACGTGCCAGATACAATAGATAAGCTGTTCTTTCGGGAAAACTGTTGTGGACGATCGCTACGACCCCCAAGTGATTGAGGCCAAGTGGCAACAGGAATGGGCTGCACGCCAGATCGATCGCACCGACACCGATCCGAAAAAGCCCAAATTCTATGCCCTCTCGATGTTTCCCTACCCCTCTGGGAATCTGCACATGGGGCACGTCCGCAACTATACGATTACCGATGTCATTGCCCGCTGTCGGCGGATGCAGGGCTATCGCGTTCTCCACCCGATGGGCTGGGATGCCTTTGGCCTACCGGCAGAAAATGCCGCCATTGAACGGGGGATTCATCCTCGCGTCTGGACACAGCAAAACATTGCCCAAATGCGCCAAGAACTGCAACGCCTTGGCCTCTCCTACGACTGGGAACGGGAAGTGGCCACCTGTGACCCTGACTACTACCGCTGGACGCAATGGCTCTTTCTGGAGTTCTTTGAGGCGGGCTTGGCCTACCAGAAGGAAGCGGCAGTGAACTGGGATCCCGTGGATCAAACAGTTTTAGCCAATGAGCAGGTAGATAGCGAAGGGCGATCGTGGCGATCGGGCGCCTTAGTGGAACGGCGATTGCTCAAGCAATGGTTCCTGAAAATTACCGCCTATGCCGAAGAACTATTGAATGACTTGGAACAACTGACCGGCTGGCCAGAGCGGGTGAAATTGATGCAGGCCAACTGGATCGGCAAGTCCACGGGTGCCTATCTGGAATTCCCAATTGTTGGCAGTGATGAGAAAATTGCTGTTTTTACCACCCGTCCCGATACCGTCTATGGGGTGACCTACGTGGTGCTGGCACCCGAACATCCCCTCACACCGAAAGTAACCACGAGTCGCCGCCGCAAAACCGTTGAGGCCTTTATTGCCAGTGTCCAACAGGAAAGTGAACTGGAACGCACAGCGGGCGATCGCCCCAAGCGGGGTGTGGCCACCGGTGGCAAAGCCCTGAACCCCTTTACCGGTGAAGAAATCCCGATCTGGATTGCTGATTATGTCCTCTATGAATACGGTACCGGTGCCGTGATGGGCGTGCCTGCCCACGATGAGCGGGACTTTCAATTTGCCAAAGCCCACAGGCTTCCCATTCGCCAAGTGATCATCCCCCCAGACGGCAAAGCCAGTGCCCGCCTCAAGGCCGCCTATACGGAGCCGGGGAGGTTGATCAACAGTGGCCCATTTGATGGCATGGACTCCACCGCAGCTAAAGCAGCCATTACCGAATATGCAACCACCCAAGGCTGGGGACGGCAGCAAGTGCAGTATCGGCTGCGGGATTGGCTCATTTCCCGCCAACGCTATTGGGGTGTCCCCATTCCCATCATTCACTGTCCGCAGTGTGGGGCGGTGCCTGTGCCACGCTCAGAATTACCCGTGCTGCTCCCCGAGGAAGTGGAGTTTACCGGTCGTGGCCCTTCTCCCTTGGCGAAACTTGCTGCATGGCGGGATGTTCCCTGCCCGAAATGTGGTACCCTTGCCCAGCGGGAAACGGACACAATGGATACCTTCATTGACTCCTCTTGGTACTACTTCCGCTACGCCGATGCTCGCAACAGTGAGGCCCCCTTTGACCCAGCAGCCATTAAGGACTGGTTGCCGGTGGATCAGTACGTGGGGGGGATTGAGCACGCCATTCTGCATTTGCTCTACTCGCGCTTTTTCACCAAAGTTTTGCGCGATCGCCAGTTGGTTCATGTCAGTGAACCCTTTCAACGTCTCCTCACCCAAGGTATGGTTCAAGGACGCACTTACAAAAATCCCAAAACCGGTAAATACGTCATTCCCAGCCGCATTGCCGATCTCAACCAACCCACCGACCCCGATACAGGGGAAGCCCTAGAGGTGGTCTATGAAAAAATGTCCAAGTCCAAGTACAACGGCGTTGCCCCCGGCGATGTCATCCAACAGTACGGTGCCGACACCGCACGGATGTTTATTCTCTTCAAAGCGCCCCCCGAAAAAGATCTTGAATGGGACGATGCCGATGTTGAAGGCCAATTTCGCTTCCTCAACCGCGTTTGGCGCCTTGTGGAAACCTTTAAAGCCAATGGCGGTCAGCTTGGCCAACCCCTACCCACTACCCTGACTAAAGCGGAAAAAGACCTGCGCCGTGCCATTCACACTGCCATCAAAGAAATTAGCGACGATCTCGAAGGCGACTATCAACTCAATACCGCTGTTGCTGAACTGATGAAACTTAGCAATGCCCTCAGTAGTGCCGACTGCTACACCTCTGGGGTATATAGCGAAGGCATCCAAACCTTACTCACCCTACTTGCCCCCTTTGCTCCCCACATCAGCGAAGAACTCTGGCAACAACTGGGGGGCAGCGACTCCATCCACCGCCAACCTTGGCCAAAAGCAGACCCCACTGCCCTCGTTGCCGATGAAATCACCCTTGTTATTCAGGTCATGGGCAAAACCCGTGGCGCGATCCAAGTGCCTGCCACCGCCAGCCAAGCTGAACTTGAGGAAGCTGCCAAGCAGTCAGAGATTGGCCAACGCTACCTAGCAGGCAAAACGATCAAAAAAGTGATTGTCGTTCCCGGCAAGTTAGTGAACTTTGTCTTAGCCCCCTAAACGCCAACTGGTTGCCGCAGTCCAGCTGCAGGAATATCCGATTCTCGCTCGCGCTTTGCAGCAGTTTTGGGTGTGGGTACCCCATAGAAAGCTCTCTTGAAAAGCTTGGAGGCTATTGGGCAAATGGTGCTGTAACCCCTGCCACAGGTTGTTCCAAACGATTAAACGAGAATTGATCCCACTCTGTCGTTAAAGGTACTTAACCCCTCACGGGTGCAGGTGCGCGCTTAGGAACTTAT
>NZ_DVEH01000059.1 GCF_015295825.1 Thermosynechococcus sp. M98_K2018_005
ATAAAATAGGGAGGTTTCTCTAAATCTGCCCTTAATTATGTCTGCTTCGGCAACGAATTCCCCTTCCCACTGGCGATCGCTACGCAATAATGCCCTGTTGATTGGGGTAGCGGTGCTGATCACGCTACTGATTCGCGTTTTTGTCGCGGAGTCGCGCTTTATTCCCTCAGAGTCTATGGAGCCAACGCTTTGGCCGGGCGATCGCATTGTGGTCGAAAAGATGACCTATCGCCAGCGATCGCCCCAACCGGGGGATATTGTTGTTTTCTATACCCCGCCCCTCTTGCAAACCCTTGGTTATCGCGCCGATCAAGCCCTAATTAAACGAGTGATTGCCACCGCCGGGGATACAGTTGCCGTCCATGATGGCCGAGTTTGGGTCAACGATCGCCCCCTCGAAGAACCGTACATTGCTGAGCCACCCGTTTATACACTCTCCCCAGTCACAGTACCAGACAATATGCTCTTTGTCATGGGCGATAACCGCAACCACAGCAATGACTCCCATATCTGGGGATTTTTGCCCCTTGAGAATGTCATCGGTCGGGCGATCGCCTGCTATTGGCCCCTCAACCATGCAGGTAAAATTTCCTCCCCGTCTGCCTAATAGGTAACCAGCCGCATCATTGTGGGGTTGGCATTATCCACCAGTCCCCATTCAGCGGGTAACGGTAGCACTTGTCCCACAGGGGTTGTTTGCGTTGCTTGGACGCAATCGGTCTGCAAGCTGTAGTTCCCATTTCGCAGACTTGAAGCTTGGGCAGGGCGGCTGACTTGACAGGTTTTAATGACCGTTGCTCCCACCTGTAGCGTGCTATGGGTTTGGCTGTGAGCCAAGGGTGTCCAAGAAAACACCGCTACCAAACTCAAGGCGATCGTCGCGACAAGAGACTGCCGCCAAAACTGCATGCTGAACATAATTCCCCCGCCTTCCCTTTATCGGGAAGTCATTGACGAAATCACTTGTAACAATCCCTTAGATTCCTTCCCCCGCTTTTGGAAACGTGAGGCTTTGAGTCTTGAACGGTGAATACTAAGGTATTGACTGCAAAGAAAAAATGTGAGGAACTGTTTAGAGTTGTAGGTAACTCACTTACTTTCCCTACACTTTTATTGTAGTCTTTGTAACCAAATCTAGTACAATCCTGTATAAGCTAGTTACAATCCTTTACAAAAGTTCATGATTGAGTCTTAAATAGAAGCCTTGTCCCATGGATTGAACACACTTAACATTTTGAAAATGACTACAGAAAAGACGTATATCCGATGTTTTAGAACGTGAAGAAGTGACACATTGACAATTGGTGCAGCCCCAAGCAATCGCTAGGCTAAAGGCAAACCCTTGGAACCGCCAGTATGTACAGTGAGTCAGAACATACTCCCCAAGCGATCGCTAACCGACCCTATCAAGTACGGATTGGTCAATACCTCAATGAGGGCTGGCAAATTTTCAGCACTCAACCCGCTGCCTACATTGGTTTTCTCATTCTGACAACCATTATCAATGGTGTGCTCAACAATATTCCGGGGGCTGGCCCAGTTGTTAGTGCGATTTTGGCAGGCTTCTTTGCCGCAGGCTACTACTTTTTCAGCTTTCGCATTGCCCGCAACCAAAGACCCGAATTTAGCAACTTCTTTAATGCCTTCAAAAACAACTACTTTCTGCCCATTTTTTTGACGAACACACTCATTGGTTTGATTACGAATGTGTTTGTGATCAGTGCCAGCATTCTATTCCTGATTGCGGGCTTGCCCTTCTTTCAAAGCATACTCGAGCAGGCAGCGGCTGAAGCAACAGAACCCGATGCCGACTTAGAACAACTGCTAGCGTTACTGGAGCAGCTCCCCTCTGTGCCAGATGCCCTTACCCCCGTTTTAATCTTGGCGGGTGCCATCCTGCTGCTGCCGGGGGTTTACTTTGGGGTAGCCTATATGTTCGCTGTGCCTTTGGTGGTGGAACACCGGTTTGATGTGTGGCCAGCCCTAGAAACGAGTCGCCGCTTGGTCTCCCGTGATTGGTGGAGCTTCTTTTTCCTCAACGTATCAATTATTTTCTTCAATACTTTGGGCTTTTGCCTCTGCTGTGTAGGGCTGCTGGTGACTATTCCTTGGAGTAGTTGTGTCATTGTGGCGGCCTACCGCGATATTATTGGCCTCATGCCCACCACTGACAATACCAACCAGTTTTAGTGCAATGACACTGCCCACCCTTGTGGATCTCAACCTCGACCCCTTCTGGATGCCCTTTACGGCCAACCGCCAGTTCAAGCAAAGTCCCCGGCTCCTCGTCTCGGCGGCGGGCATGTACTACAGGAGTATTGATGGTCGTGAGATTCTCGATGGCACCGCCGGGTTGTGGTGTGTCAATGCTGGGCATTGCCGTGCGGAAATTGCCAGCGCGATCGCCCAACAGGCGGCAACCCTAGATTTTGCCCCCACCTTTCAGATGGGACATCCGGGACCGTTTCAGGTGGCCGATTGCCTGCGTGCCCTTACCCCTGACCCCCTTAACCATGTCTTTTTTGCCAACTCTGGCTCTGAGGCCGTGGATACAGCCTTAAAAATTGCCCTTGCCTACCATCGGCTGCGGGGAGAGGGGACACGGCAACGGCTCATTGGGCGTGAGCGGGGCTATCACGGAGTTGGGTTTGGTGGGATTTCAGTGGGGGGAATTGCTCCCAATCGCAAGTTCTTTGGTTCTCTCTTGGCAGGGGTAGATCATCTGCCCCACACCCACAACCTTGAGCACAATGCCTTCAGCAAGGGGCAACCCGCTTGGGGAGCACATTTAGCCGATGAGCTAGAACGCTTGGTGGCGCTGCATGATGCCTCAACGATCGCGGCGGTAATTGTCGAACCCCTCGCTGGCTCTACGGGGGTATTGATTCCGCCCCAAGGGTACTTGGAACGCCTGCGTGCCATTTGCGATCGCCACGGCATTTTGCTGATCTTTGATGAAGTCATCACAGGTTTTGGCCGTCTCGGTGCCCCCTTTGCCAGTCAGTACTTTGGTGTGACTCCAGATCTCATCACTGTTGCGAAGGGTCTAACCAATGCCGCTGTACCCATGGGAGCGGTGATTGTCCGCGATCAGATTTACGACACCTTCATGCAAGGACCAGCGGGGCAAATTGAGTTTTTCCATGGCTACACCTATTCGGGACATCCCCTTGCCTGTGCTGCCGCCTTGGCAACCCTAGAGATTTACGAGAAAGAAGCCCTATTTGAGCGGGCGGCTTCCCTTGCACCCTATTGGCAGGAGGCCATCCATAGCTTACGGGGTCTTCCCCATGTCATTGATATTCGCAACTTGGGTTTGGTGGCAGGGATTGAATTGGCTCCACGGGAGGGGCAAGGAGGGGCACGGGGCTATGATGCCCTCTGTCGTGCCTTTGAAGCGGGACTGCTGATTCGTGTCACGGGCGATATTATTGCCCTCTCGCCGCCACTGATTGTGGAGCGATCACACATTGATCAAATGGTGGACATTTTGAGTCGTGTTCTCCGGGAACTTCCCTAAGCACCGCAGCGTCAAAATCTGAGCATCACTCTCTCCTTGGAGGCTTTTATGTTACGCTTCCTGCCGTTGGCCATCAGTAGCTTAGTCACGCTGCTGGCGATCGCTCCCCCCAGTCGTGCCGCCTATCCCCTCTTTCCTAATCAGCCGGGTGTCGATGTCTTTTTCCCAGGGCTAGAGTCCTTTGGGCGGCGACGGACACCACAGTATGATCCCTACAATCCGATCATTTACCGTCCGCCAGGGCAATCTCAGACCTACATTATTGTGCCAGTGCCCTATCCACCTCGCCCAGTAATTTACCCACCCCCCTATTACCCCTACCCGTGCTACCCATTCCGTTGTAGATAGAAGAATCTATGCACTGGGGAGATGCCTGAGGTGGGATTTCCCTGTTACAATGGCAGCTAATTTAGCCATTTTTACTCAAGAGAGATCTATGGCGCAGTTGACGATCGCTCCTGTTTTATGTCACCTTGCCTTTCCCGTCAGTAATTTGGCGGACACCAAAGCTTACTACATTGATGGGTTGGGCTGTGAACCGGGGCGCGAAAATCCCCATTGCCTGATCATGAAGTTCTATGGCCATCAACTGGTGGCTCACGTCACCGATGAACCCTTAACCCCACCCAAGAGCATTTATCCACGCCACTTTGGCTTGATTTTCTTGGCACAGGCTGACTGGCAAAACCTCTGCGATCGCGTGATGACCAAGGGACTTGACTTTTACCAGCCACCGCGTACCCGCTTTGCCAATACCCCCCTAGAGCACCAAACGTTCTTTCTTGCAGACCCCTTCCACAACCTGATTGAAATTAAGCACTACCGCCATGTAGAAGCGATTTTTGGCCTGCGGGACCACCGTCATATTGGCGATACCCCCCTTGTTTCTGCGCCTCAACCGTGACCCATCTGATTCTCTATAGCAAGCCCGGCTGTCACCTCTGTGAAGGACTGCAAGAGAAGCTAGCCACCCTGAGGGAATTTACCCTTGAGGTACGTGACATCACCAGCCGCGATGATTGGTGGCAGGCCTATCAATACGAGATTCCTGTTCTCTACCTAGTGATTGGGGCGCAAGTGCTTCCCGTACCGCGCTTTTCTCCCCGTGCCAGTGCTGCACACATTCGTCAGCGACTGCAACAACTGGCTAATGCAGGCGGATCAGCGTCCCCTGATTAACGGCATCATCAATTGACGGGGTACCGCCTTTTTCACAGCAATCGAATACGGCCAAAAATTTAATAGCTAGATTGCATCCCCCCTATGTATCCCATATGTTAGAAAAGGGTCGTCATCGGCATCGCAAAGCCAATAGGAAACTTACGAATGGTGGATTTTGGAGCAATGCTCTTTCGCGGGCGGGGGGTCAAAATCTCGCAGCAGTATGCGGTGATTGGCCTAGGGCGGTTTGGCCGGGGGGTGTGCGAGACCCTGCACGGCATGGGCTATGAGGTGCTCGGCAGTGATAACCAAGAGCGATTGGTGAATCAAGTGCTGCAGGATCATATTGTGGATCATGCGATTCAACTGGATTCTACGGACCCCCAAGCCCTGAAGGAGGCGGGTCTTTTTGAGTTTGAAACGGTCATTGTGGCCATTGGCAATCATCTCGATGCCAGTATTATCACGACATTGAACCTGAAGGAGGCAGGCGTGCCCAATGTCGTTGCCAAGGCTTCCTCAGAGATTCATAAAAAACTCCTAGAGCGAGTCGGGGCAGATCGGGTGGTCTTTCCAGAGTATGAAGCAGGTTGTGAACTGGCGCGATCGCTCACTCGGCCAGCGATTCTCGATTGGTTTGACCTCGACCCCGAAAAAAGTATTGTGGAAGTCAAAGTGCCTGAGGCATTTCACAACCGTACGGTTGCCGAGGTGGAACTCCGTAGTCGCTATGGTCTCAACTTAATTGCCCTGCGCTTTGATGATAAGTTTGAGATCAATCCCAGTCCCAACCAGAAGCTCAATAAAGGGGACATCATGGTGGTGATTGGTGCCAATAACGATATTGATCGCTTTTTGCGTAGTCAACATATTAATTAGGGTATAACCCTTGAGCTTTCGCTGCTGGTCGCCGCCGGCACGGGTGATGGCGATTCTCCTGTGGATTTTTTGCATTAGTAGTTTGCGGCGGTTGGAAAGTCTGGCGATCGCGACCTTACTGGTGGCGCTCCTCTATCTCCTGAGCCATGTCCCTTGGCAGCGCTTTGGCAAACGTCTCCAGCAGATGTGGCTCTTCTTTCTGGGACTGTGGTTACTGTTGGCGGTTACCGCGTGGCCGATCGCGCTGCTCCTCACGTGGCGTTTGGTCTTGTGTCTTGCCCTTGGCGTGGTGTTGCTAGAAAGCTTGACGTTTAGTGAATGGGTGCAGGTCTGTCGCTGGTGGGGGCTACCCCCCTTGTTGGTGGATACACTGGCCTTGACCTATCGCTATCTTTTTGAGCTAGAGGGTCAGTTGGCACAAATGCAGCAGGCACTCTTTCTGCGCGGATTTCGTTTGAGTTGGCACCGCCTTCGCCCGTGGGCACAGGTGATTGGTATCTTTCTCCTTCGCGCCGAGGAACGGGCAGAGCAGATCTATCTAGCAATGCGGCTGCGGGGCTATGGCCAAGCGCTTCAGCGTCGTCCTCAATTTTCTGAGGGGGCGCCGTGGAGTTGGGGGCTAACACTGAGTGCTGGCTTGGGGGCGGGATTGTTGGCAATTTATGACGCTTTTGGGGAAATTCAACTACTTTTTTGAGGTTAGCGGAATACACCAAGAACGGTGATGCATTACTATATTAACATTTGTAAATGATTGCCCCTTTGAGATTGCCCCTATGAAACCCAAAAACGCCCTTTTCGTTGCGGAGCAGGTGTGCCTGGTTGGCCACATTGTGGCCATGGCCTTTGGCTTAGCGGGGTTGCTCCTCGTCGTGCCCCATCCCGAGTTTATTCTGGCGTTGCCCGCGTGGGGTCAGCAGCTTTTTCAATGGAGTATGGGAAGCGGGGGTGTCGTTTATATTGTCCTCGGTGCGCTGGCGATCGCCCTTCACACCTATCGCAACTTTGGCCTTGGCAAACTCTTTGGCTTTTTGCTGCCAGCGGTAGGCATTTCCCTTGCGAGTGAACTGTTGGGGACAAGTACCGGCTTTCCCTTTGGCCATTACGGTTACCTTAGTGGTTTGGGGTACAAAATTGCTGGACTGGTGCCCTTCACGATTCCCCTCTCTTGGTTTTATATGGGGCTAGTTACGTTTCTTTTGGCCTACAGTGGCTTCATCAGTCGTCCGCTGCGGGAAAGCAAAGGCGTGGGCTTGGGGGCAGCCTTGATCACGGTGGGCTTGGGAGCAATCTTTTTAACGGCTTGGGATTTTGTCCTTGATCCGGCCATGAGTCAAACCACTATTCCCTTCTGGCAATTTCAGGATGTCGGTGAATTCTTTGGTATGCCCTACCGCAACATTCTGGGATGGACGGGCACAGGGGCCGTGTTTATGGGGCTGGCGATGATCACGTGGTGGCCAAAACGAATGGTGGTGAACCGTGGGCAACTGATTACTCCTTGGGTGGTGTATCTGGTGAATTTTGCCTTTGGGGCGATGATTACGCTCACGTCCTTGGATCAACGTTTTTGGATTCCGACAACGCTGGGATTTGTTTTGGGGGTCGTGCCGGTCACAGCGCTGTGGTGGTTTGCCGAAGCACCCCTAGAGAAAGTTCAGGGGGTCAACATCAATACTGAGCCGGGTTGAGCGGGGACACTGCTCCTTGAGGTGCATCAGGGCTGGGCTGAGGTCAGAAACTCGTTCTAGTTTGCCCTTGAGTAAAATTTGCCAGCGGTAGCGGCCAGCAATTTTGGCGATCGCGGCCGGGGCGGGGCCAAGAACTTCCCATTCTCCCTGAGACACTGGGGCTAACGTCTGGAGCTGTTGGGCGATCGCCTGAGCCGTTGCGGCAACGTCTTCAGGATCGGGACTACTCAAGCGCAGAAGGATTAGTTGGGCATAGGGGGGATAGCCCAAGGGGGCACGGCTACTTAGCTCCTGTGTGGCAAAGGTGTCCCAGTCATAGGCCTTGACTGCTCTAATCACCGGATGCTCCGGCACATAGGTTTGGAGAATCACTTTACCCGGGTGCGCACCCCGGCCTGATCGCCCCGCCACTTGGGTGAGGATTTGAAACGTGCGTTCTGCCGCCTGATAATCCGGCAAGTGCAGGAGACTATCGGCAGCCAAAATTCCCACGAGGGCGACCTGCGGCAGATCAATCCCCTTCGTCAACATTTGGGTCCCCACCATGACATCGGCTGCGCCGGCGGCAAATTGAGTCAATAACTGGCGATGGGCACCCTTGCGTTGGGTCGTATCACTGTCAAAGCGCAGTACCCGCAACTGCGGTAAGAGGCGATTCAGTTCGCTCACCACCCGCTGCGTGCCGCCACCAAAGGGCTTGAGATAAGGGGAGGCACAACTGGGACAGCGCTGCGGTACGGCTTGGCTATAGTTGCAATAGTGACAGCGCAGCACTTCCATCTCCTCGCCAAAGAGATGTCCAGTGAGAGACACGCTGCAATGGGGACAGTAGATCGCCGTGCCACAACTGCGACAGGAGACAAAGGTACTGTGGCCCCGCCGAGGTACAAAGAGAATCGCCTGCTGTCCCTGAAGATTCCCCAGAGCGTCTTGCAGCGAAGGACTGAGCATGGAACGGTTGCCACGGTGTAATTCTTGGCGCATATCCACCAGGGTGATGGGGGGCAGGGGCGTGGCGTGGATACGCTGGGGGAGGGAAAGAATCTGAAGCTGTCCGGCTTGAGCAGCCTGCCAAGTGCTGAGGGCAGGGGTGGCGGTTCCTAGAATCAGGGGACACTGTTGTTGGCGCGATCGCCATTGGGCAACGGTACGGGCATGGTAGCAGGGCTGAGGTTGATCCTGTTTGTAACTGCTGTCGTGCTCTTCATCAAGAATGATCAAACCCAAGCCCACCAAGGGCAGCAGTACCGCCGATCGCGTGCCGATGATGACCCGTGGCTGCGGCATCAGCGTCAATCGCCAAGTATCGTACCGCTCTCCCTCACTGAGACCACTGTGGTACACCAGCAAGCGTTCACCAAAGCGTGCTCGCACTCGATCCGTTAGTTGGGGGGTCAAGCCAATCTCCGGTACCAGCAGCAAGGCTGATCGCCCTCGCCCTAGGCACTCAGCTATTGCTTGCAGATAGACTTCCGTTTTGCCCGACCCCGTGACCCCATGCAGTAGAAAGGTTTGGGCACAGTCTAGATGTTCGGAAATGGCTTGCAGGGCAGTGGCTTGGGCAGGGGTGAGGGTTTTGGGCCTATCCGGTGTCACTGCTACCCCCTGTTCAATGCGGCAGTGCTGCTGCTCGACAATGGCAACGTATCCCTTGGCAGCAAGGCGATGGAGGGTTTGGGCGGTTGTGCCCGTGGCCTCGAGCACCTCTTGTAGCCAGCAATCACGACCCTGTTGCTGCAAATAGCGGAGGATTTGGCGCTGCCGCTGTGTTAAGGTCTCCCCTTCACTATTGAGGAGGACTACGGCCTGTTGCTGTTTTGGCTGTTGACTGGCGGGTGCCGCTAAGTAGGTTTCCACCAAGCCAAGGCGTTCAAGTTCTGCGAGGGCACGCTGCACCTTGGGAAGCTGTTGCTGGAGGTAGCGTACACTGTAGTCCCCCCTGCCCTTCGTTTGGAGAAAGCGCAGCAGATGTTGCCCTTGTTCGGAAAGGGGGGGAGTCCCCTGTTGTGGCCGTAGCCGCACCCGCCGTTGCGATCGCCCCAAGACGCCCGGCGGCAGAGCAGTGCGTACCACTTGGATCAAGGGCGTGCAGTAGTACGTGGCAATCTCTTCTAACAGTGCCCAATAGTCTTTGGGGAAAAGGTGCTGATCGACAATCGCCAGGAGCGCTTTCACCCGCTGCGAATCCAGCGTCGGCGGTAATGCCGCCAGCACTTCTAGGACAATCCCCCGCACCACCTGAGAGCCAAAGGGCACTTCCACCACATCGCCCCCCCGCACACACCAACCCACAGGAACTTGGTAAGTGTAGGCCTCGCTTGCCCCCGGACAGTCGACAAGCACACTGGTGTAGATAGAGGGTTGTTGAGGTGCTAAGGTCATCGAATCGTTTAATTGCTTTTTAAGTTCCCCAACCACTCTACATATTTCTTTATTTCTTGAGAATTTCGCTATTCCACAGCGCGGATTTGATCGCTAGGCTATGAGGTGGCCGTCAAGCTGACGGGGACGTTGCGATGGCTTGATATTTTTCCTTGAGCTTTCCTATGCTTCTGGCAGTCACTCCCCTGATCCTACTGGCACAGGGATCCTTTCTACCACAGCCAGATAAGAATGGAAATTATATGCAGACAACCCATCCCTATTGGAAGGTTGTTGCTCCTAAACCAGTGAATTGTCGTTTGGCGCGATCGCTCAATGATGAGGTGCATTGCTGGATGAATCACAGTATTTGGGCTGCTTTACTACTGTGCCCAGTTCTTGCTCAAACGCCAAACCTACCCCCACCCAATCGCAATGGCGACTATATCAGCCGCACCAGTCATCGTACTTGGGTAGGGGTTGATCCCGATATCAATGGTCTCACCTGTCGCTGGTCAGACAAGGTGCCGCAGGAGTGGTACGCCCCCAAGGCCCGTTGGCCAGATCTGGAGATTATGCACTGGCCGCTAGTGCGCCGCTTTCCTAGAGGAACTGTTCTAACGGCCACACCCGCAGGCTTTGCCACGATTACCGATAGTCGCGGTTTGCCTTGGCTGAAGGTATCCATTGGTGAAGAGGAGCGCATTTGCTTGGTGCGAGCGAACCGCTGATTTATTCGTCCGCGCTAAGGACATGGGAAAATAGGAAAGACTGCTCCTCACCCAAGATTCTCCATGACTGGTCTTTACGAAGCACAAACGATCGCGATCGCCCGTCAACTTTGGACGGCTAGCCAAGAGTCCCGCAACTTTTTCAGCCAACTGCGGGAGCAAATGCGCATTGAAGATAAACTCCTCGGCTGGGCGATGGAACATCCGGGGCTACGGGTGCAACTCTTTCGCCTCATTGACTGCCTGCCGAGTCTGCGCAGTAAAGCCGAGGTGGCTCGCCACTTGCAGGAGTACCTCAGTGACCCCAGTGTGGAATTGCCGGAAGGCCTAAAAAAACTCTTGAACTTTGCCCAGCCGGATTCCCTGCCCGCCCAAGCAGCGGCAACCACCTTCACAACAGCAGTTCAAGCTCTTGCCCACAAGTACATTGCCGGTGAAACCACCGAGCAGGTGCTGAAAACCATTGGCCGTTTGCGCAAGCAGGGCATGCTGGTGACGATGGATATTCTTGGGGAGGCGGTGATTACGGAGGCAGAGGCGCAGCAGTATTGCGATCGCTACCTTGACTTGATGCAGCAACTCAGTCCCCTCGGGCAACGGGAGGGCGTGAATCCAGTCCAAGTCTCGGTTAAACTGACGGCCTTTTACTCCCAGTTTGATCCCCTAGATGTGTCTGGCTGCCGTGCCAAGGTGGGGGAACCGATTCGGCGGCTGTTGCATCGTGCCCAAGAATTGGGGGTGGCGGTGCACTTTGATATGGAGCAGTATGCCTACAAAGACATTACCCTAGCCATCCTCAAGGATATTTTGCTAGAGCCAGAGTTTCGCGATCGCGCCGATGTCGGGCTGACACTGCAAGCCTATTTGCGGGACAGCTACCAAGATGCCCAAGACCTGATTACTTGGGTGCAACAGCGGGGTACACCCATCACCGTGCGAGTGGTCAAGGGGGCCTACTGGGATCAAGAACTGATTAAGGCGGTGCAGCAGGATTGGCCATTACCCGTCTATCAATACAAGCAGGACACCGATGCCAACTTTGAGCGGCTGATTGAACTGCTCCTGAGTCACCATACGGTTTTGCGCACAGCGATCGCTAGCCATAATGTTCGTTCCCAAGCGCGGGCGATTGCGATCGCTCAACATCGGCACATTCCGCCCACAGCCATGGAATGCCAAGTTCTCTATGGTATGGCCGATAAACTTGCCAAAGCTCTCGTGGACGCAGGACAAACGGTGCGGGTCTATTGTCCCTATGGTGATCTCATTCCGGGGATGGCCTACCTGATTCGGCGACTCTTGGAAAATACCGCCAATAGCTCCTTTTTGCGCCAACAGTTGGGGGCTGTCGCGGTGGAGGAATTACTGGCACCACCGCAGCCAACGGCGGACTTTGAAGCTGTGAACGTTCATCTGACCACCGGCAAGACTTCAACCTTTGTCAATGCTGCCAATAGCGACTACGCCCGCGCCAGCCAGCGGGAAGCCATTCAAGCAGCCTTAATTCATGTCCATCGCCAACTGGGGCAAACCTATACCCCCATCATCAATGGCGATCGCGTCAATACCCTCGAATACAGCGAGTCCCTCAACCCCTCACAGCCCGAAGAAGTTGTCGGTCGCGTTGGCTTAGCCACCATTGAGGATGCCGAGCATGCGATCCGGGCTGCCAAAGCCGCTCAAGCGCAGTGGCAACAGACCCCCGTGGCCGAACGGGCAACCCTGCTGCGGCGGGCAGCGGATCTCCTAGAGGCACAACGCCATGAACTGGTGGCTTGGATGTGCTACGAAGTGGGCAAGGTGGTGGCGGAAGGGGATGCTGAAGTCTCCGAAGCTGTTGATTTTTGTCGCTACTACGCCGATGAAATGGAGCGCCTCAGCGGTGGCTATGACCGCAACTTTCCCGGCGAAACAAACCATTACCACTACCAAGGGCGCGGCATTGCGGTCGTCATTTCTCCTTGGAACTTTCCCCTGGCGATTCCCACCGGTATGACCGTGGCTGCCCTGGTCGCAGGCAACTGTACAATTCTCAAGCCTGCGGATCCGGCTGCTGTGATTGCTGCCAAACTAGCGGAGATTCTGATTGCCGCCGGTTTTCCGCCGGGGGTATTTCAGTTTCTCCCTGGACGTGGCTCCGTGATTGGCCCCTACCTAACCAAACATCCTGATGTGCATCTGATTGCCTTTACGGGCTCCCAAGAGGTGGGTTGCCGCATTATTGCTGAGGCAGCAGTGTTGCAGCGGGGACAAACCCACATCAAGCGGGTGATTGCCGAGATGGGGGGCAAAAACGCCATCATCATTGACGAAAGTGCCGACTTAGATCAGGCAGTGGCGGGGGTGGTGCAATCGGCCTTTGGCTACAGCGGCCAAAAATGCTCCGCCTGTTCGCGGGTGATTGTCTTGGAGTCCATCTATCAACCCTTTGTGCAGCGCTTAGTGGCGGCCACCCAGTCCCTGAATATTGGACCCGCCCATTTGCCCAGTACCCGTGTTGGACCGGTGGTGACGGCAGCCGCCCGCGATCGCATTCAGGAATACATTGCCAAGGGACAGCGGGAAGCGGAACTGGCCTTGAGTGTACCGGTGCCAGAAGTGGGGTATTTTGTCTCGCCTACAATCTTTACCAATGTGTCCCCCACCGCCACGATCGCCCAAGAGGAAATTTTTGGCCCGGTGCTAGCGGTATTACGGGCAGAAACCTTCAGCCAAGCCCTTGAAATTGCCAATGCCACTGCCTATGCCCTGACGGGGGGGCTGTATTCGCGGACGCCATCCCATATTCAGCAGGCCAAAGCCCAATTTGCCGTAGGGAACCTGTACATCAATCGTGGGATTACGGGGGCGATCGTGGATCGGCAGCCCTTTGGTGGCTTTAAGCTTTCGGGGATTGGTTCCAAAGCGGGTGGCCGCGACTACCTGCTGCAATTTCTGGAGCCGCGTGTTATTACCGAGAATGTGCAGCGCCAAGGGTTTGCCCCCATTGCTGGAGTGGATGAATAATGCCAAAAGGCACTCAGGCCGACCTTCAGGAGCGCATCAGGGCAGCGGGGGCCATTTCCTTCTGTGAGTTTATGGCCTTGGCTCTCTATGCACCGCAGTGGGGCTACTACAACCGTCCCCAAATACAGATTGGTCGGCACGGCGACTTTATCACGTCCAGTAGTCTGACGAGAGACTTTGCGGAACTGCTCACTGAGGCTTTTGTGCAGATGTGGCAGGCCTTGGAGCAACCGCAGCGGTTTACCCTCTTGGAGATGGGGGCGGGTGAAGGCCAATTTGCGGCTGGGGTCTTGGGCTATAGCCAAGCGACCTACCCTGATTTCTTTGCCGCCCTTGAGTACCAGATTCAAGAGCACTCCCCCACTTTACGGGAACACCAACGGCAACGCTTGGCCCCTTGGGGCGATCGCCTGTGCTGGCGAGGCTCTGACACTCCTGCTGAACCGATCACTGGCTGCATCTTTAGCAATGAACTCGTGGATGCTTTTCCCGTGCATCGGCTGCAATGGCAGGGGGACGATTGGCAAGAAATTTATGTCAGTCTCGATGCCCAAGGGGCATTGCAAGAGGTCTTGCGTCCCCTCAGCGACGATCGCATTCACCAGTACTTTGCCACCGTTGGTATCGATCCACAGCAGCAGGGCTACAGCAACGGCTACCGTACTGAGGTTAATTTGAACCTAATCCCGTGGCTCAAGGATCTGAGTCAGCACCTAGAGCGGGGCTTTGTTCTCACCATTGACTATGGTTATCCCGCCCAGCAATACTATCATCCCGCCCGGTGTGAGGGTACCTTGCAGTGCTACTATCAACACCGCTACCACAACAATCCCTACTGCTTTGTGGGCGAGCAGGACATTACGGCCCATGTGGATGTGACCGCCTTGACGCGCTATGGTGAGCACTTTGGCCTTGAAACCCTCTATGTCACCCGCCAGAGTTTATTTCTCATGGCCTTGGGTTTGGGCGATCGCCTACTGGCGCCACAGCAGAGTAATGGCAATCTTCTTCAAGCCCTGAACCGCCATCAATCACTCCACCAACTCATTGACCCCCTAGGCCTCGGTGGCTTTTACGTCGTTCTCCAAGGCAAGCAGGCCAACCTCGATCTACCGCAACTTAGGGAAGCAGATCCGAAATTGGGTTAATGACTAAGAGCCACATCCCGTTGGGGGACTGGCAAAACCGAGCGATAGTACTGCTCTAGTTGCTGGGTGGCCGCCGCCCAACTCCAGCGTTCGGCTTCTTGGCGGGCATTTTGGCGTAGGGTCTCGCGATCGCCCGGGGAGTCAAAAAGACGCTGACAAGCCGTAATCGCTCCTGTAGGATCCGCTGGATCAAACAAAAACCCATTCACCCCGTCAGTGACGATATCCGGAATCCCCCCACTGTTGGCAGCCACCACAGGACAGCCCGCCGCCATTGCTTCTAGGAGAACCAAGCCAAGAGTTTCCGTGCGCGAGGGAAAGACAAAGACATCAGCAGAGGCAAAGGCCGATGCCAAGCGTTCCCCCCGCAGATAACCGACAAAATGGGTGGGGGTACCCGCAAAGTGCTGCTCAAGAGCTTCCCGATGCGGGCCATTGCCCACGAGCGCCAGTCGTGCTTCGGGAATCTGCTCCAGAATGGGTTTAATTTGCTCAATTTCCTTTTCAGCAGAGAGGCGACCGACGTAAAGCAGCAGGGGCGCTTGCGGGTGCCCTTGGCTGAGAAAGTAACGCATTTCTTGACTTTGGCGGTGTGGATGAAACAACTCCACATCTACCCCCCGCTGCCAGAGATCGAGATAGCGAATGCCGTGCGCTTTCAGTTCTGCCACCATTGCCGTTGAGGTGCACAAGTTGAGTTGAGCACGGTTATGGGCCAACCGCAGCAGCGACCAGAGTACCTCTTCAAGAAACCCCAAGCCATAGTACTTCAGGTATTGCGGCAAATGGGTGTGGTAGGAAGCAACCAAAGGTAAGTGGAATTTCTGCGCATAGTACAGACCCGCTACCCCCAAGACTGCTGGGTTCGCCACATGGATCAGATCGGGTTCAAAGGCCTCTAGGGCTTTACCAATGGCGGGTCGCGGCAGGGCTAATTTGAGTTCAGGATACAATGGGAGGGGAAAACCGGAGACACCATAGATCTGCGCGCCTTCGTAATGGTCTAGCCCGCCCTCGGGAGCCACCACCAACACCTGATGGCCATTCCGTTGCAGATGGCGGACGGTTTGGCACAAGCGGGTAAC
Source organism: Thermosynechococcus sp. M98_K2018_005 (assembly GCF_015295825.1). Classification (GTDB taxonomy): domain Bacteria; phylum Cyanobacteriota; class Cyanobacteriia; order Thermosynechococcales; family Thermosynechococcaceae; genus Thermosynechococcus. Next base: position 15,583 of record NZ_DVEH01000059.1, read on the forward strand.
AATGCCATCAATTTTGGGCAAAAATGTCTCGGTAAATAGCGCGATCCGCATTTCGCTAACCTGAATGGGAGGGGGATTTTTCCCATTCTCGAATTAGGGGGGTCTTGACGCAACCCATTGGGGCGAAAAAGTTCCTTGCACAAGGAGGGGTAAACTGTGGCAAAAGCAGAGTTATTGATGGCGATCGCTGGCCTGAATCGAGGTATTCTAGCCACACCGCGCGATCGCAAACAGGTGGCCGCCCTTGCCGCTTCCCTTGAAGCCATGAATCCCACCCCAGCTCCCCTCAATGCCCCTGAAAAATTGGCGGGGGATTGGCGACTGATCTACACCAGTAGTCAGGCTCTTCTCGCTTTAGATCGCTCTCCTGTCGTAAAGATGGGGCAAATTTATCAGTGCATTCGTCCACAACAGCAGCGCATCTACAATATCGCTGAACTCTATGGGTTGCCCTTCCTGGAGGGGATTATCAGTGTGTTGGCGCGCTTTGAACCCTTGACCCAACAGCGCGTACAAGTGTATTTTGAACGTTCCATTGTTGGCCTGCGTCGGTGGCTCAATTACTATTCTCCTTCCCAATTCATTCCCCAACTCCACAGCCGTCAGCCGCTGATTGCCCTAGATGTCCCCCTCAACAGCAATGATCAACAGGGCTGGCTCGACATTACCTACCTCGATGAGGATTTGCGAATTGCCCGAGGCAATGAAGGTAGCCTTTTTGTCTTGACCCGTGTGTAGCCTCGATGCCCTGTACCGTTAGACTAAGGAAGAGTGGCATCATTCTCACATCCTATCTAATGGAAACACAGCCCCCCAAGCAACTTAGTTTTCCATGGAATCCGATGATTTCTGAGCTTGCAGCGGAAAGTGCACTGGCCACTGATCTAGCCTCAGAGGGTGAGAATAGCCAACGGCGCATCCAGCATTTAGAGCAAGCCATTGATCAGTGCCAGCACTATATCAATGAATTAAAGCAACAACTGCGCAATCAGGCGTTCCTTGAGGATTTACTGGCTCGCACTGAGGAAACCGCTCAGATTCAACAACAGGCGATCGTTGCCCTCCAAGAACAATTGCGCTCCCAAGCCACCTGTGCCCACGAGTTGGCCGAAATGAGCCACCATCGCCAATCCTTGGAAACCATTCTTCAGCAATCGCAAACGGAAATTGAGCACCTGCATCAGGAGGTGGATCGGCTCCTCAAGGCTCAAGATGCCCTCGAGGCTAAATTGGTGAATAGCCATCGCCTCCTGCGGCAACGGGAACAGGACTGCCAACTCCTTGAATCCCAACTGCGCCAAGTCCAAGAGGAAAAAGCTCTCCTGCAAACTCGCCTTGAACAAGCCCGCTTAGAGTTGAGCGATCGCCAAACCCAAATGGAGGATCTCAACCGTCGCCTCACCCAAGCGAACCATTTGATTGAAACCCAAGAACGGATTATCACTGCGCTGCAACAGGCGCAAGGATCAGAGGCCAGCAAAAACAGTGTTATTCAGGGACTGAGTAAAACCCTGCTAAAAACCCAAACCAAGCTACAGGAATTGGAACGGGACTATCAGCAGCAGCGCTTGCAATATATGACCACCCAGCACTACAACCAAGAACTGGAGGCGCGCACTAGTCAACAACAGGAACGCCTACAACACCTAGAAGCCCAAATTGCTGAACTGCAAGAGCAAATTCTCCATCAGGCGCAGCAGGCACGGGAGCAGGAAACCGCTGTTCAACACTGGAAGGATCGCTACACCGAGGCCGAGCGATCGCTAGCGCAGTTACAACGAGTCATTGCCCAGATGGCTACGGGCGGCTCCATTTCCCTGAATGAGATTCCTTGTTAGGGAAGATGGTTGAACAAATCTAAGTTTTATATAATAAAACATAGTCATTACGAGTTTGTTTATGGTGAAATTCATTGGTTGGGCAGGGAGTCTGCGGGATGGCTCCTACTCTCAAAGCGCCCTAGATGTTGCCATTGCCAAAGCAGCCGCCCAAGGCGTTACCGTTGAACGTCTTGATTTGCGGCAGATGACACTTCCTTTTTGTACGGGTGCTGAGAGCTACCCTGACTACCCCGATGTGGACACCTTTCAAGCCAAGGTCAAAGAAGCCGATGGCATTTTGCTAGTGACCCCAGAGTACCACGGCAGCGTTAGCGGTGTGCTCAAGAACTCCCTTGATCTCCTCAGCTTTGAACATCTCAGCGGCAAAGTCGTGGCCATGATGAGTGTCCTTGGTGGCCAAACCAACAGCAATGCCCTCAACGATCTACGGGTGATTCTGCGCTGGGTGCATGCTTGGGTGATTCCAGAACAGGTGGCCATTGGTCAGGCGTGGCAAGCCTTCACACCAGAAGGGCAATTGAGTGATCCCAAGCTCGAGGAGCGAGTGGACAAAATGATTGCCAGTTGGATTCAGACCACCCGTCAACTACGAGAAACAAGCGCCTAGTTCAATCCCTCTTGCAGCCACTGCGCCACTTGCTTGGCATGGTAGGTGAGAATGACATCGGCACCTGCCCGCTTAAAGCCAAGCAAGGTTTCTAGCACCACTTTTTTCTCATCAATCCAGCCATTGCGGGCGGCGGCTTTCACCATCGCGTACTCCCCAGAAACGTTGTAGGCGGCCACAGGAACATCGCTCACCTGCTTGAGTTGGGCAATGACATCCATGTAGGCAAGGGCAGGTTTCACCATCACCAGATCGGCGCCCTCCTCAATATCCAAGCTGACCTCCCGCACTGCTTCGCGGACATTGGCGGGATCCATTTGGTAGGTTTTTTTATCACCAAACTTCGGTGCCGAATCTAAAGCATCGCGAAAAGGGCCATAGTAGGCAGAGGCGTATTTCGCAGAGTAGGCGAGAATCCCCACGTGGGTATAGCCTGCAGCATCCAGACCGGCTCGAATGGCACCGACACGGCCATCCATCATATCCGACGGGGCAACAAAATCGGCCCCCGCAGCCGCTTGACTCACTGCCTGTTTGACCAGCACCTCTACAGTTTCGTCATTGAGAATTTCGCCATTTTTGACAATGCCATCGTGGCCTTCACTGCTGTAGGGATCAAGGGCGACATCGGTAAAGATTAGCAGGTCGGGTAAAACGGCCTTAATGGCACGTACCGATCGCTGGACAAGCCCCTCAGGATTGTAGCTTTCGGTGCCTGCATTGTCCTTGAGGTGCTCAGGAACGAGGGGAAACAGCGCGATCGCCCCAATTCCCAAGGCATAGGCCTCCTTCAGCTCTAAAATCAGGCGATCCAGCGTATAGCGATAGCAGTCGGGCATTGAGGGGACTTCCTGCACCTGATCTTCCCCCTCCATGACAAAGACTGGATAAATCAAATCCCCTGTGGTTAGGGCATGCTCGCGCACCAAGCGACGAATTTGAGCCGTGCGGCGTAAACGGCGAGGCCGATAGGTTAGCTCCATAATTCAACAATCAAAAACTGACTAATGTCCCAGTTCAAACGGCTGTGAATCAGCACGTACAACCTTTGGATTATTTCCGCATTATCTCACCTTGAGGGATCAAGACTGTGGGCGGTGCAGGATGCTTACAAACATTTACGAAGAACTTCAGTGCTCAAGCGGGTTGAAGATAGGGCAAGGCCAGATAGAAACTGGTGACGGTTTTGGCATCTTTCACTTCACCCCTATGAATCGCGGCGGCCAAGTCAGATAGAGAAAACTCCACAACTTCAATGTGCTCGTCGGTGTCCTGAGGCGGGGGTGTCTCTAGTTTCTCCAGCTCAGTGGCCAAGTAAGCATAGATCACTTCATCAGAATAGCCGGGGGCAATGTAAAACTCCCCCAGTTTTTGCCAATGGTGGGCGCGGTAGCCCGTTTCCTCTTCAATTTCCCGCTCAATTGTAGCAAAGGGCTTTTCGTGATCCTCAACGGTGCCCGCTGGGAACTCCAGCAGATATTCCTCAGTGGCAAAGCGGTATTGTTTGACAAGGATCAGGTTGCCCTCTGGGGTCACAGGGACAGCTAATGCCCCCCCCGGATGCCGCACCGTTCCCAAGATCGAGACAGACCCATGGGGCAGGCGATATTGATTGACCTCAAATGTAAACTTACGACTGCGGCAAAAGCAGTGGCGCTCGAGGACTTCGGGGGAGATTTTAGTCATAGGGGTTAGACAGAGGTGCGATCGGTGAGGATTTCATAACCCGTTTTGGTGACCAAGACCGTGTGCTCAAATTGGGCAGAGAGGGAATTATCAACCGTAACCGCTGTCCAGCGATCGCGCAAAATCCGCACCTGTTTTGACCCCGCATTCACAATGGGTTCAATGGCCAAGGTCATCCCCGCCCGCAGTCGCACATTCTTGAGTTCATTGGTGCGGAAGTTAAATACCGAAGGTTCTTCGTGGAGATTGCGCCCCACGCCGTGGCCAGTAAAGTCCTCGACTACGACAAAGCCATTGGCTTCGACATAATCTTGAATAGCACCCGCCAAATCCATGAGGTAGTTGCCTTCTTTCACCTGCTCAATGCCTCGGTAGAGCGCTTCTTCAGCAACTTTGACAAGCTTGGCCGCTTCTTCGGAGATTTCCCCCACTGGAATCGTAATGCAAGAGTCGCCATGGAAGCCATTGTAGTAGGCACCGGTGTCAATCTTAACGATGTCGCCACTGCGAATCACTTTGCGGGGGCTGGGAATCCCATGAACCACCTCGTTGTTGATGCAAGCGCAAATGGAGGACGGAAAACCCTGATAGCCTTTGAAGCTCGGTGTTGCCCCCATTTCGCGGATGCGTCGCTCGGCATAGGCATCGAGATCCGCCGTCGTCATGCCCGGCTCAATCATCTGGGAGATTTCCTTAAGCACCGTCGCCACAATGCGCGAGGCCTGCCGCATAATCTCAATTTCGCGCTTGGACTTAATTTCAATGCCACGGCGGGGACGGGTTTGGACGGGGGTGGGGGAGGGAGTGAGCAGACTACCAAGGATATTCATGGGCGCGATGCAACCGCAAAAATCGTTCTTTTTCAGGATAACGCTGTTACCCTGATCAGGGGAACGTTAATTTTATCCTTGAGGGATTGGTGAACGAAAATGCGTTTGATAGAGTTGCTTAAATCGCTGCTGTTGCTGCCTGTGATCCACAATCGGCAAAGGATAGCCGTAGCGACGGCGCTCTTGGGGAGAAATAGTTCCCGTCACCAAATCTGCCGTGTCTAGGGATTTCAATTCCGGCAGCCAACGGCGAATATACTCCGCCTCAGGATCAAATTTTTGCGCTTGACTGGCTGGGTTAAAAATCCGCAGCGGCTTTGGATCCATCCCACTGGAGGCACTCCACTGCCAACCGCCATTATTGGCTGCTAAGTCGCCATCAATCAGCTTTTGCATAAAGTACTGCTCACCCCACTGGGGATTGATGATCAAGTCCTTGGTGAGGAAACTGGCCACAATCATGCGGCAGCGGTTGTGCATCCAACCCGTTTCATTGAGTTGGCGCATGGCGGCATCCACAATTGGGTAACCGGTGCGACCCTCACACCAAGCGGCAAAGTGTTCTGCGTTATTCAGCCAAGGAAAAGTGGCAAATCCTTCACGATGGGGGCGCTCCACCAAGTGGGGAAACCAGTAGAGGGCGTGCTGATAAAACTCCCGCCAAGCCAATTCCTGCTGCCACGTGCGAATACTCGTTTGTGCCTCTTCACTACGGGCTGCGGCCATAGCGGCCTGACTGGCTGCCCAGACACGGCGAATACCAATGACACCGAACTTGAGCGCAGGGCTTAAGAGGGAGGTTCCGGGCTGCGCCGGATAGTTGCGCTGCTCACCATAGTCTTGAATGTGCTGGTCAATAAATGTCTCTAGTTGTGCTTGGGCAGCGGCTTCACCGGGAGCAAGGATCAGTTCTCCTGACCAATGAAATCCCAAATCCTTGGCCGTGGGGAGAGAAATCGCTCCCAAGGTTCGCGCAGTTGCTTGTTCTATTTCGCTGAGGGGTTCGAGGTGTCTGGGGCTGGGGAGAGGCTCTGGTTTAACTAAGCTTGACCAGTTACGCCAAAAGGGGGAATAGACGGTGTAGGGCTGTCCCTGTTTTGTTTGTACGGCCTCTGGGGAATGCAGAAGTTGATCCCAAGCGGTTTCCACGGCAATTCCCTTTTCTTTGAGGGCAGCGGCTACTGTGCGATCGCGATCGCGACCGTAGGGTTCCACATCCTCGTGCCAATGCACCGTCACCGCCCCCAAGCCATTGGCCACTTGGGGCAGAATTTGACGCGGGTCACCGTAGAAAATCAAAAAGCTCCCCCCCAGCCGCTGATAGGATTCCTGCAGAGCCTGTAGGCAACCCACGAGGTATGTCACCCGCACCGCCGCAATGTCCGAGGCACGGAGAATCGCTGGATCAAAGCAAAAAATGCCAACTACTTTGGGAGTTTGGGTATAGGCAGCCGCCAACCCCACACTGTCACTCAGGCGCAAATCGCGACGATGCCAAAATAAGCGTAGGCTCATCGCCCGTTCATCCTAGGCGTACTAGAAAAGAGCACCAATACATTTGTTGTTGCGGCTTTAACTTCCGGGGGTTCATTGTCGGCAGTAATTTTCTGAAATTCCTCATAGCTCATTTTTTCTTGGAGGCGGTTTATCAGGCAAGTGCAATAGCGATCGCCAAAGCCGGGAGGCGCTGGCGCCGCAAATTTGGTTTGACACTCCCGCATAAAGACCGCGATCGCCGCCGGCGTTTCTTGAGCCATAGTGGATAAACTCAGCAATCCCAGACCGCCACTGCTGAGAAGGCTCATCACGAGTTTGGATAATTTCATTAGGGCGACTCCTAGGCGCGATACCTGATCCGATTCTGGCAAAGAGCTTCCTGCGGTTGCTGCACTTCCAAACTTTTGTTGAGTTGCCGATCAAGTCATAGACAAGAATGCCACGTTTATCTATACTTGTCTTCTATCGTTTTGTGTGTCCAGTTATCAGCAAAGGAGGCTCTCATTTCTGAACCACTTGCCCTCACCCAAAGCCTAAGGGGTACCCGTGAGATTCGCGATAACTATCAAGTGTTTCGCCTGACGGGTCTCATCGATGCGTTTTCCGAGTCGGCCTTTCGCAAGGTCATTAGTAAGTGTTTTGACGACGGACCTGCCAACATCATCTTAGATCTTTCAAAAATTGAGTTTATTGACAGCTCTGGCCTCGGCATTTTAGTACAACTGGCCAAAAAAGCCCAAGAGCATCAGGGTCAACTGCAAATTGTCACCAACCCCCGCGTCACCCAAACCGTCAAACTTGTGCGTTTAGAAAACTTTTTGCGCCTTCAGCCGGATCTGGCGACGGCGATCGCCCAAATTAGCGGGGAAACCCATTCTTAACCATTCTGTTCCTGTGGCAGTAAAACTAAGGGGGGTCTCTTTAGCTAAAACGTCATGCTGGACTCTGCTGGATTATTGCCCCTTGTCCCCCCCAAAATTCCCGCCCATCAACTACCGCCGGCGGCTTTGGCCTACTTTGGTGACGCCGTGTATGAACTCTTTATCCGCTGGCTTTTTCTAACCCCGCCCCAACGCATCAATACCTACCACCGCCAAGTGGTGGCGCATGTCCGTGCCGAAAGTCAAGCCCGCTACATGGACTTCCTTTGGCAGCATTGCACCGAAACCGAACGCTCGATTTTTCGTCAGGGTCGCAATGCGGCTGCCGATGGCCCAAAGCGAGTTGCTGCAAAAATCTACCGCCAAGCCACCGGCTTTGAAGCCCTACTGGGATACCTTTACCTCACCAACCCTCAACGCCTACAGGAGATTTTTCAACTGCTTGAGCGGCACATTCGCAATGAAATAAACAGCAATATCGACGAAGCAGAATCCCGTAATGAAATGTAACCACTGCATGATAGGATGCTTAGTGGCCAGTTCAAGGCATCCTCGGATGCTCCCTATTCTGCTGTGACCGTTCCCGATTCTGCTTCAGCACCCTCTGCGCCATCAACCGTTGCCAATTCCCCAAAGAGGGGCGGCTCGATGGCCGGGTTTTATCAACTCTGTCGCGAATTATTCACGACAAGCCTCGTGCTGATGGCAATCGCCTTTGGAGCGGTTTGGCTCATTTACGGCCTGAACACAGCATTGAATTACCTTTTGGGGGCAAGTGCAAGCCTCATTTATCTGCGGCTCCTCGCCCGGAGTGTGGAGCGCCTAGGAAATGACCAGAAAAAGCTGGGGAAAACGCAGCTGATTGTCGTCGTGGTTGTGATTATTTTGGCAGCCCGTTGGCAAGAGCTACATATTATTCCGGTGTTCTTGGGGTTCTTAACCTACAAAGCCGCCATTCTGGTCTATATGTTTCGTACGGTTTTGCCGTCCCCTTAACGCTGGCTCACTGTAGTGCTTAGACAACCGAGCGCGGAGGCATGATGCCTTTGATACACCTTTGGACAGCTCTTCCCCTTGCCAAGTTGGAGGTGGGGCACCATTTCTACTGGCATATTGGCAACCTAAGAGTTCACGGTCAAGTCTTCATCACCACTTGGTTTGTGATGGCCATTCTGATTGCAGCAGCCTTTGCAGCCTCGCGGAATATCCAACGGGTGCCCAGTGGTATTCAAAACCTGATGGAATACGCGCTGGAATTCATCCGCGATTTGACCAAGAGCCAAATGGGTGAGCACGAGTACCGAGCTTGGGTTCCCTTCGTGGGGACACTGTTCCTGTTCATTTTTGTTTGTAACTGGTCAGGGGCACTGGTACCGTGGAAACTCATTGAACTGCCAGAAGGGGAGCTAGCAGCACCCACCAATGACATCAATACCACCGTGGCCTTGGCTTTGCTGGTCTCCTTGGCCTATTTCTATGCCGGGCTACGCAAGCGGGGGCTGAAGTATTTCACCAAGTACATCGAGCCAACGCCCGTCTTACTTCCCATTGCCATCTTGGAAGATTTCACAAAACCGCTTTCCCTGAGCTTCCGTCTTTTTGGCAACATCTTGGCGGATGAATTGGTGGTGGGGGTCTTGGTGTTGCTGGTGCCCCTGTTTGTGCCCTTGCCTGTGATGGCTTTGGGACTCTTCACCAGCGCCATTCAAGCCCTTGTGTTTGCCACCCTGGCAGCCACCTATATTGGGGAGGCCATGGAGGGGCATGGCGGCGAGCACGAAGGGGCTCACTCCTAAAAGGGGTACATACCCTGCTATTGTTATCTCTGGAAATTTTGTTTCGTTCTACTACGTCTCGAGGAAATCAATTATGGATCCGTTAGTCGCTTCTGCTTCTGTTTTGGCTGCTGCTCTGGCTGTTGGCTTGGCTTCTTTAGGACCCGGCTTAGCCCAAGGGAATGCTTCTGGTCAGGCTCTAGAAGGGATTGCGCGGCAACCGGAAGCGGAAGGTAAAATTCGGGGTACACTGCTGCTGACCTTGGCATTCATGGAGTCCCTGACCATCTATGGTCTGGTAATTGCGCTGGTACTCCTGTTTGCCAACCCCTTTGCATCCTAATTAACCCCAGTGGGGGAGGCTTGGATGAGCTTTCCCCCGATCCCCCATTCTGGAGAGGCTGATGTTTGATTTTGATGCCACCCTACCCCTGATGGCTGTGCAATTCTTAATCTTGACCGTCATTTTGAATGCGCTGCTGTACAAGCCCTTGGGTCAGGCGCTGGACAATCGGGATGAATATATCCGAACCAACTTGCAGCAGGCCAAGGAGCGGTTGCAACAGGCCACTGAACTGGCTCAGCAGTACGAGCAGGAATTGGTCAGTACCCGTCGCCAAGCCCAAGCCTTGATTGAAGAGGCCAGAGCCGAGGCACAAAAAATTGCCACCGCCGAAATTGCCGAAGCACAGCAGGCCGTGCAGGCAGAGTTACTCAAGATTCAAGCAGAAATTGATCAGCAAAAGCAGGCGACACTGCAAGCGCTTGAGGGTCAAGTTGCCAGCTTGAGTGAACAGTTATTAGCGAAGTTACTGGCCTAGGAGTGTGGGTCATGGACGCAGTATTTCTATTGGCAACGGAAGAAGTGGGGCAGTTTGGCATTAACACCAATTTGCTCGAAACCAATGTGATCAACCTTGCCATCATTATTGGGGTATTGGTGTATTTTGGGCGAGGCGTACTGGGCAAAGCCTTGGGCGATCGCCAGCAAAAAATTGCCGCTGCCCTTGCGGAAGCCGAAGAACGCCAGAAAGTGGCTGCTGCCCGCCTCGTTGAAGAGCAGCAAAAACTGGCTCAGGCCAAGCAGGAAGCACAACGCATTCGTGAAGACGCCCTTGCCCGTGCCAAGGCTGCCAAGGAAGAACTCATTGCCCAAGCCAAGCGGGAAATTGAGCGCTTGAAGGAAACCGCTTCCCAAGACACCACTGCCGCCACTGAGCGGGCGATCGCCGAAATTCGTGAGCGGATTGCCGCTATGGCACTTGCAGAGGCCGAAAAACAACTCAAAGCGCGTTTGAGCCAAAATCCAGACCTTCAGCGCACCCTTGTTGATCGCAGTATTGCCCTACTAGGAGGCAAATGATGCAGACCACTGTCCGTGGTGAACTTGTTGAACCCTATGCCGAGGCACTGCTGTCGTTGGCACAAACCCACAACCTCATTGATCGGTTTCAGCAGGATACGCAGTTGATTTTGGAACTCCTTGCCAGCTCCAGTGAACTGCAACAGTTTGTCGCCAATCCCCTGATCAAGCCTGAGGCTAAAAAGAATGTCCTGCGGCAGTTGACAGTGGATAAGGTGCACGGCTACTTCCTCAACTTCTTAATGTTGCTCGTGGATCGGCGGCGAATTAACTTTCTTGGCCCTATTTGTGAGCAGTATCGTGCCCTTGTCCGCAAACTCCGCAATGTGGTCTTGGCGGAAGTCACCAGTGCCGTCGAACTCAACGACGATCAACGCCGTGCAGTGGTCGAAAAGGTCAAAGCCATGACCGGTGCTGCCGATGTGGAGCTTGTCACTGCCTGCGATCCCGAACTGATTGGTGGCGTGGTGATTAGAGTGGGTTCCCAAATCTTTGATGCTAGTCTGCGGGGTCAACTCCGCCGCCTCAGTCTCACCTTGGTGCAAGCCGCCTAACGTCCCCTTTGTAAACTGTTCAACCCTTGAGAGTGACTTCTATGGTAAGTATCCGACCCGACGAAATCAGTAGCATTATTCGCCAGCAAATCGAGCAGTACGAACAGTCGATCAAAGTCGATAATGTCGGTACTGTCTTGCAGGTGGGCGATGGCATTGCCCGTGTCTATGGCCTCGACAAAGTGATGGCCTCAGAATTGGTGGAATTTGAAGACGGCACCGTGGGGATTGCCCTCAACCTCGAAGAGGATAACGTGGGGGTGGTGCTGATGGGCGATGGCCTCGGCATCGAAGAAGGCAGTACGGTGCGTGCCACTGGCAAAATTGCCTCGATCCCCGTGGGTGAAGCGGCGATTGGTCGGGTTGTGGACGCCCTAATGCGCCCCATTGATGGCAAAGGGGAGATCCACACGACGGAAACCCGCCTGATTGAATCCCCGGCTCCCGGTATTGTCCAGCGCAAATCGGTGTGTGAGCCGTTGCAAACGGGGATTACCGCTATTGACGCCATGATTCCCATTGGTCGGGGTCAGCGGGAACTGATCATTGGCGATCGCCAGACGGGGAAAACGGCTGTTGCCATTGACACGATTCTGAACCAAAAAGGCCAAGATGTGATTTGCGTCTATGTGGCCATTGGTCAAAAAGCGTCCAGTGTGGCTCAAGTGGTGAACGTGCTGCGGGAGCGGGGGGCGCTGGAGTACACGATTGTGATTGCCGCTAACGCCAGTGATCCAGCCGCCTTGCAGTATCTTGCCCCCTACACCGGTGCCACGATTGCTGAGTACTTCATGTACCAAGGCAAGCACACCCTCGTCATCTACGATGACCTCTCCAAACAAGCCCAAGCCTATCGGCAAATGTCGCTGCTGCTGCGTCGTCCCCCCGGTCGTGAAGCCTATCCAGGGGATGTGTTTTATCTCCACTCCCGCCTCCTGGAGCGTGCCGCCAAACTCAACGATGCCCTCGGTGGTGGCAGCATGACGGCGCTTCCTGTGGTTGAAACTCAAGCCGGTGACGTGTCTGCCTACATTCCCACCAACGTCATTTCCATTACCGACGGTCAAATCTTCCTCTCCTCTGACCTCTTCAACGCTGGCTTGCGGCCTGCCATCAACGCGGGGATTTCCGTGTCGCGGGTGGGTTCTGCTGCTCAAATCAAGGCCATGAAGCAGGTGGCTGGCAAACTGAAGCTGGAATTGGCGCAATTTGATGAACTGCAAGCCTTCGCCCAGTTTGCCTCCGACTTGGATAAAGCCACCCAAAACCAACTGGCGCGGGGTCAGCGGCTGCGGGAAATTCTCAAGCAGCCCCAGTACTCACCCATTCCGGTGGAATACCAAGTGGCAACCATTTACGCCGGTACCAATGGCTATCTTGATGATATTCCCGTTGAGGCAGTGGCTAAGTTTGTTGCCGGTCTGCGGGACTACCTGCACACAAGCAAGCCCGAATACGGCGAAATCATCCGCACCACCCAAAAACTGGATGAAAAAGCTGAAGCGCTCCTGAAAGAAGCGATCGCCGAATACAAAGCTGGCTTTACCGCCTAGGCGCGATCGCGCCCTATCGTCAGTCTGAACCTGCCCTCTACCAAGGGTAGGTTTTTTTATGCCCCGCCTACTCTGGAGTATCAAAAATCATTGCAGTTTCCTTCAACTATCCCCCTGAGCCTTCCGTCCTCTCCTACACTGGGATCCTAGGGCGAGGTTTGACAAAGGAGAAAACAGTGCGTGTCGTCCTCATGGCTGGGGGAAGTGGTACTCGGTTGCGTCCCCTCACCTGTGATCTACCTAAGCCAATGGTGCCGGTAGTCAATCGTCCCATTGCCGAGCATATTCTCAATCTCCTGCGCCGCCATAGCCTTGATGACGTGGTCATGACATTGCACTATCTCCCCGATGTCGTGCGCGACTATTTTGGCGATGGGAATGAGTTTGGGGTGCACCTGAGCTATGTCGTTGAGGAAGAGCAGCCCCTTGGCACAGCAGGCTCAGTAAAAAACATTGCCAATTTGCTAACGGATCCCTTTTTGGTAGTCAGCGGCGATAGCATTACCGATGTCGATTTAACCGATGCCCTACGTTTTCACCAGCAGCACGGTGCTCCCGTAACCCTCATCCTTGCCCGTGTGCCTCAACCGAAGGAGTTTGGCATTGTCTTTACCGATAGCGATGGCCGCGTGCGGCGGTTTCTCGAGAAGCCCTCAGCGGGGGAAATCTTTACGGATACGGTAAATACGGGCATCTACATCCTCAGCCCTGCTGTCATGGACTACCTCAATAGCGGCACTGAGCGGGATTTTTCGCGGGATTTGTTCCCATTGCTGTTGCAGGCGGATGTGCCGATGTATGGCTATATCACCGATGCCTACTGGTGCGATGTCGGTAGTCTGCAAACCTATCAACAGGTGCAACAGGATGCCCTCTATGGCCGCGTGCACTTGGAAATTCAGGGGCACGAAGTTCAGCCGCAAATTTGGATAGGGCACAACACCACATTACCGCAAACGGTTCAGCTAGAGGCGCCGCTAGTCTTGGGCAATAACTGCCGCTTAGGTGCGGGGGCCACCCTTGGGGCGGGGACGGTCTTGGGGGATCACGTGATTGTTGGCAATGGCAGTCAGTTGCGCTCAGTGGTGGCTTGGAGTGGCTGTTTTATTGGGGATGACAGTGAATTGGAGCATTGCATTTTAGCTCGCCATATCCATGTCGATCGCCATGTAAGGCTGCATGAAGGGGTGGTTATTGGCAGTCGCTGCGTGGTCGGTGAGGAAGCCAGCCTGAGTCAGGGGGTGCGCCTTTGGCCGGGAAAACGCATTGAAGCGGGCGCCATTGTGAATGAAAGCCTGATCTGGGGCACAACGGGGCAGCGCTATCTCTTTGGGCAGCGGGGTGTGGCCGGTGTGGCCAATGTGGACATTACACCGGAGTTTGCTGTGCGGCTGGCGGCAGCCTATGCCTCAATCCTTGAGCCGGGAACTAGTGTGCTAGTGTCGCGGGATCAGCGCAATGTGTCGCGGATGGTGGCCCATGCCCTGATGTCGGGGCTGATGTCAGTGGGGATTCATGTCCTCAATTTGGAGGCGATCGCCCTGCCGATTGCCCGCTTTGCTGCCCAAACCCTTTCAGTCAGCGGCGGAATTCATGTGCGTGCTCATCCCGATCGCGCCGATCAACTGTTGATTGAGTTTTTTGACCATAAAGGCATCAACCTGAGTAAAGCCAAAGAGCGGCAAATTGAAACCGCCTACTTCCGCGAAGATACTCGCCGTGCCTTACTTACGGATGTTGGTGTCATGACCCATCCCAACAACTGCGTGGCCGCCTATGCCCAAGGCTTTGAAAAGTGGCTAAATACCCAACTGTTTTATGGTAGCCCCGCCAAAATTGTCATTGACTATGCCTATGCCGTTTCTGGGGTTGTCTTGCCCCAGATCCTCAGTAAGTTTGGCTGTGATGCCGTTGTTCTCAATGCCACCCTGCACCCAACCCCCGTGAACATTCTCGAGCGACAGCGACTCCTGCGGGAACTGGGACAGGTGGTGACAGCGCTGTCTGCCAGTTTGGGGGTGCAAGTCTCCGCCAATGGCGAGCGGTTCACCTTGGTGGACAATGCCGGTCAGGTGTTCAGTGATCAAGAACTCACGGCTCTAATGACCTACTTGACCCTCTTGACCCATGCGGGGGGCACCGTCGTGGTGCCGGTCACAACCTCTAGTGCCGTGGAGGCGATCGCTCACCAGCAGGGAGGACAAATTATCCGCAGTCGCACCAACCCGACTGATCTCATGGAAGCCTGCCAACACCACAGTGGCGTTGTCCTAGGGGGTTCTGCAGAAACCGGTTTTATCTTCCCGAAACTGCATCCGGGGTTTGATGCCATGTTTACGATCGCCACCCTGATCGAATTGCTGGCATTAATTGGCAAACCCCTCACCGTCATGCGCCAAGAACTGCCCCGCGTCCACTACTATCACCGCCCAATTCGCTGTCCTTGGATTGCCAAAGGGTCACTGATGCGCCACTTGGTGGAAACCCATCCCCGCAACCACTTAAGTCTCATTGATGGCGTCAAAATTGGTGAACCCAATACGGACCATTGGGTACTGATTCTGCCCGATGCCAGTGAGCCATTGGTACACCTCTACGTCAATAGTCCCGATGCCACTTGGAGTGAGCAGATGCTGCAACGCTATAGCCGCCGCATTGAAGAGTTTGCCCGCTTGGAACCCCTCTCAGGTGCCACAATAAAGATGTGAGCAAAATCCCGTAGGATCAGGGAAAAATTTTCGCACGTTAGGCGTAATGGTGGTGTTGAAAACCGAGAAAACCCAAGGGAACTTGAGCGATAAATTGCGGGGAATTGCCCGTTGGTGGTCGGAATTCAAGATTCAAACCCGCCTCATGGCCACAGCAACCCTCGTGGTCTCGATCATCATGAGTGGCCTCACCTTCTGGGCGGTGAACACCATTCAAACCAATGCCCACCTCAATGACACCCGCTATGGCCGCGATTTAGGGTTACTCCTAGCCGCTGACGTGGCGCCCCTTGTGGCCAAAGGGGATACCGCCGCTGTAGCTGAATTTTCCCGTAAGTTCTATGAGCGCAGTGCCAGTATTCGCTACATTCTTTATGCGGATCCTGAAGGGGAAATTTACTATGGCCTGCCCTACTCTGCCCCCCAAGTAGAAAGTGCCCTGACGTTGCGCCGTCGTATTCAACTGCCAGAGACCTACCGTGCCAGTCAAGAACCCCTCGTGCGCCAACACCAAACCCCCAATGGCTTGGTTGCCGATGTCTTTGTCCCCCTGACCTTCAACGGCGAAAACTTAGGGGTTGTTGCCTTGGGGATTAACCCCAACCCAACATTTATTGCCTCTGCCAATCTCACGCGGGATCTCACGATCGCCGTCTTTGTCTCCCTCTGGATCATGGTGATCTTGGGGGGGGTCTTCAATGCCCTCACCATTACCCAGCCCATTAAAGAATTGGTGCAGGGGGTAAAAAACATTGCAGCGGGGAATTTTAAGCAACGCATTAACCTGCCCTTTGGCGGTGAACTGGGGGAGTTGATCACCAGCTTTAATGACATGGCCGAGCGCCTTGCTTCCTACGAAGCCCAAAACATTGAAGAACTCCAAGCCGAGAAAGCAAAACTAGATACCTTGGTGTCCACCATTGCTGATGGGGCGATTCTCTTAGATACCGACATGCGAATTATTCTTGTCAACCCCACGGCTCAGCGCCTCTTCAACTGGGAAGGGATGAACGTCATTGGCCAAAATGCCCTCAACTGCTTTCCAGCGCCGGTGTGCGAAAGGCTGACCTGTCCCCTTTACAAAGCCTCTCGCGGCGAGTCAGAGGGGGGAGAATTTCGGGTGACGCTGCAAGAACCTAGCTCGCGATCAGTCCGGATTCTGCTGACAACGGTTATGGATGTGCAGCGGGAAAAACCCAAGGGCATTGCGATTACGATTCAGGACATTACCCGTGAGGTGGAACTCAACGAAGCCAAAGCGCAATTGATTAGTAATGTCTCCCACGAATTGCGCACACCCCTATTCAATATCAAATCGATCATCGAAACCATTCAAGAGTACGGCAGCAGCCTCAGTGAAAAAGAGCAACAGGAATTCCTCGAAACCGCTAACCACGAGACCGATCGCCTGACTCGTCTTGTGAATGATTTCCTCGATATTTCCCGCCTCGAATCGGGTCGCCCCTATCAATTTGGCTCGGTACAGATGGCGCAGGTGATTGATCAGATCATGCGCACCTACCAACTCAATGCTGCCAATAAATCTATTACCCTAACTGCTGAAGTGGAAAATCCCCTGCCACCGGTTTGGGGCAACTACGATCTGCTCATTGGTGCGCTCACTAACTTGGTGGGCAATGCCTTGAAGTTTACCCCCGAAAATGGACGGGTGACGATTCGTGCCTATGTCTGGCATCCCCCTAGCGATCCAGAGCAGGAACGAGTGCGCATTGAGGTCGCCGACACGGGTATGGGGATTGCCCCAGAGGATCAACCCCGTGTCTTTGAACGCTTTTTCCGCGTTGAGAATCGCGTGCATACCCTAGAGGGGACAGGGCTGGGGTTGGCCATTGTCCAAGATATTATCCACAAGCACAATACACAAATTCATTTAATTAGTGAACTGGGGGTCGGCAGTACCTTTTGGTTTGATTTGGCCATTGATGAATCTGCCCTCGTTGATCATCCTGATGGCACTGCTGAAACAGCGCTGCCCCCCACTTGAAACACATTGATAGGGGGATGAGGGCGATCGCCTCGCCTTGCCAACAACCACACGTGCTCTGCTAAAATCTGAGGGCAAGAATCAATAACTCCTCACGCCAATGGTTGCTTAGGCTTGGCCCTTAGGAAGAAAAATACAGATTTCTGTATTGATTTTGACAGATTTCTGTATTGATTTTGCTGCTCTATCTAAAACCGAATAACTAAGCATTGAGGCTGAGGACGTGAAAACAAACTTATTTACACCCGTTGCCCTTCTCTCTATTCTCGGCAGTACGGGAACGGTGTTACCTGCTTTAGGGATTCCGATTATCACTCCCACCCAACAGGATATTCAGCCCCCCCTACCGGATCCGCCGCCCCTACCCCCCACCTCGCCGCCTGTTCTTGAACCACCCCCTTCACCCCCTAGCCCGCCCCCCGAGTCGGAAAGTGTTTTAATACCTGTACAAAAAATTGTTGTTGCAGGTAGTACTCTCTTTGGGCCTGCGGAATTTGATCCAATTATCAAGCCCCTCGAAGGACGACAGGTGACGCTTGCAGAGCTACAGGGTGCTGCTGATGCAATTACAAAACTCTATCTCGAGGGGGGCTATTTGACCTCTCGCGCCGTTTTAGGCGAGCAGGTGGCACGGGATGGGGTGATCACGATTCAAGTGCTTGAAGGCCGCCTAGAGAACATTCGTATTGAAGGGAATAAAGGGATTATCCAGCGCTATATTCGCAGCCGTATTGCCCTCGGTGCCGGCGTGCCTCTCAACTCCAATCGTCTGGAAGAGCAGTTGCGGCTGTTGCGAACGGATCCTCTCTTTGCCAATCTTTCTGCTAGTCTGCGACCCAGCACGACGCCCCAGGACAGTATCTTGGTGGTACGGGTGGTACCTGCCCGCTGGTTTAATGCCGCTTTTGGTCTGGATAACAATACGCCGCCAGCGATCGCCCCGGATCGGGCCACGGCCTTTTTGGGATACAACAACCTCAGTGGTCGCGGCGATAGTGTCTATGGCTCCTACGCCATCGGTAATAACCTAGGCACGTTTGACTGGGGAGCGTCCAACACTGTGGAGTTTGGCTACAGCCTGCCCCTCAATGCGATGAATGGCACACTTACCATTCGCACCGTACAAGCAGACAGCGAAATTACCCGCCCCCCTGCCCTTGCTGCTTTTAATATTCGCAGTGAGTCTTCTATTTACCAAGCCAGTTTTCGCCAGCCGGTGATGCGCAATATCCGCGAGGAACTGGCTTTTGGCATTGGCTTCTTGATGCAGTCGGCACAGACCTTTGTTTTGGGAGTGCCAGCCCCCATTTCCATTGGTTCTGATCCATCGGGCTATAGTGCGACCCGTGTTCTAGAAGTGAGTCAAGAATATATCCGCCGTGATCCCCAAGGGGCATGGGTCTTTCGCTCGCAGTTCAACTTTGGCCTGCCCATCTTTGGCGCCACGGAAAACCCCAGTCCGACCCCTGATGGTACTTTTTTTAGCTGGCTGGGACAGGGACAGCGGCTGCAACGCCTTTGGGCAGACCACTTCTTGATTTTGCGCACCGATGTGCAACTGAGTCCCAATAGTCTGCTCCCCTTTCACCAATTTGTGATTGGGGGTCCCCTGTCGGTGCGGGGTTACTCGACCAATACTCTCTCTGGGGATAATGGCCTGCGGTTCTCTGGGGAAGCCCGTTTTCCCGTGCTGCGCACTGCCAATCGTCGCCCAATTATTTCCATTGGGCCGCTGTTTGATCTGGGGGTGGTCTGGAACAATAGCCGTAACCCTGGGGGTGCAGTGCCCGATAATGTGATTGCCGGCCTAGGCATGGGACTCTTGGTGCAACCGACGCCCAACTTAGACATTCAGTTCCAGTACGCGACACCATTGATTGATCTGCCCGGTCAAACCCGTAGTTTGCAGTCCGATGGCATTTACTTTTCGTTGACGGTGCGTCCCTAGGGTCTATCGAGGGCGGCGCGGAGTGATTGACAAAATTCGGTGACGGCAGCAACCCCCTGATCTGGTTCCGCTAGACGTTTGACAAAGGCACTGCCGACAATGGCAGCATCGGCGCCCCAATCGCGCACTTGGCGGGCATGCTCTGGACTGGCAATGCCAAACCCGACACCAATGGGCTTGGGCGTGATTTGGCGTAGGGTATGTAACAGTTCCTGAACCCGAGTGGCCATTTCTTGGCGCATGCCAGTGACACCCGTGGTGCTGACAAGGTAAATAAATCCTTGGGAAGCGGTGGCGATCGCCTGCATCCGTTCGGTCGATGTGGTGGGTGCAATCAGCAGTGTCAATTCCAAGCCTAAATTCGCTGTCTGTGCGAGAACTGGTTCCGCTTCCTCAAGGGGCAAATCAGGAATCACTAATCCCTTGATCCCGGCTTGGGCAACCGCTTTCAGAAATGAAGAGACCCCCCGATGGTAGATGGGATTGTAGTAGGTAAATAAAATGAGCGGCGCCCCCAGTTGGCGGTGCAAGTCCGTTGTCATTTCTAAGACCGCCTCGAGGCGAGTTCCCCGTTGCAGGGCGCGGGTGGCGGCTGCCTGAATCACGGGACCATCGGCCAAGGGATCAGAATAGGGCATTCCCAGTTCAATCATATCTGCGCCATGGGCATCCAAGGCTTTGAGGGCAGCAACCGTGGTCTCTAAATCAGGATCGCCGGCGGTCAAAAAGGGAATCAGGGCACAGCGTTGACGGGCACGACATTGCTCAAAGCGTTCAGAAATTGTAGGCACAGTCACGGGCAGTCGCTCTCAAAGATGCATAACAATTGTGCCAGATTGGAGACAGCCCTTTTCTAGAATATGAGATACGGATAGTGGCCGATGCCAGTGAGGGTCATCTAAGCGTGAGTTGGTGGCGTTTTCTCCCCTTTGGCGATCGCCGGCGGCGCAGCAAAGCGGTTGGCGACCTGCGGCAGTGGACCCTAGAAGCGCGATTGCTCCACTGGTTGACCCTAGTGTGGATTGGTCTTGGGTTGGTCGTTCTCTTTTCCGCTAGTTTTCCCGTGGGCTTGGCCGAAACAGGGGATGGGCTGTACTACTTTACGCGCCAGTTGCTGTGGCTTGCCCTTGGCTGGGCAGGGTTTCAACTGTTTCTACGGCTCCCGCTGCGGCGATCGCTCCAGATGGCCATTCCAGGCTTCTTTTTGTTTTTGCTGCTGATCTGGGCAACACGTCTACCGGGGGTTGGGACAACGGTAATGGGCGCCACCCGCTGGATTAGTATTGGCCCTTTTCAACTCCAGCCCTCGGAGATGATGAAGCCTTTTTTAGTCCTGCAAGCGTCTTGGGTGTTTAGTTCTTGGCAGCGGCTGCACCTGAAGGCACGTTGTTTTTGGTTAACGGCCTTTGCCCTGACGCTGCTGGGGATTTTGATTCAACCGAACCTCAGTACCACGGCCCTCTGTGGCATGACGTTATGGCTGATGGCTCTTGGTGCGGGTTTCCCCTTGGCACCCCTGCTGTTAACAGCCATGAGTGGTTTGGGCTTGGCAGGCCTCAGCATCAGCATTAACGAGTATCAACGGCGGCGGGTCATGTCCTTCCTCAATCCTTGGGCAGATGCGATGGGGGATGGCTACCAACTGGTGCAGAGTCTCTTGGCCGTTGCCTCGGGGGGAGGGTTGGGCACCGGCTATGGCTTTTCACAGCAAAAGCTCTCCTATTTACCCATCCAGCACACGGATTTCATTTTTGCGGTCTATGCCGAGGAAATGGGGCTATTGGGGTGCCTCTTGCTCCTAGGACTGCTGGCGGCCTACGGTTGGCTGGGAATGCGGGTGGTCAATCAGGGGCGGGATCCCCTGATCCAGCTCATTGCCTTGGGGGCAACGGTGATCATGCTCCTACAAGCCCTAATCAATATAGGTGTCGCCATTGGTATCTTGCCAACAACGGGATTACCCTTTCCCCTCTTTAGCTATGGCGGTAGCTCAATTATGGCCAGTATGGCAATCGCTGGACTGTTGATTCGCTGTGCCCGTGAAGGACAGCAGGCAGAGGTGATTGCCTTCCCCGGTGCTACTCGCCCCACAATTTCCAGAACCAGTCGCCGCCGTGCTGCTCCCGTGGTTCCCCTGCGTCCCGAAGGGATCAATCGCTATTCTTCACGCAAACCCTAGGCTGACACTTCCCGGCCATCTGAGCGCCACACGGCAATGACGGCAGGTCGAGGCACGACCACTTCTTCTCCATAGGGCCAGCGTGTTGGTAGATCAGCCGTGGATTTTGCCCCTTCCCCCGGATGCTGAATGGCACAGAAGAAGGTTTGATAGTCACTGCTAAATTCAGGGCCACAAATTTCACAGCCGGGCACACCAGAGAGGAACATCTTCAGTTCGCGGCGCTGCGGATTGAGGACATAAACGCCGTCATTTTTGCCGAGGCGGGTTGACCCGCCATTGCCATCCGTGGCAATCCAGACATTACCGGCGCGATCAAAGGTCAAGTTATCGGGTGCTGAGATTGGCGGTACCTCTGCGTTGGTGGGTTCACCATAAAGCACTAACTGGCGGTTCTGTTCTGGGGCGGTGGGATTTCCACAAAGCAAAGGCAGACGCCACTGAAACTGCAAGGCGGTTGGGTTATTGCCCTGCTCAATCATTTCAATCACATGCCCCATCACATTTTCAGGACGCGGATTGGCGCCATCTGTGGCCCTAGCCTTGCGTTTCTCGTTATAGGTCAACGCCAGCCAAACACTTTTGGTGACAGGATTCCACTCGAAGTCCTCTGGCCGATCCATTTTTGTTGCCCCTAGGGCATCGGCAGCGGCGCGGGTGTAAATAAAACAGAGGGCAGGATCCTCTTGGAAGGCCGTCGGCAGATTGGGGTTGGGGATAATTGTACTGCCCTCAACGCGGGCGATCGCCCGCCATTCACCCGTCAGATCGTCATTAAAGCGAGCAACGTACAGTTCCCCTTCATCCAACAGGTTCAAGTTAGCGGCGCGATCGTTGGCTTGGTACTTGCCCTTGGTAATGAATTTATAGGCATATTCAAAGCGTTCATCATCCCCCATGTACACCACAACTCGACCATCGGGGGCAATCACCGTTGTCGCCGCCTCATGGCGAAATCGTCCTAGGGCTGTGCGTTTAATGGGGGCGCGATCCGGGGAGAGGGGATCCACTTCCACAACCCAGCCAAAGCGAAAGGCCTCTTGGGGTTCCTTCGCGATGTTGAAGCGATCTTCATAGAGATAGAAGCCATAGCGATCGGCCCGCTCATTGGGAATGTCATAGCGCTTATGCAGCTCCTTCACCATGCCCGTCAGGTTGCTATCACTGCCGCCAAAATAGCTATGGAAGTTTTCCTCGCAAGTGAGTACCGTGCCCCAAGGGGTTTTGCCCGCTGAGCAGTTATTGAGCGTGCCATTCACCCGTGTCCCCGTGGGATCCGCAGCCGTTTTCAAAAGGGCGTGGCCTTTAGCAGGTCCAGAAATCTCACAGGGCGTTGAACCCGTGATTCGGCGGTTGTAGGGCGAGGCTTTCTCATATTGCCAGCCACCATTGGGGTTTTTGGCAATCTCAACAATGGAGAGTCCATGGGCTTCCCGCTGAAGGGCTGCTTGCCATTGATTGGGGCGATCGCCCACGGTTTCAAACATCAGTTCAGGATTGGTGTATTCATGATTCACGACGAGCAAATGCTTGCCATCGGGCGTGGTCTGATAGCCAACAAAGTCACAGTTGTAGCCAAAGCACTGCTGCTGCCGCTGGACATCCGCTTCGGTGACTGTTTGGTGAATGCGATTCCAATTCAAGTTTTCACCGCCATCGAGGGCATCCCCCCAGCGAATCACGACGCCATGCTCAAAGCCTTCAGGCAGTGTAATTTTATCGTCGGTGTTGGGATAGATCGTTGGAAAACCTAAAGCTGGTGCAGTGGCACACCCTTTGGTCAGGGTTGCAAGGGCTAAACCCGCCGCGCCAAAAAGGGCAGTTTTCAGTACGGTGCGGCGGCTCAGGACACGGGGTAACAGATCGCCAAAATATTCAGCCATGAAGTGTATCTCGTTCCAAATTGATCCACTGTGGGCAACCAACTCATAATTTAGGGAAGACTTAGGGAAGTTGGGTTAGGGTTTGCCTAAGAAATGGGGGAAAAATGGTTAAAATCAGCTACAGAGCAGCGGCCAGCAATTTTTGAGTGTAGGGATGCTGCGGCTGGGCAAACAATTGCGCGGTAGGAGCCAGTTCAACAATCTTGCCAGCATACATTACGGCAATGCGATCGCAAAAACTGCGGGCGACTGCCAGATCGTGGGTAATAAAGAGATACGTGAGTTGCAATTGCTCTTTTAACTGCTGCATCAGCGCCAGCACCTGCCGTTGAATATGGGCATCGAGCATACTCACTGGTTCATCACAGACCACGAGTTGCGGATGGGTAATCAGGGCGCGGGCGATCGCCACCCGTTGGCGTTGTCCCCCCGATAGGGCATGGGGATAGCGATGAACATAGGCTTCACTGGGGGTCAATTCCACCTGCGCCAACATCTCACATACCCGTTCTTGGGCAGCCTCTTTTTCCATCAGCCGATGAATTAGCAGGGGCTCCAGCAAATTTTGCCCCACGGTCATTTTCGGATTGAGGCAGGCATGGGGGTCTTGGAAAATCATTTGCAGATCGCGGCGGGCGGTGCGCAGTTGTGCCGCTGGTAATTGAGTTAAATTGCGCCCCAAAAAGACCACTTCACCGGCATTGGCGGGAATCAGTTGCAGAATCAAGCGGGAAAGGGTACTTTTGCCACAGCCGGATTCGCCCACGAGGCCAAGGGTTTCTCCCCGGCGCAACGTCAGATCGACGCCATCCACTGCGCGAATCGTGGTTTGCGGTTGTAGCCATCCCCCCAAGCGGTAGTGCCGGTGTAAATTGTGAACCCGCAGCAGTTCGGGGGCAGTGTCCAGTCGCGGGGTTTCTTTAGAGGTGAGTTGGCTGGCTGCAAGTAGGGATTGGCTATAGGGGTGCTGTGGCTGTTGCAGGACTTGGCGAGCCGCTCCCAGTTCAACAATCTTGCCTTGGTGCATCACCCCAAGGCGATCGCAATACTTAGCCATTAGTGCCAGATCATGGGAAATGAGCAACAGTCCTCGCTGCTCCTCTTGGCAGAGACGCGTGAGTTCATCCAGAATTTCTGCCGCGACGGTCACATCTAGCGCCGTTGTCGGTTCATCGGCAATGATCAGGGGTGGGTTCAAGAGCAAGGCAAGGGCAATCGCCACCCGTTGGCGCATCCCGCCACTAAACTCATGGGGATACTGATGCAGGCGATTGGCGGGAATTTTCACCCGATCCAATACCTCAATAATGCGCTGACGCCGTTGGGAGCGATTCCAAGAAGACCAATGACTCCGCAATAGCTCATCACAGTGGTCATAGACGCTCATGAGGGGGTTGAGGCGCGTCATCGGATCCTGAAAGACCAAACCAATTTGCTCGCCCCGCAATCGCCGCAATTGAGAAGCGGTCAGCCCCAAAAGGGATTGCCCCTGAAGGGCGATCGCTCCAGCCACCTGTGACCCCGGCGGCAATAACTGCAAAATGGCCTTACCAATCGTGGATTTGCCACAACCTGACTCCCCCACCAAACCGAACCGCTCCCCTGCGGCCACGTCAAAAGAAACACCATCCACCACAAATGTTGCAGCAGATGATGTCTCCGTTGTAGGGTAGGCGACCCGCAGTTCCCTGAGTTCTAAAAGAGTCGCCATGGGCTTGTCGATCCTAGGCAGGTTCGATGCGGGCGTAAAAGACCCCTTGAATTTTCACTTCGTGAGGTTCGTGGGCACCCATATCATCATCGGAGAGTTGCTCACTTTCAAAGGTGCCCGCAATTTCACCCGTGCGGCCATCCACTTTCGCCACATTCAGAGAAATTTTACCCTTGGTTAGGGAGAAGCGTTTGACATTAGCGCGAGCCACCTCTTCTTCTTTACCTTGGGGAAGGGCGATCGCCGAGTCATAACCAGAGGCCAAGCCCCGTCCTTTGGGATCGAGGAAGTTGGCGGTGCGGTAGGAAGGAACGTTAAATTGGCCCTTGAAATCCGTTGAAGTGGTGATGCTGCTAATGTTGGGCTGAGTGCTTGCCACCAGGTTTTTCACCGTAAACAGCAGTGGGATGCGCTCGCCACCGGGCATTTGTACTGTTACAGGCTGAAAATCAATCCCATCCTCTTCCACAAACGTGAGGCTGCCATCGCTGTTGACCTTGAGTTCCCCTTGAATTTGATCCAAGCTCGTGGTTTCGCGAGTCACCAGTTTTGTGGGAACAAATTCGGCCTCTTGGCGTTTGTTCCTAGGCTCTTCCTTGACCAAAAATGTCGTCGGCTGCAAGCACAGTTGAGCAATGCGATAGGTTTGGGAGCTATCAATGGGGTAGGCACCACGCGCCGTATCATCAAGGGTGGGGCACTTGTTGGCCAGACCTGTACCGACAATATCGTCATAGGTTAAAGTCTGTTTTGCGGCAAAGGCGGGGGCGCTCAAGGAAAAAATCCCTAAACATACCGCCAGCAGAGTCGCCATTAAAATGCGATATTTCATGGTTAACCTCAGAAGTCAAAGCATCTCAAAGCAGTTAGAGTGTGGGAGATACCCCTGCGTCAGAGTCCAGTGAAGGCAGCCATGCAACTACCTTATCAATCCATGATTATACGGAGCTTTGCGATCGCCTCAGAACGGAAATTTTCGCAGATATTTTAATTTCGCAAGAGCAAAACCGCTGACCAACCTCCCTCCAACTGGAGCGGCAAAGTAAACTAGTAAAAAAGCAGGATCGGGAGTGAGTTCATGGATGACAGCGAGTTGTTTGCTGTTTTTGTTGCCGATGTTGTCAATGGTACTGAGAGCCTTGCCTCAAATCCCAACTATCGCATTGAATCGGTTTTAGGGACTTTGCAACTGGTGGACAACAAAGCGGGCGTCATTGCTACGGGCAAAAGTGAAAATGGTCAACCGCAGATCATGGTCAAGCGCTACTGCGATGCGTGGGAATCTTTGCGACAAGCATTGACCCATGGCTCATTCTTCCCTGATGTCGCTCAAAATAAGGCACAACTGGTGCCTTTTACCCGTGCCACCATTCCCGAAGGCTATCAACTCTATGATTGTGCTGCCAGTGAAATGTGGCGCAGTTGGCGTCGGGGCGCCGTTGATCATGTGCATATCTATACCGCGAATCACTGGCGATCGGTGGGGGAGATTTCCTGTAGCGGTGGCGTGGTCTTTATCCCCGTTCCGGATTTGGAGAAAGAGATTCAGATGACCAGTTCCTCACTGATGTCTTGGTTAGGCGTTCCCAATGTTTAGAGGAAGATTCTACTACGGGGGAGCGATCCAACCTAAAGACTCTAGAGATAATAGACGTATAACCATAGCGACTTAGCAACACAATGCTTGCCTGTTTGCGACCTCGCCAGCCGATTTCCCCTTGAGGCAAATTTATGTCAGAACCGCACTGCGATACCAACATTGGCCAAATTCTGATGAATCGGTACCGGCTGACGGAGCTGATTGGCAAAGGCTCAATGGGGCGGGTGTATCGCGCAGAGGACATTCTCCTTGGTGGCGTGCCGGTTGCCGTTAAATTCCTGTCGCAAACCCTGCTCAACGATCGCATGAAAACCCGCTTTGCCCAAGAAGCGCGGGCGGGTGCTCTCCTCGGCCAGAAGAGTATGCACGTGGTGCGGGTGCTCGACTACGGCATGAACAATGAGGAAATCCCCTTCTATGTCATGGAATTTTTAGAAGGCGAAAACCTCAGTGATTTGCTCCTAGAAGAACCCCTGCCTTTAAGCCGATTTCTGCGCATTGCACGCCATGTGTGCCTTGGTCTTCAGGTAGCCCATGAAGGCATTCTCATCGAAGGCCAAAAATGCCCGATTATTCACCGTGACATCAAACCCAGTAATGTCCTTGTGATTCAGGATAGCACGATGGGGGAACTCGCCAAGGTATTAGATTTTGGAATTGCCAAATTTTTGGGGGATGTGTCGGAAAAGGGTCAAACCTCGTCGTTTATGGGCACTTTAGCCTACTGTTCCCCAGAGCAAATTGAAGGGCGAGAGTTGGATCACCGCTCCGATATCTATAGTCTTGGCATCACCATGTATGAACTAATCACCGGCAAGATGCCCATTCAGGCAGAAACCCACTCTATTGGCAGTTGGTTTAAGGCACATCACTTCCAAAAGCCTGTCCCCTTCAATGTGGCGAGTCCGGGGCTGCATCTTCCCCCTGCCCTTGAGGAACTGATCATGGCCTGTATGGCCAAATCCCCCAGCGATCGCCCCCAAAACGTGGGTGAAATTATTAACGTTCTCACCGCCCTTGAGGAACAGTTTAGTAGTAGTCGAGTCACCCAGCCGGGGGTAGAGGTTCCCGCAAAAGTCTCTCAACCCCCTGTTGCCCTTGCAACCGTTGAAGAAGTCTGTTGGCAAAGTGTTTGGCCTGCCGATAAACCCGTAGCGGAAATTGTCTTTCCCATGCCCTTATATGCTCAACGGGAATCAGCAGCCTCGCTGTGGGTGATGTTGCCTCGGGTAGAGATCGATCGCCGCATGCTCAATATCCGCTACAACCAGTTTCTCTTTACCCCTAGTCCCCACCCGATGATTCTCTGGATTACCGCCATCTACGATCCTAAGCAAGGTCCCCGCTGGTTGCCCTGTTATTTGGATATGAAACTGCCACGCAACCAAGAGCTTTGCGTTTTGCTCTCGGAGACCGGCTACTATCCGCTGCTCTTTTTCTCCCTTGAGGATCCGCAACACTGCATCAATGTCCGCATGTTTACGATCGCCACCTTCCAGCGGCAACTCCTACGGGACTGGCTGCAAACCAGTAAAAGCTTGCCCAGTTCTGCCCCAGCGGTTGTGAGCCGCAATTTGCTCAAGGCGGAGTTTGAAAACTACAAGCCGCAAATCCTCGCCAAGCTGGAGAATGTGAAGATGGCCACAGTCATTGATTAGGGATACCGCGATCGCCCTCTAGGGCAGCAATAGAGAAAAATATATTAAGAGATGTTGCGCGATTGGTAAAGAATTGTTACAGTGAGGGTACAGGGTTCGATCAGGAGTCAAAACCATGGAAGATACCAAAACCGTCAAAGCTGAAGATCGCAACGCATGGGTGTTTGGATTTACCCCCCAAGCTGAAATTTGGAATGGTCGCCTCGCCATGATCGGCTTTGTGGCGGCGCTACTCACAGAACTGATCACCAAACAAGGCGTGCTTCACTTCTGGGGTCTCCTCTAGACCTTAACTCTCTCCCAATTTTCAGCGGTCAAAGTGTCATTTTGAGGTCAGTAATGGCCTCTTTTTTTTGGCCAATTGACGGTTAAACACAGCGCTTTTCCCAAAGAGAGCACACACGCAAAACTACGAAAAAGCTTGGGAGCGAGGATGGCACTCTCCCTATAGATTCAAACTTAATAGAAGAAGTGTAGCGGGAAATGCCGCTGTCAAAGTACCTGTTAAATAATCCGCGATTGAGGATCAATGAATCTAGGAGTGATTCACACGGGGAATCCCC
>NZ_DVEH01000025.1 GCF_015295825.1 Thermosynechococcus sp. M98_K2018_005
AACTTGAAGCAAGCAATGGGCGATACTGGATTCGAACCAGTGACCCCTTCCGTGTGAAGGAAGTGCGCTACCACTGTGCTAATCGCCCTAGTTGACATAATTTTTAATCATATCTTGGTTTGCAGGCTTTTGTAAATCGCTCAGACGAGGCTGCGGCAAATTTCATCAAAGGCCTCAGCGGGATCCGCTGCTTGTAAAATTGGCCGGCCAATCACAAGGTAAGAGGCACCAGCAGCAAAGGCGGCATTGGGCGTCAGCGATCGCGCTTGATCTCCTGTAGCGGTACCAAGGGGTCGAATCCCCGGACAAATTCTCAAGAACGCCTCTCCGCAGCGTTGTTTGACCCGTGTAGCCTCCTGAGGAGAGCAAACAATGCCCGCGAGTCCCGCTTGATGGCCAAGATCGGCCATGCGTTCGACATAGGTGGCCGGATCAAGGGGAATCTGGAGTTCCTGCTGAAGGGTGTTTGCATCAATGCTGGTGAGCAATGTGACGCCGATGAGTTGGGTGCTACTCTCCCCCAGAGCCGCCTGAGCAGTTTTCAGACCCGCTAAGCCAGTGGCAGTGTGGATGGTCACAAAGTCCACACCATAGGGGGCGATCGCCCGGGCTGCGGCGGCTACCGTATTGGGAATATCATGAAGCTTCAAATCGAGAAAGATGCGCTTCCCCTGATCCTTAAGGACATCGAGAATAATCGGCCCACTGGCACAAAAGAGTTCTAGCCCCACTTTCCAAAATTGCACTTGGGGCAGCCTATGAATGGTGGCGATCGCCACCTCCAAATTGGGCACATCCAAGGCCACAATAATTTTGCTGGCAACAGCCTCTTGAGAATTAAACAAGTTTCTTGGATCTCCTCAGACGATTCACACTGGACGGCGCACACAGCGCAGTAACCATAGCGCCACAATAATACCCGTCAGCTGAGCAGCAATCGTATTCACCTTCGCCTGAATCACAAAAATTTCCAACGGCTCAATCAAGATATTAGTGGCATAGACCGCCGCCCCTTGGGGAATCGACAGCACCTTGAGCAACAACATTCCCACATTCCACTCGGCGGCTGCCACCGTAAAAATCATGCCAGCGATATTTACCCAGAGACCAATATTCAAGCTGCGGATCACGTGCTCCTTGGTCGGCCGTTTTTCGGGTCGATCCAAGCGTCGTCCCAGTTGCGGATAGCGATAGCAACAGTAAATACTCACGCCCAAAAACACTAGACCAATAATCGCCAGCACTAAGCCCAGTGTGGGACTATTCATGCCATTTTGCGGACGATTGATATTAAATTGGCGACTAAAAACAACGATGATAATAATTAGCAGCGAGACAAAGCCAAGGACAACCTGTGTCCAAAAGCCAATCCAGCCAAAACGTTGCAGTTCACGGCCAAGACGGTGGAGAGGTTGGGTAGTCCCTCGATGGGATGGCGGGGGGGCATTACCGGGAAGACGTTCCATGGTGGTGCGAGGAAGGGGGCTTAGGCTTGATCATAGCGAACGGTCATTAGGTGCCGCCAAATAAGAACACCAATCGCTCCAACTGCCCGCATAGAGCTTGGTTTGATGCAGGCCAGCGATCGCCAGCCCCAAAATATCCACACAGGCCGTTACTCCCGATCCGCAATAGACAATGATTTGCTCAGCCTCAGCCAAGGGCTGCCAGTGGGCTTGCAGTTCGGCAACTGATTTAAGGCGACCCTGTTCATCGGAGATGGCCTGCCACGGATAATTCACTGCTCCGGGAATATGACCCGCGATCGGATCAATGGGTTCAATTTCACCGCGATAGCGACGGGGTTCACGGGCATCCACAATCACCGTCTGGGGGTCAGCTTCAGCAGCAATCACGCCAGCACGATCCACCACCCACTCTGGATGAGGCTGGGGCTTGAAGTTTCCCGGTCGAGGCGGTGGCACAAGGCTAGTGATCGGATACCCCGCTGCCCCATAGGCGCGATAGCCACCATCGAGCACCGCCACGCGCTCGTGCCCCAACCAGCGCAAGAGCCACCAGCAGCGAGCTGCATAGGCAAATCGCGAATCATCATAGGCCACCACCAGCGTTTCTGGGGTAACCCCCATTGTATTTAGCCGTGCTGCTAATTTCTCGGGATCAGGTAAGGGATGACGCCCGCCATGTTCTTGCCGGGGGCTAGAGAGATCCTGCTCTAGGTCGAGATAATAAGCGCCCGGCAGGTGCCCTTGGGCATACTCCCGTTGTCCCCGCGTCGTGTCCATGAGGTCAAAGCGGCAGTCCACAATCACAACCGTTGGATCTGCCAAATGCTCAGCCAACCAAGACGCCGTTACGGCATAGGGAGTCATAGGAGCTCAGGCGCGCCATTTCACTTTCGGGAGAATGTGGTTCACATCCACCCGGTCTTTGTATTTGATGGCAAAGTTCAAGAGTGAGTCAAGGAGTGAATCCGACAGATAGTGGGGTTGTAGTCCCAGATCCAGCAATTTGGTGTTTTTGGCGTTGAAGTAGTGCTCTTCTTTTTCAACACGGGGGTTTTCGAGGTGTTGGATTTCCACCTTGAGGCCGAGAGCTTTACCCGCTTCTTGAACTTTGTGGGCAAGGTCACCGACACTAAATTGTTCTGTGAACTGGTTGAGGACGCGGAATTCACCCGGCGCGGCGGGCTTGTTAACGGCCAATTCAATGCAACGCACGGTATCGCGAATATCCAAAAAGCCGCGAGTTTGCCCCCCTTTGCCATATACCGTCAGGGGATGACCAATAGCAGCTTGAATACAGAAGCGATTGAGAGCAGTGCCAAAGATACCGTCGTAGTCAAGGCGGTTGATCAGCAATTCATCCATGCCCGTTTCTTCGGTGAGCACGCCATAGACCACCCCTTGGTTCAAATCGGTGGCGCGCAAGCCCCAAATGCGGCAGGCAAAGTGGATGTTGTGGCTATCGTGAACTTTACTCAGGTGATAGAAGCTACCGGGCTGCTTGGGATAGGGCAATGTATCTTTGCGACCATTGTGCTCAATAGTGATGTAGCCCTCTTCAATGTCAATGTTGGGGGTGCCGTATTCACCCATCGTCCCTAGTTTTACAAGGTGGCAGTCAGGGTTGTGGGTATGGATGGCGTACAGCAGGTTGAGGGTGCCGACCACGTTATTGACTTGGGTGAGGACGGCGTGTTCACGATCAATCATGGAGTAGGGGGCGGAGCGCTGTTCCCCAAAGTGGACGATCGCCTCGGGCTGAAACTCCAGCATGGCGCGCTCAAGGAAGTGATAGTTACAAATATCGCCAATATAAAGGCCAATCTTTTTGCCAGTGAGATCCTGCCAGCGTTGCAGACGGTGCTGAATGGGGGCGATCGGCGTGAGGGTTTCGACACAGAGTTCAGCATCCCAATGACGCCGAATCAGGCTATCCAAAATCGCAACATCATGGCCACGATTTGAAAGGTACAGGGCTGTCGCCCAGCCGCAATAACCATCACCGCCAATTACGAGGACTCTCATGCTAACCGTGCTGAAATCGATAACTACTCCGCCAGCCATTTAGTGGCTTCCATACCACGTTACCAGTAATGGGGACGCCGTTGATCCATTGGGTTAGAATTCGGGGGCACGAGTTTCACTCTCAGAAAAGATATGTAATTTAACGGTTTGTCCCGCCAAGTCAATTTGCACAATATCGCCAGAAAGAAAATCCAAGGCCTCTAATAGCGCCTGTAATTGTGGCGTGCTGGCACCCGATGCTTGGTAGAGGCGATCGCTCAAATGGCTGAGGCGCTGCCACGTGGTATAAAGCCGAGCAATCGCACTTTCCAGTTGCGCTGCCTGCTGCAGGAGATCAGCAACGGTTTGCAGTTGTTCGAGGCGCTGGGCTTCGATGAGGACTTGTTCCAGATCGACAGGGTGGGCGTTGAGGGCTTGAATTTGGGGAGCGGCCTCAAGATAGCGGCTGAGTTGACGAGCCGTCGCCGTGACTTCCTTAACCCTTTCCACACCGGGGTCGCTGGCCAGTTCTTGGCAGAGTTCCTGCCGCTGTTGGGGGGGGAGCTTCTCCAATTCTTTGACCAAGGGTGCCACGTAGCGGGGGGCAAGGGTGCGATCGCTGGCCTTTTGGCGCACCACTGGCGGTAGGAGATCAGAGTGCAGGGCAGTCCATTCCTCTTGTAGTTGGCGCACTTCACGGTGGGTAA
>NZ_DVEH01000062.1 GCF_015295825.1 Thermosynechococcus sp. M98_K2018_005
TGCCCCTCATTTATTTTTTGAAGTCTATTAAAATTATGTTTGTACTAATAAGAAATGTTTCAAGAATACGGCGAAAAAATTAAAGGTTAGTTGTCAAAGTAAAATTTTTCGAATTGTTAGGCTATACTAAAGATAGGTAATTAGAGAGAAAAACAATAAAATTAGTCCGAGGGCGGTTGACAACTGTAGTAAGCGGGGAAAACAATGTAAAGGGGCTTTTCAAGAATCGTTGCTATTTCCTTCTCAACCATTGCCGAGCGGGAACGGCCACGAATTACTGCCGATACACAATGACGGGAAACCCCTAGCTTTTGGCCAATTTTGGCGCCATTCCAGCCTCGTTTCCGCAGTTCTGCTTTGATGTCCTCAGGATGCATAGTGCTGTTGTCAATCTATGCCCAACAATTCAATGCTAATTGCGGGCATTAAGGTTGTCAAGCGACAACTTTTGACAAGGTGGCAGGGGTGTTCATTGATGAGCTTGACATGTAAAGTTAATAAAAGACGCAGTGCCCTTTCCAAGGGTATATTTCGGTTCCCCATGGTTAGTTCACTCTCTCGCAAACAGCTCTCTAGGCTTCTACGCCAAAAACGGGGCCTACGCAGTCAACGTGCCTTTGCCGTCGAGCTAGGAATCTCCTATACCTGTCTGCAAAAATGGGAAAATATGGCGTCATTTCCAAATACTGAAAATCTATTAAGGTTATGTCGTGTTTTTGGCTTTGAGGATTTAGAAAGTTTTATTGCCTACCTCAATCAAACGGATGTCACCCATCGGGAAGAAGAACAACTGGTGACTGAGATTCTTGGTAAATTGCGTCACTTACCTGCAGCAACAGCAGTTCGGGTGCTAGAAACAGCCTTGGGGTTGTTAAAGGCTACTGCTAACAATAATAGGGACGTTTGAGTATTTTTTGGGGGACTATTCTCTTGGGGGGCGATCGCCTGCCGCAGCTGGCCGCTTCTATGGCATCCTGAAAGGGAGAAGTTGCGCAATTTGGCCACTTACATCCTATGCAAACACTGCCGAGTCCTGCTCAAGCCACGCCGACAGAAACTGCCATTGCCCGTCGCAAGACCCGTCCTGTGCCCATTGGCTCGGTCATCATTGGGGGCGGTCATCCCGTGGCAGTGCAATCAATGATCAATGAAGACACGCTAGACATTGAAGGCTCAGTGGCCGCCATTCGTCGTCTCCATGAAATTGGCTGTGAAATTGTGCGGGTGACGGTGCCCAGCCTTGCCCATGCCAAAGCCATGGAAGAGATTCGCGATCGCCTCTACAAAACCTACAAACCCGTGCCCTTGGTTGCCGATGTCCACCACAACGGCATGAAAATTGCCCTCGAAGTCGCCAAGTATGTAGACAATGTACGCATCAATCCGGGGCTATACGTCTTTGAGAAACCCAAGCCCGATCGCACCGAATATACCCAAGCGGAATTTGAGGAAATTGGTGCCAAAATTCGGGAAACCCTTGAGCCACTGGTGATCTCGCTGCGGGATCAGGGCAAATCCATGCGCATTGGCGTCAATCACGGTTCCCTTGCCGAGCGGATGCTCTTTACCTATGGCGATACCCCCGAAGGAATGGTAGAGTCCGCCCTAGAATTTATCCGTATTTGCGAGTCCTTGAACTTCTACAATCTTGAAATTTCTCTTAAAGCCTCACGCGTACCGGTGATGATTGCCGCTAACCGGCTCATGGTCAAGCGCATGGACGAACTGGGCATGGACTACCCCCTCCACTTGGGAGTCACTGAAGCCGGCGATGGCGAGTATGGCCGCATCAAATCCACTGCTGGCATTGCCACCCTCCTCGCCGAAGGCATTGGCGATACGATTCGTGTCTCCCTCACGGAAGCCCCCGAAAAAGAAATTCCCGTCTGCTACGGCATTTTGCAAGCCTTGGGACTGCGGCGAACCATGGTGGAGTATGTAGCCTGTCCCTCCTGTGGGCGCACGCTCTTTAACCTTGAGGAAGTGCTGCACAAAGTCCGCGAAGCCACCAAACACCTGACGGGGCTGAACATTGCCGTTATGGGCTGCATTGTCAATGGACCGGGGGAAATGGCCGACGCTGACTATGGCTATGTGGGTAAACAGCCCGGCTATATCTCCCTCTATCGCGGTCGTGAGGAAGTCAAGAAGGTCCCTGAAGCGGAAGGGGTGGCTGCTCTTGTGGAATTAATCAAGGCCGATGGCCGCTGGGTGGATCCCTAAACCATCAGATATCTCGGAGGAGTGAAACCATGACCACGGAAACCATTTTTAGCCGCATCATCCGCCGTGAGATTCCAGCAGATATTGTTCACGAGGATGAGGTGTGTCTGGCCTTTCGTGACATCAACCCCCAAGCCCCTGTGCATATTCTGGTGATCCCCAAAAAGCCGATTCCCCAACTGAGCTTGGCAGAACCGGAAGATCACCGTGTGCTGGGGCACCTGCTGCTGACGGCGAAACGCCTTGCTGAGGCAGAGGGTTTAACGAATGGCTATCGTATTGTCATTAACAATGGCCCCGATGGTGGTCAAACCGTCTATCATCTGCACCTGCACCTGTTAGGGGGACGAGCCATGCAGTGGCCACCGGGTTAAGGAGATACCGTTGTTCATTGAGCGTAATTCTTCATTAGGGAGCGATCGCCCAAACTTAGTAGCGTGGGATACAGTTTGCGCCAATTACGTCCCCTTAACCTATGGGAGATTATTGCTTATACGAGACAGCAAAACCCCATGGCTCAACAATTTGGACTTGGACGACGGAAATTTTTGGTCTATGGCTCAGCTGCATTGGGAACGAGCCTACTGATTAAAGGGTGTGCTCCAGCCACAGAAACGGGAGGCGGTGGACAAACCCCAGCTCCCAGTGGCAATACGATCAAAGTGGGGATTCTCCACTCCCTGAGTGGCACGATGGCCATTAGTGAAAAGAGTGTGGTGGATGCTACCCAACTGGCCATTGAGCAAATCAACCAAGCGGGGGGGGTTCTTGGCAAGCAGATTGAAGCCGTTCTGGAGGATGGAGCATCTGACTGGCCAACCTTCGCCGAAAAAGCCACAAAGTTAATTGATCAAGATAAAGTGGTCGCGGTCTTTGGCTGCTGGACTTCTGCCTCTCGGAAAGCTGTGCTGCCCGTCTTTGAAGCTAAGAATCATCTTCTTTGGTACCCCGTGCAGTACGAAGGCCAAGAGTGCTCGAAAAACATTTTCTACACGGGAGCCGCTCCCAACCAGCAAATCGAACCCGCCGTAGATTGGCTCCTGCAAAACAAGGGTAAGAAATTTTTCTTGGTGGGGTCGGACTACGTCTTTCCCCGCACGGCCAACACAATTATCAAGGCACAACTGGCAGCTAAAGGTGGTGAAACAGTGGGCGAAGACTATCTGCCTTTGGGTAACACTGAAGTCACGCCCATCATTACTCGCATCCGCAATGCCTTACCCGATGGCGGTGTGATTTTCAACACCCTCAATGGCGATAGCAACGTGGCCTTCTTCAAGCAGTTGCAGGGGGCGGGTCTGACACCCGATAAATACCCAACGATGTCGGTCAGTATTGCCGAGGAAGAAGTCCAAGCCATTGGTGTCGAGTACCTCAAGGGGCACTACGCCGCTTGGAACTACTTTATGACCGTGGATACCCCAGAGAATAAAGCTTTTGTGGAGGCCTTCAAGGCCAAGTTTGGCCAAAACCGCGTCACTAATGACCCAATGGAGGCCGCTTACATAGCTGTTCACCTTTGGAAGCAAGCGGTGGAGCAAGCAGGTACAGCTGACGACTTAGAAAAAGTGCGCCAAGCCGCCGTTGGCCAGACGTTTAATGCGCCGGAAGGTCCTGTGAAGATGTTCCCGAATCATCACATTTCCAAGACAGTGCGCATTGGTGAGGTGGGTGAGGATGGTCTTTTTAAGATTGTCTATTCCACACCCCAACCCGTCGATCCGCTGCCTTGGAACCAGTTTGTGGCGGAAACCAAGGGATTTGCCTGTGACTGGACGCGCACGGATGTGGACAACCCCGGCAAATTTA
>NZ_DVEH01000070.1 GCF_015295825.1 Thermosynechococcus sp. M98_K2018_005
CGGTACTATCACCGCACGGGGTGGACAATTCAGCGGCAACGGTGGCTTTGTGGAAACCTCCGGTCGAGAATTACTCAGCGTTCGAGGAAGAGTAGATACCAGTGCAGTTAATGGTCAGCCCGGTACATGGCTCCTTGACCCACGCAACGTCACCATCTCCACCTCGCCGACGAATGGTGGTAGCTTCTCCGGCGATAATCCTGATGTCTTTACCCCCACCACTGATGATGCCTTTGTTGAAAATACCGCCATTGAAGCTGCCCTCAATCTTGGCACTAGCGTCACAATCACAACAGGCGAGACTGGCACTCAAGCAGGTGATATTTCTGTGCTTGCCCCGATTACCAAAACAGCCGGTGGCGATGCTTCCCTCACCTTGCAAGCGGCAAATAACATTTTTGTTTCTAACAGCATTACTTCCCAAGCAGGCCGACTGAATATCATTCTCCATGCCGATACCGATAATAGCGGCGCAGGCGCCATTCGATTAAACTCAGTTCAACTCATTTCTAACAGTGGGGATATTATTCTCGGGGGTGGTTCTGATCCCTTCACCAGTCCAGCGATCGGTGTCAACACTGCTGGGGTTAATATCGAAAACTCTACGCTCAATGCAGATGGTGGCCATATTAGGATTCATGGCAGCAGTGCAACAACTGATGGCAAAGAAGGGGTGTTGATCCGTGGGAGTTCAATCCTCACCTCAGAGTCTGGGGAGATCACCATTCTGGGGACAGGTGGTTCTAGTGTTTATAGCGCTGTGGATGGTATCTCGGTTCAGAACTCCTTCATCAGGGCCGAGGCTGGCAATCTTACCTTAACGGGTACCGGGGGCCACAGCGCTGAAGGTTCTTCGAATGTTGGCATCGGTCTTGAAAATTCAGGAATCCAAACCACTACAGGCAATATTACCCTTACGGGTACTGGCGGTACGGGCTTTGCCTTCAGCATAGAAGGCATCCAGAGCAGATTCACCAGCATCACCAGTCAAGGTGGCAACATCACCCTCAGTGGCACAGGGGGAGAATCAAGCGCTGGGATTCGTTTCATCGCTGTTTCTGACACAGATTACCCTGCTGAAGTCAAAACGACTGGGAATGGGAACATTCTTATCGAAGGTCGCGGCACTGATGGTAATCCCGGCCTGGTCATGGAAGTCTTTAGCCCCCTCACGTTTGTTGTTCAGGATGGCGTACTGACATTGGCAGCCCAAGGGGGGATTGAAGTCTTTGGCGATCCTCGCTCTCTGCTGGATATTAATAGTACCGGGGCAGGCCGCCTTGTCTTTCAACCCATTGATGCGGATACTCCCGTCGGCATTGGTGACGCACCGGGTGACTTAATCGTTGATCAATTTCTCCTCAATCAAATTACAGGGGGATTTTCCTTGGTTACGATTGGTCACCCTAGTGGTACTGGTCTCATTGATGTTCGCCCCTTCAGCCTCAACTACCATCTCGCCCTACAAACCCCCAGCGCAAGTTCCCTAGGTATTCAGTTCAATGGCTCCGGTACGACGAATCTCAATGGTCGCAATCTTACA
Organism: Thermosynechococcus sp. M98_K2018_005; assembly: GCF_015295825.1. Taxonomy (GTDB): domain Bacteria; phylum Cyanobacteriota; class Cyanobacteriia; order Thermosynechococcales; family Thermosynechococcaceae; genus Thermosynechococcus. The sequence goes on from NZ_DVEH01000070.1 coordinate 1,544, forward strand.
CTCAATAGCGGTGGCGGCGTTACCCAGGGCAGCCATTCTATTTCTGGGGGGACACTCCAACTCCTCGGACAGGGGACTTTCAGCCTTAACAACACCAACAATGAGTTGCAGGCACTCTCAGGAAATGTCACTGGAAATGTGAACTTGAGTAATCAAGATACCCTAAGTATCGTTAGTTTCAACAATGGTGTCAATGGCCTCACCACTGGCATCAATACCAATGGCAATACCCTCATCCTCAGTTTAAACAGTGGGAACCTAACCCAAAGTGCACCGATTCGAGCAGGTAGCTTGGGTTTAACTTTACGAGATGGCAGAGCAATACTAACCAACCCCGATAACCAAGTGGGGATACTAGCTGCTCAGTTGAACAGTTCGAGTGATCTGCAATTTGTCAATAACGGTACCCTTACTGTTGGCAGCGTTAACCCGACAGGCATTACAGGGCGCAGCATTTTCCTGCAAACATTAACAGGCGATATTGTTCTCAATGCACCAATTTCTGCCTTTGGGACTGGGGATGCGATTATCCTTGCTGCGGAAAATAACTTTATTAACAACTATGGCTCAAATGTCTTCAGTACCCCCAATGGTCGCTGGCTAGTTTATTCCACTGACCCGAATCTCAATATCAATGGTGGCCTCACGGGTTCAGAGCAATTCAATACCACCTATCCTGAGTCTGCCCTATTTTCTGGTTCTGGTTTTCTTTATCGGGTTTCTCAAGCACCCCCCAGCCCACCGACAGAGCCACCACCTCCACCAACGGAAACACCGCCACCACTACCTCCAGAACCCCAAATTCAAGAGAATCTGGGTCGGATCTTACTTAGCGAGGAGATACAAGGCACTCAAGTGCCCCAGAATACTGCTCAAGTCGTTTACTTCCCCGGAGTTGAGATCATCCGTCAGCAAATCAGTGCCGCTTTTGATCAGGGAGACTACAACAGTGCTATCAAACTGCTTCAGCAGCTTTATTCCTTTGAGTTTAGTGAGTACTTTGATAAATTTTTGAGCACTCCTAGTCAAGAGGGACTACAGTTCCTTGACATTGATCAAATCAAAGAATTACTAGGGCGTATGGCTCAAGAAACAGGTCAAAAACCTGCCCTGAGCTATGTCTTTTGGCGACCTGAACAGTTGGATATTCTCATTATCACACCCGAAGGGGAACCCATTTATCAACCTGTTCGAGTGCCCCAAGAAGCAGTGCGCCGTGTCATTGCCGCCTTTAATCGCGAGGTGCGAGATCCAACGAAAACCAATAGCGAATCCTATCTACCCTTCGCGCAGCAGCTCTACCAATGGATGATGGGGGGTGTTGATGCTGAATTACAAGTACGAGGCATTAATACACTGGTTTTCGCCCTTGATCAGGAGTTACGGAGTGTGGCGATCGCTGCTTTGCACACGGGGTCAAATCTTATTTCCTCGGCGGTTAGTGATAGTCCTATAGGTCGTAATGGTCAGTTCCTAGTGGAACGCTATAATTTGGGTCTCATTCCCAGTATCAACTTGGTGGATACCCGCTACCAACCATTGCAAAATGCCTCTGTACTGGCAATGGGCGCTTCTGAGTTCACCAATCAAAGTCCTTTGCCAGCCGTTCCCATCGAGCTACAAACAATTACGCAACTGGTAGGCCAAGGGCAAGTATTCCTCAATGAAGCCTTTACCGTCTCGAATCTAGAAACTCAGCGTCGCCGCAGTCTCTACCCTATTCTGCATCTAGCGACCCATGCTGAATTTAATGCAGGCAAGCTGCAAAATTCCTACATTCAGTTTTGGAACAAACAGCTTTCAATGTCTCAATTACAGCAGTTGCGGTTATTCCAGCCGCCTACAGAGCTAATGACGCTGAGTGCCTGTCGCACAGCGGTGGGAGATACTAATGCAGAATTGGGGTTTGCTGGTCTATCGCTCCAAGCGGGTGTGAAAAGTTCGGTTGCCAGCCTGTGGTATGTGAGTGATGAAGGAACACTGGCCTTGATGACGGCGTTCTATGGCTGGTTGAGAACTGCTCCAATTAAGGCAGAGGCTTTACGCCAAGCTCAACTGGCAATGATCCACCAGCAGGCCAGGATTGAGGGGAATCAGCTACGGCTGCTTAACCGAGGGGAAGAGCTTTCAATTCCTTTGCCCCAAGAAGTTCAAGTTGGGGGTGGGCGTCAATTTTCCCATCCGTACTTTTGGGCAGGGTTTACGATGATTGGCAGCCCTTGGTAGCCCTAGGAAGAAGTTTTTGCTTTACCATTTGGGATTACCCATCAGCAAGAACGGGGGTACTGGGGCTGAGTTTGGCTGTTGGTGGATTGATGCTGCTGGGGAGGGTTTGCATCAGGTTTGCCATTTCAAGGGCATTGAGGGCATATTCCCAACCTTTGTTGCTTTTGATGCCAGCGCGCTCAAGGGCCTGTTGCATCGTGTCGGTGGTGAGAATGCCGTAGATAATCGGCACACCCGTTTGCATAGAGGCGGTGGCAATGCCTTTGGTGACTTCAGCAGCCACATAATCAAAGTGGGGGGTTTGGCCACGGATGACTGCCCCTAGACAAATAATGGCAGCATAGCGACGACTGGCCGCCAGTTGAGCTGCCACAAGGGGAATTTCAAAACTACCGGGAACCCAAGCATAGTCCACTTGAGAACCGTGGGGATTGGGATCAACGCCGTGACGACGCAGACAATCTTGGCAACCCTCTAGCAGTTTGGTCGTAATCAGGTCATTGAAGCGGGAAATCACAATGCCAAAGCGAGGCGTTCCCAGAACTTGATAGGTGCCTTCAAAAACAGCCATAGGTGGAGGTGCGAAATCTTACCCAAAAGAGTATAACCTGCAACGGCCTAGGGGGAGCGATCGCCCTGCTCCACGAGGAAGTCTTGGGACTGCCACTGCCGCACAATACTGGTTAACTTGGTAACAAATGGGTCAGACGCTAAATCAGGGTGAAATTCGCTAATTGTATTCCTAGGTGTCTCTGAAAGGCGAGAGGGAGCAGGTTCCGGCACACTAATGGGTAATGACTGGCAGATAATGGCTTCAAACTCACTGTTGAAGTGATAAATCGGTTGCTCACGCCGTTGCCATAGCTCTAAAATTTGCTCTACGGAAACGGCTTTATAGCGCCCCAGATAGAGGGCTTCAATGAGGGCAAGGCGAATCCAACGGGGAGGAAAATGGCGCAACCAGCGATCTAGAATGACCTCAACTGAGGAGCCATCCAAATCAAACCCATATTGACGTAGCAGGCGATCGGCAGCCTGAATGGCGGCATTGTTGCCAATATGTGCCATGCACCAATGTTGCACTCCCAAAGCTATGGTGCCTCTATGATGCCACAAGTTTTCCAAAGTCGCAGCAGTGAAGAGCGTAACCCTGATATCGTAGAAAGGCAAACCCTAATGCTACAAGTGCATCATGGTGACTGCGCCGCCTCCTGAGCTATTGATTGAAGATGCCCCGCTAACGATCGCGGGGCGGCAGTTCCGTTCACGCCTGATGACCGGTACGGGCAAGTATCGTTCCATTGCGGATCTACAGGCTAGTGTTGCCGCGAGTGGCTGTGAAATTGTTACGGTAGCTGTACGTCGCGTTCAAACCAATGCCCCCGGTCACGAAGGACTTGTGGATGCCCTTGACTGGAGTAAAATCTGGCTGCTGCCCAACACCGCTGGCTGTCAAACCGCTGAGGAGGCGATTCGGGTTGCCCGCTTAGGCCGAGAAATGGCCAAGCTCTTGGGTCAAGAGGACAACAACTTTGTCAAGCTAGAGGTGATTCCCGACCCGAAATATTTGCTGCCCGATCCTTTTGGCACGCTTACAGCCGCAGAACAACTGGTCAAAGAAGGATTTGCGGTTCTTCCCTACATCAATGCAGATCCCCTGCTGGCCAAGCGCCTTGAGGAAGTGGGCTGTGTTACTGTGATGCCTTTGGCCTCCCCCATTGGTTCGGGGCAAGGTCTGCGTAATGCCGCCAATATTCAAATCATTATTGATCAAGCCAGTGTTCCCGTTGTGGTTGATGCGGGCATTGGCACCCCCAGTGAGGCGGCCGCCGCGATGGAGTTAGGGGCAGATGCACTCTTGATTAATACCGCGATCGCCCAAGCGGGAAATGCCCCAGCAATGGCCAAAGCCATGGCACTCGCAACCACTGCTGGCCGTCTTGCCTACTTAGCGGGTCGGATTCCGGTCAAACCCTATGCCAGTGCCAGTTCACCAACGACAGGGACAATTACGACAGCACCATGATTATTGTGCTCATTCTACTGAGCCTGTTAAGTCTGACGGGTACCGCCTCTTACCTGATTGCGGGGGGGTTAACGCTACAATTTTTTGGCCAGAAAACACCTCAGCGCCTCGATCCGGCACCAGCGGTCTCCCTGCTTGTTCCTGTCTGTGGTTTGGATGCTGGCGCTTGGGAAAATTGGTCATCGCTGTGTGAGCAGGACTACGCGACCTACGAAGTGCTCTTTGGCGTCCAAGACCTGCCAGATCCCGCCTTGCCCGTTCTCAAAGAACTGTGTCAAAAGTATCCCGATCGCGCCCGCTGGTACCTTTGCAATGAGATTCGCGGCATTAACCGCAAGATGAGTAACCTCTCGCAACTCTTGCCCCATGCCCGCTACGATGTGATTGTGTTAGCCGATAGCGACGTGCGCGTCACTCGTGTCTATCTCAGGAGCATTACCGCTCCCTTGGCGGATCCAACCATTGGCGTGGTTACCTGCGGCTACATTGATCACCATCCCAAACGCTTAGGGGCTGCTTTTCTAGCCATGGGGCGCTGCATTGACTTTATCCCCAGTGTGCTGATTGCGCGTTTTCTTGATGGTGGATTGCGGTTTGCCATTGGCCCAACGGTGGTGCTGCGGCGGCAGGTGCTTGAAGACATTGGCGGCTTTGAGATTGCCCTCAACCGCATTGGTGACGACTACCGACTGGGCTATACCGCTTGGCAGGCGGGTTATCGAGTAGAGCTATCTAGGTATGTCCTTGACAACGATTGCAGTGATGAATCTTTCCTAAAGGCCGTGCAACGGGAACTGCGCTGGGCACGCACGATTCGCTCCAATCGCGGCAATCAGTATTTTGGCATGGTGTTTATCTTTGGCACCGTCTATAGTGCCCTGCTGTGGGGACTGTTTCCAACCCCATGGACTCTCAGCGTCTTTCTCGGGGTTCAGGGCATTCGCTGGTTGCAGGCCATCATCAGCATGGTCTTGATGGGCACTCCTCGGCTGCTGTTGTGGCTCTGGCTATTGCCCCTGCGGGATGTGATGAGCTTCCTCATTTGGCTGGGGGGCTGTTTTGGCAATCGCATCTATTGGCGCGGTCGCTGGTTGCGAGTCTATCGCCACGGTCAATTGCAAGAAATTGTTAAGGATTCTCAAGGGTCGTAAAGCTCGCTTGTTAGAATAGCTGCACTGTAACGCTGAATTGAGGTTTGTTTCGATGCGCTATACCACCGATGAGGGCGGTCGCCTAAACAACTTTGCCATTGAACCCAAGGTCTATCAAGCGCAGCCTTGGACACCTCAGCAAAAAGTACGGGCAGCCCTGTTGGTTGTGGGGGGATTGCTCTTAGTGGCTGGCTTGGTGGCGATCGCCGTCGGAGTGAGCTAATCTGCTTTGTCTTGGTTTTGATACGAGCGATGCCACACTGGTGGCCGGTCTCTATGATTTAGGGGCAGAACAACTGCTAGAGGTGAAAACATGGCTCTTGGGTCGAGAACTGGCCAGCCAACTTCACCCTTGCCTTGGGGAACTGATGGGTCGCTACACTTGGGGTGAACTGGGGGCGATCGCCATTGGCTGTGGGCCAGGCAGCTTTACGGGAACGCGCTTGGGGGTAGTCACTGCCCGCCTCCTAGCCCAACAACTGGGAGTTCCCCTTTTGGGTCTGTCTAGCCTTGGCACAATGGCGTGGCACTATCGTGATGAACTCATAGAACAGGATGGGGTGGTGTCGCGTCGTGCCCAGCAGGGGCATCAGTACCTTGGCATTTACCGTTACCAGGGGGGGAGTCTCAACTCTCTTTGGGGCGATCGCCTGCTGGCAGACCACGACGCAGAAACGCTTTTAGCCACTTGGCCTCACCCCTACAAACACCTGAATCCCCCCAACCCCACTGACTATGGCCACGCTCTGCTCACATGGGCAGCCCAACAGTGGCACGATACACTAAGGGCAGGGGAAAAACTCCCCCATTGGTCAAGCGTGATGCCCCTCTATGGCAAATAACTGGGAACTTGGTCGCTTTCTCGATACACTGCGCTTTTTTCAAACTTTACCCTTTGTGGGAACGCTCGAACCTCTGCGCCCTGTGCTGTTACCCCTTTTACCGGATTTCTTTAAGCCGCCCGCCTATCGGGGCAGTGGCCTTGTTGTGGTGATGGGGGCAACGGGTCGAACCGGTCAAGCAGTGGTGAAAACCCTCTTGGGTCAAGGCTATGCCGTGCGGGCAGGGGTGCGCGATCGCGCCAAGGCCGAGAGTGTGCTCCCCTCAGACCCTTCTTTAGACATTGTCGTTGCCGACGTGACTCAACCCTTGCCTACCGATCTCTTGCAGGGCAGTCGAGCGGTGATCAACTGTGTTGGGGCAAAGGTACAGCCCAACCCCAACGCGCCCCCCCCCGGCCTTGAAATTGTCGGTGCGAGTCCAGAGGCCGTTGAATTTGAGGGCATGCGGCATTTGTTGGAACGTGCCCAACCCTATTTTCAAAGTCAACCCAATACCTATCCCCTCTTTGACTATCGCTATCCCACGCCCCCCTTGAAGGAAGTTTGGGGAGCCCTCGATGATGTGGTCATGGGCGGCGTCAGTGCCAGCCAGTTTTACCTTAAGGAGCACAGTGCCCTCTTCACAGGGCTGGTTTCTACGGAAAATTCTGGGGGGTTTGTCTCGATTCGCACCCGCAACCTCACCCCAGCCCTCAATCTCCAGGGGTACACGGGCATTCAACTCCGGGTTCGCGGCGATGGCCAGCGCTATAAATTTTTCCTACGCAGTGACCCCGCTTGGGATGGCGTCGGCTACGCCATGTCCTTTGATACGGTAGCCGATCAGTGGATCACGGTCGAGTTGCCCTTTAGCCACTTTATTCCGGTGTTTCGGGCACGCACCGCCACCAATGCTCCACCCCTGAATGTGGGGCAAATTTACTCCCTGCAACTGATGCTCAGCAAATTTGAGTATGACGGTGCCCTCAACCCCCACTTCCGCCCCGGCACCCTCAGCCTTGAGATTGAGTCGATCCAAGCCTATGGGGGCTTGCCCTTGCCCCGCATAATTCAGGTGAGTTCTGCGGGGGTGACCCGTCCGCAACAAGCGGATCTTGACCTGAAGGGGCAGCCCCTGGCGGTCCAGTACAATGAGCAACTGGGGGGCATCCTCACGTGGAAACTAGCAGCAGAAAATATGCTGCGCCAAAGTGGCCTGCCCTATACGATTGTCCGTCCCTGTGGTCTGACGGATCAGCCCGGTGGTAAAGAGTTGCGCCTTGATCAGGGCGATCGCCTGACGGGTTCTCTGAGTCGTGAGGATTTAGCTGCATTTCTGGCCAGCTTGCTGAATTTGCCCGTGGCCTGCTATCGCACCGTGGAAGTGGTGGCCACAGACCAAGCCGCAGAGGCCTATCCCAATTGGGCCGCACGCCTTGCCCAACTTCCCAGCGATCGCCCCTAGGAGACAGTGCTCAATGGTACGTTTTCTCCATGTTGCCGATGTCCACCTTGGCTTCAACAAGTACCGCCAAGACAATCCCAATCGCACGTTTGACTTTTTCACCGCCTTTGACAGTGCCCTGCAAACCTACGCCATCGAGGCACAGGTGGATTTCGTCCTGATTGCCGGCGATCTGTTTGAGGAGCGGATGATTACCCCCGGCATTCTCAATCAAGCGGAATACGTCCTCGACAAGGTGCGCTCGGCGGGGATTCCAGTGCTGGCGATCGAAGGCAACCACGATAACTGTCCCTACGGTGTCAAGTCCAATTGGCTACGCTACCTCTGTGAAAAAGACTATCTCTATCTACTAGAACCTGATGAAAGTGGCCAATTACAGCCGTGGGACTCCGAGGCAGCGCGGGGTGGCTACATTGATCTCCCCTGCGGCGTGCGCGTCATTGGTTCCCAGTGGTATGGTGCCAGTGCCCCCCGTGCCATTCAACAGCTTGCTAGTCAAATTCAGGCACTGCCGCCCGCTGCTGGTGCGACGATTTTGCTCTTTCACCACGGCCTTGAGGGGCAAGTCTCCCGCTACCAAGGGGCATTGCGCTACAACGAACTCCTACCCCTACGCCAAGCGGGTGTCGATTATCTCGCCCTAGGGCATATCCATCGCCATTACGCCGTTGAGGACTGGATCTTTAATCCCGGCTCCGTTGAGGCCAATTCAATTCAGGAAAATCAGCAGCAAAATCCCCGGGGAGTGCTGCTGGTCAGTCTCGATCAGGGGTCACCCCAAGCGGAACTCAAGCGGGACTATTGGCAGCGTCCCATCCATCGCTACACCCTTACCCTCACCCCCAGTGACACCGTGAGCCATGTGGAGAGCCAACTCCAGCAACTGGTGCAGCGGCAGCGGTCAGACATGGCAGAGGCCATTGTGGAAGTCACCCTAAAAGGAGAAGTGGGGTTTGAGCGCAGCGATTTGTCTGTGCGATCGCTCCAAGGGCAACTGCAAGAAGCGGCCAATGCCTTTATCTTTCGGTTGGGGTTTGCGGCCACCCCTGTGGCCTATCAAACCTATCGTGATGCGACAGCTGAGCCACCCCCCCGTGCCCAGATCGAAGAACAGGTATTTACGGATCTGCTGGCCAGTGTTGCTGAGTATCGCGATCGCGCCGAACCCTTGGCCAAGGTTCTCATGCACATGAAGGAAGAGCTGCTGCAACCCAATGCCAACATTCCTGACCTCTACAAGTGGCTGGCAGAGCTCTCCCTAGAGAGTTAGGGCTGGGGTGGCAAGGGAAGGAGGGGTTGATTCGCCACATTGGCCAATTGAACAGCGGGAGACCGCAAGAGGGCTTGCCATTTTTGCTGGAGCTGGCCATTCTCCCGGCTGCGCCAGGCGTTGTTTAACCAGTTGATTGAGGGTGTCGTGCCAGTAAAGGCATCCGCCACATCTTTGGCTTGGATAATTCGCTAGGGGCATCGGTCGAAACCAACTGACGGTTTTGACAGCTGCCAGTGGTACAGGTGAGGGTGAGTTGCCACTGGTAATCCACACCATGTTTGAGGGAGACCTTCTTCGCCACTAAGGAGTTGGACTTGACCCACTGCGGCTAAAGCCATGGCCACTAACCCCGTTGCTCCGAGCGTCGCACCCCTCACCCATGGGTAGTTCATAGTACTTCTTGCCTGACGACACGGATAGGGCGATTCTAAGGGGCAAATTGTTTCAATGCCAGTGATGGTGATCAGTGATTTTTTGTGCGTTGGGTCAAATTCCGGGGGATGACATTTACGCTGCCAAATGGGATGTGAGAAAAGCAATCACCTGATTTAGCCCAAGGCCAGTTTTCAGATTCGTCATCACATAGGGGCGATCGCCCCGCATTTTCAAGGTGTCCCGTTTCATCACCTCTAAATCAGCCCCCACATAGGGGGCAAGATCAATTTTATTAATCACCAATAAATCTGACTTGGTAATCCCCGGTCCCCCTTTACGGGGAATTTTATCGCCGGCGGCCACATCAATCACGTAAATCGTTAAATCCACCAATTCTGGGCTAAAGGTCGCAGCCAAATTATCGCCGCCACTCTCGACAAAAACCAGATCCAAAGGTTGAAGCACCGTCTCCAATTGCTGAATGGCCGCGAGATTGAGGGAGACATCTTCCCGAATGGCGGTGTGGGGACATCCCCCCGTTTCAACGCCGAGAATTCGCTCTGGGGGAAGGGCTTGGGAACGCACCAAAAACTGGGCATCCTCTTGGGTGTAAATATCATTGGTGACGACCGCTAGGCGATAGCGATCGCGCAAAGCTTTACAAAGGGCATCCACAAGGGCAGTTTTCCCTGACCCCACAGGTCCTGCCACACCAACTCGCAATGCTGTATTCATCGGCTCAATCCTTATCAATTCGATAGCCCAACTCCGCCAAGCGCAACCGATCCTGTCGCCAGCGGGGGCGTACCTTCACAAACAGTTCTAAATAAATCTTGCCACCAATGAGGGTTTCAATTTCTTGGCGGGCAGCGGTGCCAATTTGTTTGAGCAACTGACCCCCTTGGCCGATAATAATAGCCTTTTGCGTTGGACGCTCCACATAAATCACAGCGTGGACACGAGTCAGGTTGCGATCCTGCTGCACCTGTTCAATTGTAACAGCCACCGAATGGGGGACTTCTTCGCGGGTGTGGTGCAAAATTTGTTCGCGAATTAATTCCGCCATGATGAAGCGCTCCGGCTGATCGGTGACCATTTCTGGCGGATAGTAATAGGGGCCAAGGGGCAACTGCGCTTCAATCGCCGATTGCAGCAAACCAACCCCCTCTCCCGTGAGCGCCGAGCAGGGATAGGCCGGCCAAGGGCCAAGGGTTTGATAGTCCTGTTGCCGTTGTTCTCGCTCCTCTGCTGGCAGCAGGTCAATTTTATTGATGGCTATCAGCACAGGAGATGGGGTCGTTGTCAGCAGAGCCGCCACGTAGCGATCGCCCCGACCGGGCGGACTTGCCGCATCCACCACAAAGACAATCGCATCCACCCGATTGAGAACACCCTTTGCATTGTGCACCAGCACTTCCCCAAGGCGATGGTGGGGCTTATGGATGCCGGGGGTATCCACAAAGATAAATTGCGCCGTTGCCGTTGTCAGGATGCCCCGTAAGCGGTTGCGGGTCGTTTGCGCCACGGGGGAGGTAATGGCGACTTTTTGCCCCAGCAGATGGTTAAAGAGGGTGGACTTGCCCACATTGGGACGACCCACCAAGGCGACAAAGCCAGAGCGAAAGCCCGCTGGAGCAGCAGGAATACTTGGAATCGTTTCCACTGTTACACTCTATTGGGTCGGAGGTGTTTGATTGGGGACTGTGGGTTGATTATTCGCCGGTCAGAGGGCTAGGCTCCGTACTGAGAACGGGTTTTTCGACAGGTTGGGTTGCGAGGGCAACACGGCTGCCACCCACTGATCGCAACAGATCCAAGACTTGGATGACTTCGTTGTAGCTCACCACCTGCGATGCCCGCAAAATCACCATCCCTTGCGGATTCGTTTTCAAGTACGTGGCCAAGCGTTCATAGAGTTCACTGCGGTTGACAGGGTCTTTATCCACAAAGAGTTGCCCCGCCGGATCAATGCTCACCACCAACATCTTTTGCGACTGCGCTTGACTGGTGCTTGCTTGGGGCAGATTCAAGGTAATCGCCTGCTGCCGCGTCAGACTCACCGCCGCCAAAATAAAGAACGTGAGGATACAAAAGACCACATCAATTAGGGGCAGCATTTCAATGCGGGCATTTTCATGCTCACTGGGCAAATGAATCTTCACGGCCATTCCTCAACCACGCTGCCTTAATGATAAAACTCCGAGCAAACACAGTAGGATCAAAAAGTTTCCCACCCATGCAGTTATGACCAGTGCGACGCCCCAACCCGGACAACTGATTGTGATTACTGGCCCTAGTGGTGTCGGCAAAGGGACACTCCTACGGCAACTGCGACAGCGACATCCGGAACTAGCACTTTCAGTTTCGGCCACGACCCGCCCGCCGCGCCCCACGGAGGTTGAAGGGGTGGATTACTATTTTGTCTCTGCGGAAGAGTTTAAGGGAATGATTGCTGCTGGGCAACTCTTGGAATGGGCAGAGTTTGCCGGCCACTACTACGGCACCCCACGCGATCCGTTGCTCCAACTCATTGCCCAAGGAAAAACCGTCATCCTTGAAATTGAACTGCAAGGGGCACGCCAAGTTCGCCAATCTTATCCCCAAGCGCGTCACATTTTTATTCTGCCGCCATCTTTAGCGGAACTTGAATACCGCCTGCGCAGCCGTGGCCAAGATAGTGAGGCGGCGATCGCCCGCCGTTTAGCTCAAGCGAAAACCGAAATTGCTGCTGCCCCAGAATTTGATGTTCAAATTGTCAATGATGATCTGGAAAAAAGCCTGATTGCTCTCGAAACGGCAATTTTTAGCCCTGCGCCCTAAGGCTCTGCCCGCGCAATTCCAAGGTAGAGTTCCCCCACTTTGGGGTCATTGAGTAATTCACTGCCCAATCCCTCATAGCGATCTTTGCCCATTTCCAAGACATACCCGCGATCGCTCATGGCAAGGGCTTTCCGCGCATTTTGCTCCACCAAAACAATAGCGGTGCCTTGGGCATTGATTTCCTTGATTTTGGCAAAGACATCATTGACGAGGGCTGGGGAGAGAGCAGCGGAGGGTTCATCCAAGACCATAATTTGCGGGTCTAGCATCATGGCACGTCCCATGGCCAGCATTTGCCGTTCTCCGCCCGAAAGTGTCCCTGCCCGTTGCTGTCGCCGCTCAGCCAAACGGGGAAAGGTGTCATAGACCCGTTCTTTGAGAGCCTTGAGGTTGCCGCTTTTCGTAAAGGCACCCATCTCGAGATTTTCCTCAATGGTCAAGGAGCGAAAGACATTGGCAATCTGAGGAACGTAACCGATTCCTTTTTTGACAATTTCGTTGGGGCGCAAGTAGGTAATATCTTCCCCTGCAAGGGTGATTGTGCCCAAGCGCGGCGTCAACAAACCGGCGATTGTTTTTGCCAAGGTTGATTTTCCTGCTCCATTGGGGCCAATGACCGCTACGAGCTCCCCTGCTTCGAGACGAAAATTGACGCCCCGTAAAATATCCACTTCGGGAATATAGCCAGCATAGACCTCAGTAACGTGGAGCAAACTCATGGTGCAAAGGACATCGCCAGAGAGTTGACATCTTACTAGATTAGTATAGGGATTCTGCTGTTTTGGGCAGGGAAGATTCAGGAGAGGGTGAAAGACGCCATGAAAGCAATCGCCATCACAGAATTTGGTGACCCCGATGTTTTGGTGCTGCGGGAGGTGCCCGAGCCAGAGCTACAAGCGGCCAATGAGGTGAAAATTCAAGTGCGGGCGGCCAGCGTCAACCCCATTGATACCAAGTTGCGACAGCGGGGCACGTTTTTTCCCGATCGCCAGCCAGCAATTCTCGGCTGTGATGGGGCAGGGGTGGTCGTGGCTGTGGGTGCAGCAGTGCAGCGGTTTCGGGTAGGGGATGAAGTTTATTTTTGCTATGGGGGCTTAGGCGATCGCGGCGGCTGTTATGCCGAATATACCGTTGTCCCGGAAATGGTCGTTGCCCACAAACCCAAGTCCCTCTCATTTATTCAAGCGGCTGCTTTGCCCTTGGCCGTGATTACCGCTTGGGAAGCCTTGGGCGATCGCGGTGCAGTGCCACCTTTGAATGTCCTGTCCACCGCAAAAACCGTTCTCATTCATGCCGGGGCGGGCGGGGCATCTCGCTATTCAGTTAGCCCGGCGATCGGGGGCCACTGTTGCCACGACGATTAGTTCCGCAGCCAAAGCCCGTTTTGCTGAAAGTCTCGGAGCCACCCTTGCCATTAACTACACCACCAGTGATTGGCTGCAGGCAGTCTTGGACTGGACAGGGGGCAAAGGGGTTGATTTTGCTCTTGACACCGTGGGCGGCACAACCTTTAGTGAAACCTTCACAGCGGTGCGTCCCTATGGCACCCTCGCCACCCTCTTGGAACCCGCAGCCGATACGCCGTGGAAAATTGCCCGCCAACGCAACCTCTTGATCCAACTCACACTAATGCTGACGCCCCAACTCCTGGGGTTGAGTGATGCCCTTGCCCATCAGGGCAAAATCCTTGAGCAGGTTGCCACCCTTGTGGATCGCGGCGAACTACAGGTTGTTGTCGATAAAACCTTTCCCCTCGGTGCAGCGGCGGATGCCCATCGCTATCTCAGCCAACGCTTGGTGCAGGGTAAGGTGGTACTCATCCCATAATTGGGGATTTTTTATGGTTGCTCAGCTCCCTGCGGCTCTTGTCATCGGGCTGGAACAAGCTCAAGGGGTGCCGACATTCCTCAACCAACCGCCCTGCAGTGAGGTTTATCGGGTTTGCCGCATTTTTAACGGACGCCTCAGGTATTGTGGCCGTTGGTTCACGGGGGAAGCAGTGCTGCCGGAGCCTCGAACCTATTCTGGCTGGGAGGAGGGATAGAATTCTGGTGGCATTGGTTCCGGTTGCAGGCTCACGGTTTGCTGGCGATCGCCCCGTTGAATCTCCAAAGTCACTTTCTCCCCCAACTTTGTTTGCTCGACAACGCTTTGTACCTGTTGGGGGCTGGGTTGATGGACATCGTTAATTTTGGCAATCCAATCTCCTGCTTGCAGACCGGCTTTAGCCGCCGGGGAATTGGGGGCAATGCCAACGATCAGTGTCCCTTGGGTTTGATTCAGTGTCCAGTTGGGCTGAGCTTGACGGATTTGGGCAGCCACTTCCGGCGTCAATCGCACCATGCGAATCCCCAAATAGAGGTGCTGGGCGCGACCCGTAGTAATAATCTGCTCAGCAATGCGATAGGCCGTATTAATGGGAATGGCAAAGCCAAGTCCCTGTGCTTGGGAAATCACGGCGGTATTGACGCCCACCACTTGACCAGCAGCATTCAGGAGGGGGCCCCCAGAGTTCCCGGGATTAATCGCTGCATCTGTTTGAATGAAGCTCACCCGCTTATCGGCAGCACCAATTTCATTACTGGCCCGCCCCGTTGCACTAATAATGCCGGCGGTTACGGTGTTACTTAGCCCCAAAGGGTTACCGATGGCGATCGCCCACTCACCGGGGACAAGGCTATCGGAATTGCCCAGTTGTACCGTCGGTAAATTCTCAGCCTGAATCTGCACTACCGCCACATCCGTCAGGGGATCAGCACCCACCACCTTGCCGTCATACTGGCGACCATCGGGAAGCGTGACTCGCACAGCACCCGCTCCTTCCACCACATGGGCATTGGTCATAATCTTGCCATCGGGGGTAAATATAAACCCAGAGCCTTGACCTTGGCGTACCGGCACATCTGGTATCGGAAAAGGATTGAGAAAACTATCCTCTTTACTGCGGCGCAGTCGTAGGGTATCTATGCTCACCACCGCTGGCCCTGCCTCAGCAACCACCTTGGCAATGAAATTCTCGCCTGTATTGGGTCGCTCCGTGGGAGCAAGGGGAGGCAAAGACACTCCCGTATGGGGGCTAGGGGAGCTGCGATCGGGCAAACGCAATGGACAGCCCGTCAGTGCCACAAGGGTGATCGCCATCCCAACGAGACTCAACCGCGTGCGAACCATACTTAACTCAACTCGGCATCAGATCCACTCTAGCCTTATCCTGAAAATAGTGAGTTTGTCGAACGTCTGCTGGCATGCTGACTGTGATTAGCTACCTCGAACAGCCCATGACCTTTGAGAGTTTCTTTGGGCCTGTGACCCTTCAGCCCGGTCGCAATGAAAATGTCGATGAGCGGCGCTGGCGCAACTGCAAAACCCACAACGCTGACCTGCAAGCCTTGATTAAAAAGGGACTCGTTGTTGTCGAAGAATTGGACTAAATTCTAGACTGAGAGTGCCAAGCTGCTCTCCCACCTGACCTCTTTAAAGCCCGATGAGCTACCGAATTGATCGCCAAACCTATGCAGAAACCTATGGCCCCACAGTGGGCGATCGCCTGCGACTGGCAGATACTGACCTAATCATCGAAATTGAGCGCGACTACACCCACTACGGTGATGAGGTCAAGTTTGGCGGCGGCAAAGTGATCCGCGACGGCATGGGACAGTCCCCGATTGCCAATGCTGACGGTGCTGTGGATGTGGTGATCACCAATGCCGTGATTCTCGACTGGTGGGGCGTGGTCAAGGCCGACGTCGGCATCAAAGAGGGCAAAATCTACAAAATTGGCAAAGCGGGAAACCCCTACACCCAAGAGGGGGTAGATATTATCATTGGCCCCGGCACAGAGGCGATCGCTGGCGAAGGGATGATCCTCACCGCTGGTGGGATTGACGCCCACATTCACTTTATCTGTCCACAGCAGATTGCCACTGCCATTGCCTCGGGCATTACAACCATGATTGGCGGCGGAACGGGGCCTGCCACGGGGACCAATGCCACCACCTGTACGCCGGGACCTTGGAACATCTACCGCATGCTTCAGGCTGCCGATGCCTTTCCAGTGAATTTAGGCTTTTTGGGCAAGGGCAATAGCAGCCAACCCCAAGGACTGATTGAGCAAGTGCAAGCCGGGGTTGTCGGTCTCAAACTCCACGAGGACTGGGGCACCACCCCTGCTGCCATTGACACCTGTTTGAGTGTGGCCGAAGAGTACGACATTCAGGTGGCCATCCACACCGATACCCTCAATGAATCGGGATTTGTCGAGGATACCATTGCTGCCTTCAAAAACCGCACCATTCATGCCTACCACACCGAGGGCGCCGGCGGCGGACACGCCCCAGACATCATCAAGGTCTGTGGTCAAGCCAATGTGTTGCCCTCTTCCACCAATCCCACTCGCCCCTACACCGTCAATACCCTCGATGAGCACTTGGATATGTTGATGGTGTGCCACCACCTCGACCCCAGTATTCCCGAAGATGTGGCCTTTGCCGAGTCGCGGATTCGCAGAGAAACCATTGCCGCTGAAGATATTCTCCACGACCTCGGGGCATTTAGTATTATCTCCTCGGACTCGCAAGCCATGGGACGGGTGGGGGAGAGCATTATTCGCACGTGGCAAACTGCCCACAAAATGAAAGTGCAGCGGGGACATCTTAGCGATCCCCAGCAGCCGGCAGTGGATCACGACAACTTTCGCGCCCGCCGCTATGTGGCCAAGTACACGATTAATCCTGCCATTACCCACGGCATTGCTGAGTATGTGGGATCCGTGGAGGTGGGCAAAATCGCTGATCTCTGCCTCTGGAAGCCCGCCTTCTTTGGCGTCAAGCCGGAACTGGTGATCAAGGGAGGAATGATTGCCTACGCTCAAATGGGAGACGCCAATGCCAGTATTCCCACACCGCAACCTGTACACATGCAACCCATGTTTGCCAGCTATGGGGGCTGCCGAACTGCCACATCCGTCACCTTTATGTCCCAAGCGGGCATTGCCAACAATATTCCGGCGCAATTGGGGTTGCAAAAAACGGTGTTACCGGTGCGTCACATCCGCCAACTGCGCAAAGCAGATCTCAAGCTCAATGACTACTTACCCCACATTGAGGTGGATCCCGAAACCTATGAGGTGCGGGCAGATGGCGAATTGCTCACCTGTGAACCGGCCACTGTCTTGCCCCTTGCCCAACGGTACTTTCTCTTTTAAGCCATGACGGATGCGGTGGCTGCCCTCTTTCAGCAAGGGCAACAGGCCTTTGAGCGGGGAAACTACCAACAATCGATTGCCCTTTTAGGACAGGCGGCGGCGCTGGCAGAGGGAAATGCCGTGCGCTCCGGGGAAATTAGCCTCTGGTTAGTCACGGCCTATAGTGCCGCTGGCGATCAAGGGGCAGCCGTAAGCCTCTGCCGTCAACTCCAACGACACCCAGATCATCACACGCGGCAGGAAAGTCGTCGCTTGCTGACGATTTTGGAGGCTCCCCAACTAAAACGCCGTCCGGAATGGTACAGCGAAATTCCCGATCTATCCCATGTGGGCGATCGCGCCTACACGTCCCCCTACAGCCGTTCCCCGAAAAAGCCATCGGCTGCCACCCCAAAACCCCAAGAACCACCGCCCCCTGCTACTCCTTTACCGAATGCCTTCATCTGGCTTGCCCTCACGGGCTTGAGCGTGGTCACCCTCTTGGCAGCTTGGTTGTAGTGACCTCGGGATGATATTGCCGCGCTAATTGACGGTGGGCTATTTTGATCTCCTCTAAAAATGACTAGAGGATAGTCCTCATGTCTGCAACCTTTCCTAAAAATCTCTGGACCAGTGCGGATCTGGCGCTACTACTGGACAATGGCAATTGCTACGAAATTATTGATGGAGAGTTATTGGTGACCCGTGCCCCCCACTGGCAACATCAAACCATTTGTGGAAACTTTTACAGCCAACTTCAGGCATGGTCACAAGCAACGGGTCTCGGTCGCGCCTGCAGAGGAGTCGGTGTCATTTTTAGTGACAGCAATGATGTGATTCCAGATGTCGTCTGGCTGAGTATGGAAAAATATAGGACCTTGATTGATGAGGCGGGTCACGTCCGGGGGGCACCAGACGTTGGGATTGAGGTTTTGTCTTCGGGCGCAGAACATGAACGGCGCGATCGCCCGCTTAAGCTTAAACTCTACTCTACTCAGGGTGTACTGGAATATTGGATTGCCGATTGGCGGCGCCAAACTGTGGAAGTCTTTCGCCGTGAAGCGGGACTGCTCAAACTTGCTCTCACTCTTTATCGAGAGGATACGTTGACATCTCCCCTATTGCTATTGTCCCCTAGGGCAAATTTTTGAGCTGTGAGTCTATTGGTCAGTTATTGCTGTTATTCCTGTAAAGGCTAAAGAGCGATCGAAAGTCAAATAGACGCATCAACATTAGCAAAAAGGCATCTATACCATTAGGGGCTTTTGGTTTGTGCCACCAGGTGAGACTGCCGTAGAGGAGCTGTATGAGACGTTGCTGGGCTTCATCACTCACCTCTAAAAACTGTAGGTAAACACAGCACTGCTCCTGTTCGGGACGGGTACGAACCACAACTGCGGTCACGCTAAAGTCCTGTTCCAAAAAGGTCAGGGTGCCGACGGTATCTCTTTGGGCTTCGATAAAACGCCCTGCGGTCAATAATAGGGCGGCGCCTGTCTCCGACACATCGCGGGTATAGCCCCAGTAGGTGTGATTCCCCAGTTGGAAACGACACACGGTGCAAACGGGAAAGCGATCGCTCTGACGGCGGGTGGGCTGGTCAATGGAGGACAAAACGGCAATCAAGGCAATAAAGGTGTTGTAAAGCGTCCAAGCCAACATCACCTCTAACCCCGCCCGTTCATACTCCATCGGTGGCCAGATATGGAGCCAGTAGCCCCCATAGCGGATAAAGACTCCTACCCCCACCGCAATCACAAACGCCGCCAGCGGCCATGTATAGCGCAAATTCAACCGCTTCCGATTGGAGAGGGTGCCCTTGTTAGTCACAATGCTGCCAATTTTGCCGAAGGGATTGCGGAGGATTTTAATCAGTTGCACCATCCCCGGAAAGGCAAAGGTCACCTCATAGACTTCACCCCAGACAGAAAAATACCGCCCTTCTGTCGCCCAGCTAAAGGTGGCGATCGTCAGCAATGTATAGGGCAGCGCATAAAAGAGATACTCACCAAAGGTGGCCACCGTCAGGGAAATGCCGGTCATCAGGCTCAAAAAAGGACCGACGAGAAAGCACGTGCGGATAAAGGGATTAATGTTGTGCAATAGCAGCGAGAGGTGGCAACTGCGCTGAAACCACGACAGTTTTGACCAAATGGGGAGATCATCACCACAGAAATAGATTTGCATATTCCCCTGTAGCCAGCGCAGCCGTTGCTCCAGATGATCTTGGAAGTTCCGAGGAGACTCCCCCATGCTGAGGATTTCATTTAGGTAAACGAGGCGATAGCCAGCGATCTGCATTCTGGTTCCCGTTTGGAAATCCTCGACCACACAGCGAGTGTAGTATCCACCCACGGCTTCTAGGTCACGGCGGCGCACCACATAGGAGGTACCGCAGCAAATAATGGCGTTGCCAAAGTCCCGCCCCGGCTGAATAAAGCCAAAAAAGTACGCCATATCGCCGGGCATCATAAACTCAATGCCAAGGTTTTGGGAGTGGTAGTCAGGGTTAAAGAAGTGCTGGGGGGTTTGCACCATGGATACGTGATCATCTTGAAAGAAGCCCACGGTGCGGGTGAGGAAGTTCTGAAAGGGAATAAAGTCGGCATCAAAAACGGCAATCAGTTCACCAGTGGTGTATTTCAGGGCATGGTTGAGGTTGCCTGCTTTGCGGTGCTCATTGGTGGGACGGGTGAGATAGTTAACCCCCAGATGCTCACAGAGATCCGCAATTTCTGATCGCCGGCCATCGTCAAGGACATAGATACTTTTATTCCTGTAGTTGATCGCCTGACAGGCGACAATCGTCCGCCGCAAAATATAGGGGGGTTCATTGTAGGTGGGAATGAAAATATCCACACTGGGGCAGTATTCACCACTGAGAACTGCCTGCTGATAGTAATTTGCCTGTCGCGATCGCCATGCGGTCGTCAGCCATGCCGTCTGATAGAAGTAAAGCAAATAGGTGAAAAAGTAGAGCACCTCAAGACCATAGAAGCCAATGCTGGCAGTAAAGCTCAACCAGTGGGCATCATTGAGGGTCACCCAGCCCCGCCACACCAGATAGCGGCAGCCGAAAAGAATCACAATGAAGCGAATTATCAATCGGCTGACATTGTTGCTGGGAATAAAATTGAGGGCGATCGCCACCATCCCCGCCAGAACCACGGGCCACCATAGACTTAGGTCATCCGCCGGCAGTTGCAAGAAATCGGGTAGTGGCCGTAGCTGATCCGGATTCACCAGATCAATGGGAAAGAGCGTCGGTCGCCACACCGTCGCCAACAGCACACCAAAGAGGAATAGGAGGCTGAAAACAAAAAGACCCCAAACCCACGGTGAAACCAGTTGCGGGGGTGAAGTGGGCTTGGGTGGCTCATGGGTCATCAGCTAGATCCCCTGGGGGAGGGAATTTAGGCCATCGTTGGCATTTGCAGGCGGGCAAAAATCATGCGGCCTGCCGAGGTTTGCAGGGCACTGGTCACAACCACCGACAACTGATCGCCAATGTGATCCACCCCCTCTTCGACAACCACCATCGTACCATCCTCTAGGTAGCCCACCCCTTGCGCCGGTTCTTTCCCTTCCTTGAGAATTTTCAACTCCAGCGTATCGCCGGGGAGATAAATGGGACGGAGAGCTTGCGCTACCTCGTTGACGTTAAAGACATCTACTTTTTGGAAGCGGGCAACTTTGTTCAGGTTCAAATCATTGGTGACAAGGGTGCCGTTGATTTCTTGGCACAGCCGTACCAGTTTAGCATCCACCGTTGTTAACTCTGGATAGTCTGCCGAGTGAATGACAATGCGATCGCCCAAAGTGGCTTGGAGACGATTGAGAACATCGAGCCCCCGCCGACCGCGAATCCGTTTTTGCTCATTCCCCGCATCGGCAATCAGTTGCAGCTCCTGAAGCACAAACTGGGGCACAATGATTTGCCCTTCGAGTACCCCAAGATTCAACAGTGCCTCAATGCGGCCATCAATGATGCAACTGGTATCCAGCACCTTTGCACGGGCAGGTTTGAGCATTCCCTCGGCCAAGAGGCTACTGGCAACGGCATTGGGGTTAATTAACCGCAGCAGGGCAGGTCCGTGACTATCGGCCAAGGTGGTTCCTGAATAGGCAAAGACAATGCTGGTGAGAACAGCAATCAGGGGTTTAATAAACGAAAAATCTTTGGGAATGGGCAACAGAAAGATCGGTGCCAGCATCAAGTTGGCCAAGAGCAACCCCACCACAAGACCCACCGCTCGCGACAAGAGCGTTTCTGGGGGCAATTGGCGGATACTACGCTCAAGACGATGGTAAAGCGACTGCAACAACAAGCCAAGGGCAATGCCAACGATGGCGCCAAAGCCAGCCATGACCCACTGCAACCCCCGCACATTGGCCACTTGAGCAAGAACCGTTTCTGGGAGTAGGTCAATGCTGTTGAAGCCAACGGCAATTCCCATCACAACGATAATGAGGAGTAAGATGGTATCGAGCATTGGTTCGCTCCTGTCGCGCTGGACATCTCCATAGGCCATTACCTTAGGATTATACTTTTTTCTCTTTTGCTGCGGTGTTGGACTGTTGCATATCGAGATGACGACTAATGCGGGTACCGGCTCGGATGCCCTCAGCTTCGGCTTGAGGACCCAGAAATGCCCGTGCCATCATGCCACCGAGGGTGGCCAACAGCGTTTCCTTGGTAAAGGTCTGACTGGTTTTCACCCACCACTCCAGAAAAAGATTCAGAGATGGGGGAGGAGGTTCCTCAGGGGATGGCTCCGCCAACTGTCGCCCGAGATCTTCCCCCAGTTGCGAACCAACCATATTGCCCACCACCCGCCCGACGGTTTCCCCCACAGGCCCCAAGAGCACTTGTCCCGCTAGGCCGCCAGCAATTTCACCGGCAGCCCCGCCAATTTGGTCACCGCTGCGAATCTCTAGGGCTTTCGCAACCCGTTCCGGAGTTTCCTCAAGGGCAGTAAAGTGCAGTTGAGTGATTTGCTCAGTGGCTTCCATCCCCAATCGCGCACCGATGACACCGCCAACAAAGGTGCCCACTTGCACCCCCATGACCGCACCCGCAGGCCCCATAAACAGGCCACCCGCTGTTCCCCCCAGCATGCCACCAAGAATATCGCCCACGTAGCCGCCCATGAGAAATCCGCCCATGGAGGTGAGTTTGTTGCCCACCTCTTCGGGTTCGAGATCAAAGGCGCGGGTGAGGTTTTGCAAGCCCTTATTGCCTTGGCCAATGATCTGGACATCCCCCCAAAATTGAATCGCAGCCAGCAGTTGTAGGGGCGTGATTTGCTCGAGGTGATACTCAATGGTCATTGAGGCGGCAAGGGGGTTAACCTGAACCGATTTAATCCCTTGGAGGGTTTTCAGATAGGCACTCAGGGAATCCCGAAAGGCGGCATCTGTTTTTAGTTCTTGAATCCGCAATCGCAGGCGATCGCCCGTGAGGTGCATGACTTCGGCAATCGGCGCAGTTTCGGCAGTGGCCACGGGAAACTCACCCAATAGGCTCTAGTTGCTGTTTTAGCACGCACACCCAAGCAAGGAGAAATATCTGTCAAAATGTTAAGGGAATTGCACACAGAGTTAAGGACCATGACAGCCACGGTAAAGGTCGAACATCTCAAGAAATCCTACGGTGCCATTACAGCGGTGGCCGATGTCTCCTTTAGCGCCTATCAAGGGGAAATTTTTGGGGTGCTGGGACCGAATGGCTCAGGGAAAACGACAACGCTGCGCTGTCTGTGTACCCTCTCGCGACCGGAGGCGGGGGTGTTGGAAGTCTGTGGTCTTTCGGTACTCCACCAACCCCATTTAGTGCGCCAAAAATTAGGCTATGTGGCTCAAGAGGTGGCGCTTGATAAAATCCTCACGGGTCAGGAATTTCTGGAATTGCAGGCGGCGCTGTACCACATTCCCCGTGCCCTGATTCCAGAGCGCATTGAAGCAGTGCTGGCACGGTTGGATTTATTGGAATGGCGCGATCGCCAGTGTGGTACCTACTCTGGTGGCATTCGCAAACGCTTTGATCTCGCGGCGGGACTACTGCATCAACCCCAAGTTCTTGTCTTGGATGAACCCACCGTAGGCCTCGACATTGAAAGTCGCCAAGTAATTTGGGAGGTGCTGCGGGATCTGAAGGCTCAGGGACTGACGATTATCTTGACCAGCCACTACCTTGAGGAAGTGGATCTCCTCAGCGATCGCTTGGTGATTCTCGATCAGGGGCGGGTGATTGCCAGTGGTTCGCCAGAGGAACTCAAGGCCAATCTTGGTGGCGATCGCGTCACGTTGCGGGTGCGGGAATTTACACCGCGTCAAGAGGCACAAATGGCACAGGCCCTTCTCAGTCAATTGGACTGCGTGAAATCGGCGCTGATTAATGCCAACCAAGGTAACTCCTTGAATCTGGTGGTTACAGATGCCACCGTGGCGATCGCAGCCATTAAAACGGCGCTAGAGCAAGCAGGACTCCCCCTCTTTAGCTTGGCGCAGTCACGACCTAGTCTAGATGATGTCTATTTAGCCGCCACGGGTCAAACCCTCTTGGATGCTGACTTAGCAGCAGCAGCGCAGCGGGACAGCAAACAGTTGAAAAAAGAGGCCATGCAACGCTAATGGGGCAGCCAATTGTTTGGGTTCATGGGGATTGTCTCGACCCCAAGGCGCCAATCTTTGACCGCTACCCTAACGCGCCGGCTATTTTTGTCTGGGATGTAGCGTTACTTAAGGAGTGGCAAATTCGTCTGAAGCGGCTGGTCTTTCTCTATGAGTGCCTGCTGGATCTCCCCGTGGAAATGTACCGTGGTGAGGTAGCCCCCTTGGTGAATGCCTTTGTTGAGGTACACGGGGGCGATCGCGTGGTGACAATGGCCAGTCCTAGTCCTCGCTTTCGCGCCATTTGTCAGCAATTGGCCTATCCAGTGGAGATCCTAGAGCCAGAACCCTTTGTCACGTTACCTGCCAATGCCGATTTAAGGCGATTCTTTCGTTATTGGAAGTTGGCGAAACCCTGCTTGGGACTATAAAAGATGCTGGCGATCGCCCGATCCCTTGAGAAGATGCCTTGGCAGCCGCGATTCTCCCTGTTGGATCGCTATATCCTGCGGGAGATGATTCGCCCCTTTGTCTTTGGTTTTGGTATTTTTACGGCGATCGCTGCCGTTATTGGTACGGTGTTCTACCTGATTCGCAATATGGTGGAGCACAACCTTGGCATCCTCAGTGCCATTCAAGTTTTTTTTCTGCGTTTGCCCACCTTTGCGGTCTTGGGCATTCCCATGGCGATGCTCTTTGGTTCGCTCCTTGCCTATAGTCAGCTCTCCCGCCGCAGTGAACTGATTGCTTGCAAAAGCTGTGGGGTGAGTCCGCTGCGTCTGGTGCGACCGGCGCTCTTAGCGGGGTTCTGTGCCTTGCTCTTCACCTTTGCCCTCAATGAACTGGTGGCTCCCCCCATGGCCTACCGCGCCATCAAGACCTTGGAAGTGGCGATTCAACGCCCCCAGCCCAGCTTTCAGACCCGCAATATCTTCTACCGTCGTTTTGCTGGCGGGCAGCTTCAGCAACTCTTTTTTGCCCATCGTTTTGATGGCGAGGTCATGGGTCAAGTGACGGTGTTGAACTTTGAGCAGGGACAATTGCGGGAGATCATTACGGCGCAGGAAGCCCAGTGGCAAGGTTCGACGTGGCTGTTTCGGCAGGGCACCTACCACTACCTAACGCGCGATCGTGACTATGACGTGGCCGAGACCTTCTCAGAACGAACGTTTGCCTACCCCCGTACCCCCCTTGATTTAGCAAGGGAAACGCGAGCACCAGAGTTTATGACCAGTCGCGAAATCTATCAGTACTTGCAAGTTTTGGCGGAAAGTGGCGATGCCAAA
Organism: Thermosynechococcus sp. M98_K2018_005; assembly: GCF_015295825.1. Lineage (GTDB taxonomy): Bacteria > Cyanobacteriota > Cyanobacteriia > Thermosynechococcales > Thermosynechococcaceae > Thermosynechococcus. The sequence goes on from NZ_DVEH01000070.1 coordinate 26,781, forward strand.
CGTCTGCGGCAGTGGCGGGTGCAGTTACAGGAAAAGCTCTCCCTTCCCTTTTTGTGCCTGAGTTTTGCCGTTGTCGGTGCCGTTTTGGGCATCAGTTCTCCTCGCCAAGAACAGGGGCGTGCCTTTGGTCTCAGTGTGGCGATTATTTTTGGCTATTACGTTGGTGCCTTTATTTTCACCGCCTTTGGCGAGGGGGGAGCAGTCTCACCCATCGTGGCCAGTTGGTTACCGAAGGTTGTCGTCAGCGCGATCGCCCTTGGGATGCTCTACCACGCCAATCATCATTAGTAGGGAATCTGCCAATAGCGACAGGCCGCATGGGCAAGGGTCATCACACCCACGGGAATGGCCTGTTCATCGACATCAAACTCCGGGTGATGCAGGGGATAGTTGGGGCGATCGCGAAAGCCCACGCCAAGGCGGAACATGGCACCGGGGGCGTGCTCTAGGTAAAGGGCAAAATCCTCTGCCCCAAGGGACGGTTCGGGCAAAATATGCACATGGGGGGCACCCACCACATCAGTCGCCGCCTCCGCCAGCAGTTGCGATAGATAGGGTGTATTTTCTACCCCCGGTACGCCCCGCCGATAGTGGAGTTTGTAACGGGCACCGTAGGCATGGCAGACATTGGCAACAATTTGCTCAATCCACGTCGGGAGTGTGGCACGGGTTTCCGGATGGAGCGATCGCACCGTTCCCTGAAGCGTCACCTGATCGGCAATCACATTGGCAGCCCGTCCCCCTTGAATTTTGCCAAAGGTGACCACCACGGGGCGCAGGGGATTCTGAGTGCGGCTAATGGCCTGTTGCAAAGCACTGATCACTTGAGCGGCAATCCAAATCGCATCCACCGCTTCATGGGGGCGGGCACCATGACCCGATTCTCCCAAAATCGTTAACTCAATGTCATCGGCAGCCGCCGTCAACGCACCATAGCGCACCGCTACTTCCCCCGCGGGAATGGTTGGAAACACATGGAGCGACAAAATGGCACTCACCTCTTTCATCGCGCCATCGGCAATCATCCAACTCGCCCCTTGGGCAATTTCTTCCGCAGGCTGAAAAATAAACCGCACGCGGCCAGGGAACTCCTCCTTGAGAGCCGCCAACACCATTGCCGTGCCCAGACCCACTGTGGTGTGCACATCGTGACCGCAGGCGTGCATCACCCCGCTATGTTTTGAGCTAAACTCCAGTCCGGTCCGCTCCTGGATTGGCAGGGCATCCATATCGGTACGAATGGCCAAGAGCCCCTTTTTCTTGGGATTCCCCTCCAGTTCAGCAATCACCCCCACTTTCCCCACATCCTGCTGCACGGTTAAGCCTGCCGAGGAAAGCACCCCCGCCACATAGGCAGCGGTTTGATGTTCTTGGCCACTCAATTCGGGGTAGCGGTGCAGATGGCGACGAATTTCAATGAGACGGGGGGTGAGGGTTTGGGTAACTTGGCGAATCCGAGCAAGCATAGCAAAGCTGTGGCGATATTTTTGTATCCTATCGAATCTCAGGAATTGCCGGTTACCCACTTTTGATAGGGGTGCTCCGCTAAGTAGGCATTAGTATAGCGGGGGTCGTCAGTCACTTCAAGGCCGATCCAAGGGGGTAGAGTCAGGGGATAGTCAGCACGGGGCAATTCAATTTCTGCCAAAATCAGGCCCGCACAGGCTCCAGTAAATTCATCCACTTCCCAACACAGATCACCCGCTGGGATACGATAGCGGTTTTTCTTGATGATCGGTTGTAGGCACAATTCCGCGAGGAGTTCCCTTGCATCAGCAACGGGGATAGTATACTCATACTCACGACGCTGACCACCGCTGGCTTTGCCCTTGATTGTGATCCATGCCTTGTCACCCGCAAGACGCACGCGCACCGTGCGCTCAGGAACCGTGGACAGGTAGCCTTGGGCAAATTGGGACACACTCGTGGCTAGCGATCGCCATTCCTCGCCCCTGACAAGGAACTTGCGCTCAATTTCGATGCCCATTGCCTAGACCGCTGTGGTAAAGGAACCGTGGAGACCGTAGGGAATGTGGTGTTTCAGGCGCAATCGTGCCACTGGTCCAGCGCCAATGGCTGCCGCATCAAAGATGAGTAACTGCGACTTGTGGCAACTGGCATCATACACCACCTGCAAGAGCCAGCCATCCTCTTCCCCTTGGGCACCCTGCCAGAGAAAGTCACCCCTTTGCAGACCCCGAGGGACAAAAATGGGTTCACTGGCAAAGCCACGCGGCGCCGCCGACCAAAATTGTTCCTCACCCGTCTGGCGATCGCACCGCCACAGTGCCTGTAAAGGCGCATTGGTTTTCGGATCATGCCCCGCCGCCAAATAGGTGTAGCGATAGGGTTGCCCCACCTTGGCCGGATGCACCACGGGAAATTCACAGGGGCGATCGCTCACCACTTGCCAATCCACAGCCTTAGTTTTGGGGTTCAATTGAATCCGCCACAGCAGGCTTGAGGGCAGCGCCGCAAAATTCACCTCCCGAAAATCCGTGCCCGGTTCTAAATTGGGAAAGTGGCTGTAGGCAATGGACTCCACATGAATTTCATCCCCAGCTTCGTAGGCATTGGCATGGTGAAAGACAAAACAGGCGGGCATCGTCAACATCTGGGGAGTCCCACCCCGACGAGGCAGCAGCCAAACCCGTGTCGGTTCCTGCGCATTGAATTGAATGCACTGGGCGGCGCCCCGCAGTCCGAGCAGATAGGGCAGGGGATTTAACTGCACCGGATTCTGAAAAACAATGGCGTAGTTGGGGGTAAGGGCAAAGTCATGGATAAAGGCAAACCCTGGAATCTGAAATACGGGTTGCGAGACACACTGACCACTGGCATCAAATTCATAGAGCGTAATGCGGGTGCTGAGGCCAGGCTTGACACCAAAATTCACTAGCCGCTGCATCCGGGGATCAAAGCGGGGATGCGCTGCAAAGGCATCACTTTCCTTGAGGAGACCTTCTAGGTTATCAAGGCCAATGGTTTCTAGAGTCACAGGGTCAAGGCGGTGGGGCAGACTCGCTTCCCAGAGCGCCAGTAATTTGCCCCCCCAATAGATCACATGGGTATTGGCAATGTTTTTGACCCGGGTATCTAGGAAATTGGCCAGCCACCCACCCGGTTTTTGGGTGCCAAAGACACCGCGATAGAGAAGGCGATTGGCCTTTTCCTCCTCCAAAAATCCAGCGGTACGCACGTAGCGATTGCGAAAATGCACCCGCCCATTCTCAAAGCGAAAGGCACAGATCATGCCGTCGCCATCAAAGGGATGGGCTAAGGGCACTCCTCCGCGCTCCAACAGTCCAGGGCCATTGCGGTAGAGCGTTCCCACCAAATCCGTGGGCACCGTACCTTCAACATCATCAATCCAATAGTCATACTCTTGGGTGAGGGATTCTGTCCCCCCCCGCCAATCCGCCATCGTGTAGGGGCGATCTAAAACTCCAGTCATGAGACACTTGGCTCCAACTCAACAGTGACAGGGGATTGAGAGGCGGGCAGCGGCACCTGCTGCGGCAACCAATTCAACAGCGGTAGGGGCAATAGCGTACTCAGGTTGGTAATGAGCACCAGCAACCACAGGCGATCGAAGTTATGCTCGGTAATCCCCAGCCAGTGGGTCAGCAGTGCCCCCAACTCATGGGAGACCAGATTGGCAAGGTTGCTAATGGACATCAGCAGCGCAAAGAGGGTGGCTTCAATCCCCGGTGGACACAGCCGCGCCGCTAATACCAGTACCGGCATAAAGGCAATTTGCCCCATGACTGCCAAAATGAGGCTATCCCCCAAGCTAAACCACTGGTCACTAATGCCCCATTGGCGATTCAGGTGGGTGACCAAAATCAAGCTAGAGAGTCCTAAAAGGGCTGAGAGAATCGTGCTCCAGAAAAAAATGGTACGAATGGGCAGCGTTTTCAAGTAGCGCTGGAAAATCCACACCCCCAGGAGGGAGGCGATGCTAGTGACAAGGCGCACCCGCCCCAAAAACTCCGCTTCAAAGCCCAATTCATTCGTTGTGAAGAAAAAGAAGGCTGATTCCGAGCCGGGGGTCGCCTGCCAGAGGAAGAGGAAAGCCACCGGCAACCAAATCCGTTTTTGCATCATTGCTTGACGCACACGGTTGATGTGCTCCCAAGTCTGACGCAGTTGCGGCCGAGCCGTAACCCGTGCTTCGGCGATCGCCCACGCAACCCCCGACACCAAGAGGGGAAACACCGCCGTAATTTGAAACACTGTACGCGGACTAAACCACTGCAACAGTTGGCCACTAAAGTAAGCGGTGAGGATGCCCCCCAAGGCAGTAGCTGCCCAGCTTAGGGATTGCAGCGTTCCCATTTCAGTCGCCGATTCTTGGCGTGCCCGTTCAACCACCAGTGAATCGACAATCACATCACTGAGGGCGATCGCGATCGAGGCTGCTAGAATCGCTGCCGTTGCCTGCCAAGGGGCAGCCACCCACGTCCCCAAGCTCAACCACGCCCCACAGCCCAAGAAGCCCGACAGGACAAGATAGGAACGGCGACGAAATCCCAAAAGCGGCAGGCTATCAGAAATGAGGCCAAACACCGGCTTAATTACCCAAGGCAGCGCAGCCACACCCATCAATGCCGCCACTTCCGCCGGCGACAGCCCCAACTCATCCTTAAAGAAAAAGCTAATGGCCAGCCGTGCTAAGCCCAAAACCCCTTGGACAAAATACACCAGCAAAATGGCTAAGAGTTCGCCACTGGGTTCTTGCCCAAAAAGAAGCGTCTCCTTGAGCCACTGAAACCAGCGTTGAGGTTGCGAAGGTTGAACTAACATTACCAAATGTTAAGCAACAGCATTGCCTCCATCATATCCAGACACGCTGAAAATTGCTAACACGGGTGCTCTTCACTGGCTCACAGACTAGCAGGAGACACTCATGGCGGTTATTTAGCGACCTCCAGTTGATCGAGGCGCAGCCAAACTGTAGGGGTGGGCACTGGAAATTTAATCTGCGCATAGTCACCGCGAATCTCCACCACTTCACCGCGTCCCTCGAAAAGATAGGGGGGATAACGATGATCGCTGGCCAAGGCCTCAACACTGTTGGCCAATTTTTCAGCAACGACCTTTACCAAATCTCCTTTTTTAATGGCCATAGGAAACCCTAACGCTGATCAGCCCACATTCTATCCTAAGGAGAATCGCCAAGGGCTTTAAGTCTCTTGATGAATCAAATTGCCAAACCTTAACCAAGGGAAAACGCCACCTCAGTCCCTGAGTGCAATTCATCGGGGACTGCCAGAAGAGTAGCCCTTAGAAAGGGAGTAACAAAAAGAACAGGGGTCTGAACCAAAACGAAGTTCTTTAGCGATACACTGCGCTTAAGCATCACACTACCTGAGGGAAACCTTGCATGGACTGTATTCCAGTGATTCTATCGGGGGGAGCCGGAAGTCGCCTTTGGCCATTATCGCGCCAAGCCCATCCCAAGCAGTTTATGCGCTTAAGTGCCGAAGGGCAGAGTCTGCTACAACAAACGTGGCAACGCTTGCAGGGTTTACCCCAAGTGCAGCTGCCAGTGGTGGTGGCCAATGAAGCCCATCGCTTTCTTGTAGCAGAACAATTTCAAGAACTAGGGGTGACGCCAACGCGGATTTTGCTCGAACCCTTGGGGCGCAATACGGCTCCTGCCATTACTCTTGCTGCGCTCTACATCACAGAAGTCCTCGCCACCGATGCCATTCTTTTGGTGCTACCAGCGGATCATTTGATTCAGGATGTTGCCGCCTTTCAGCAGGGGCTACAACGGGCACTTGCACCCGCCGCCAAGGACTGGTTAGTAACCTTTGGCATTACGCCCACCTCCCCCCATACAGGCTATGGCTACATTCGGCGGGGGGAAGCTCTCAGTGATGCCCACACCTATCGGGTGGCAGAGTTTGTGGAAAAACCCGATTTGGCAACGGCAGAGGCCTATCTGGCGGATGGCCATTACCTTTGGAATAGCGGTATGTTTCTCTTCCGCGCCCAGAGCTTCTTAGCAGAATTGGCACAGCAGCAGCCAGACATTTTGCACCACTGCCGCTTGGCACTGCGGGAGGGGCAGGAGGATTTGGACTTTATCCGCTTGGCCAAAGAACCCTTGAGTCAGTGTCCCAGTCTATCGGTGGACTATGGGGTGATGGAAAAGACGCAAAAGGCAGCGGTAGTTCCCCTAGAGTGCGGCTGGACTGATGTGGGGTCTTGGTCGAGTCTCTGGGAGGTGACACCCAAGGATGAATTTGGCAACAGTTGCCGTGGCGATGTCCTCATCTGTGGCAGCAAGGATTGCTTTGTCCATAGTCAAAACCGCTTGGTTGCCCTACTGGGGGTGGAAAACCTCATTGTTGTAGAAACTGCCGATGCCGTTCTCATTGCCCATCAGGAGGCGGCACAACAGGTGAAACAAGTGGTGGAGCAACTGCAAGCCCAAAAGCGCAGTGAGGCCTACAATCATCGCGTGGTCTATCGCCCTTGGGGACACTACGACTCCATTGACACGGGTCATCGCTTTCAAGTGAAGCGGATTACGGTCAAGCCAGGGGCGAGTCTTTCGCTCCAACAACACCATCACCGCGCGGAACATTGGATTGTCGTCAGTGGCACAGCGGAGGTTACCTGCAATGGCAAGACGTTTCTGCTGACCGAGAATGAGTCTACTTATATCCCTGTGGGCGCTGTGCATCGCTTGGCCAATCCGGGGAAAATTCCCCTTGAAATGATCGAGGTGCAGTCGGGATCCTACCTTGGCGAGGATGATATTGTCCGCTTTGAGGATCGCTATGGTCGGGAGATAAAGCGATAACCGCTGGGCAAACCCTTAGACCGCTAGCCAAGCGATCGCCACCCCCAGGGCGGAACCAACAATAACCTGAATGGGGGTGTGCCCCAATAACTCCTTGAGGCGGGCTTCTGCCAATTCGTGCCCATCTTGGAAAAATTCATCAACAATTTGATTGAGAATGCGGGCTTGTTTGCCGGCTGCTTGACGCACCCCGGCCGCATCGTACATGACAATACAGGCAAAGACAATGGCGATCGCAAACTCAATGCTGTCCCAGCCCCGCTGCAGCCCCACCCCAGTCGCCAGAGCAGTAACGAGGGCAGAATGGGAACTGGGCATCCCCCCCGTTTCCACCAGAACGCGGAAATTGAGCTTGCGGTGTTTGGCAATGTCAATCAGTAACTTGAGCATTTGGGCGATCGCGCTGGCGGCGAAAGCGACCCAGAGGACATGGTTAGCCAGTAGCTCACGAAGACCGTCCATCATGGTTACGGACAAGGACAAACTCTGCGCCCATCCTAACCCACTTCGGAATCGTTAATGACTGCGGCTGGCAATGTAGTCGGCGATCGCCTGCAAAGGAACGGCGGCTGCCCCATATACAGCCAACTCTGCCTTCGCCTCTGCCACCAAGCGTTCAGCCTCTTGGCGGGATTTTTCCAGACCCCACAGGCGCGGGTACGTCATTTTTTGGGCAGCCACATCTTTACCAACGCTTTTACCAAGGACATCCCGGGTCGAAGTAATATCCAAAATATCATCCACAATCTGGAACGCCAAGCCAATATTTGCCGCATAGCGGGACAGGCGAGCCACGTCAGATTCATTCGCCCCCATCAGCAATGCCCCAGAAACCACAGAGGCCTCCAGTAGTGCCCCCGTTTTGTGGGAGTGGATAAAATGTAGCGTTTCTAGACCAATGTTCGGCTGCCCTTCACACTCCAAGTCCACCACTTGACCGCCCACCAAGCCCGTTGCTGCCACGGCATGCCCCAACCGCGCCACAATTTTCAGCAGATACTCTGCGGGCACGTTTTTCGTTTGTTCCACCACGTATTCAAAGGCATAGGCCAGTAAGCCATCCCCCGCCAGAATGGCAATATCTTCGCCATAGACTTTGTGATTTGTGGGTTTGCCGCGACGGTAGTCATCATTGTCCATAGCCGGCAGATCATCGTGGATCAGCGACATGGTGTGGATCATCTCTAGGGCACAGGCGGTGGGCATGGCCATTTCCACGGTGCCCCCCATCAGTTCACAGGTGGCCAAGCAGAGAATCGGGCGCAGCCGCTTGCCCCCCGCCATCAGTGAATAGCGCATTGCATCGTAAATTTTCTCTGGGTAGGCGACGGGGATCGAGGCTTCGAGAGCAGCTTCCACAAGGGCTTGGCGTTCTTTGAGGTAGGTTTTGAGATCAAATGTGCCGGTGGAATGAACTTGGGGGGGATCAGCGGAAATCATGATCAACTCCTCAGCGTGCGGGTGGCATCGAGGTCAACGACAGCAGGGGCTTGTGCCAATTGTGACGGCGACAATAGCTCCATACAGTATTGTGCAACAACATGGCAACGGTCATCGGACCAACACCCCCCGGAACAGGGGTAATATAACTGGCCACAGCACAGGCAGCCTCGTAGTCCACATCGCCCCAAAGACCTGATTTACCGTCGGGGCGTTGAATGCGATTAATCCCGACATCAATGACCACTGCTCCCGGCCGAATCATGTCAGCAGTAATCCGCCGGGGCTGTCCCATCGCTGTGACTAAAATCTCGGCACTACGGGTGACACTGGCAAGATCACGGCTGCGCGAGTGGGCGATCGTCACCGTTGCATTGGCGGTGAGTAACATCAGCGCGAGGGGCTTACCGACCAAAATACTGCGACCCACGACCACTGCCGAGCGACCTGCAATATCAATACCATAGGCGGCCAAAAGCTGCATCACCCCAGCAGGCGTACAACTGCGCAGTCCCGGTTCATCGCGCACTAGCCGACCCAGATTGTCGGGATGCAGGCCATCCACATCTTTATCGGGACGAATGGCGTATAGCAGGGGACGGGGATCGAGGTGGGGCGGTAGGGGCAATTGCAGCAGAATGCCATCCACCCGTTCGTCCTGATTGAGCTCAGTAATTCTGGCCAATAAATCCGCTTCTGTAATGGTGGCCGGCAAATGGGCACCAAAGGATTGAATCCCGACGCGGCCACAGGCCTGTTCTTTGGCGCGGACATACACTGCACTGGCAGGATCATCGCCAACCCGCAACACGGCCAACCCGGGCGATCGCCCCCACTGGGCGTGAAACGTCCGCACATGATCAGCCAACTGGCGTTCAATGGACTGGGCTAAGGATTTGCCATCAAGGCAGGCAGCGGAGTTTGCAACCAAAGGACACCTTAAAATTGCTCAATCACGAAAGTCTAGGGTTGAGTTGCCGAATGGGTTTCCATCGGTTGGCAACAACATCGAACTAGTTTACCCCAAATGGCGATCACGGGCGCCAGCGTTGATCAAGTTCTTTACTCAGTTGTACCAAGGACTTACCGCTCGCTAGGGGCGATCGTCCGAAGGGGAGGGTCGCTCCACTTGAATTTTGGCAATGGCAGGGGTGGTACACAGGTACGTCAGCACATCCTCCGCACTCATCAGGCGCTTGAGCACCACTTGACCAATGGTTGAGACAGGGTCAGGATGGGTGGGCTTTACTTCCACCATCAGAACCATCTCCTCCACTTGGTACAGCCAGAGCTTTTCCTCCCCCTCTAGGATGTAGAGGCAGGTACGGGTGATCACGGGCGATCGCCGCCACACTTGCTCATTCCAGAGGCCTTGGGGTTCCCACACGCGGCCAATCTGCCACCCCTCCGTGAGGAAAAAGTATTTCATGCCACGGGCGGCGATTCATTCCCTTGGGCACTGGAGGTCTCCTCGGGTTCCATGGAATTAAAACAAGCTGCCGCTATCAGCAAAAAAGGCGTTCCTGGCACTATGGGTAAAATGAAGCCGACAACCCCAATAATCCCAAAAATTACACCAAGAACCATACGTGCTGTATTACGGATGCTTTTAGTCACAGGCCTTCCTTTCGAGTTCCAATAGGCGAGGATGATTCACCTCTAACGTAGCCTGAACCTTGCCTTTTCACAAGTTGCTGGTGCTAAGCTTTATCGAGAATCGCATCCCGCAAATCCATGCCGTCCATTTCTGCTTTGTAGAGGTTTGCGCCCCTAAAGTTGGCACGGCGGGCATTGGCCTTCGACATCTTGGCCGCAATGAGAACCGCATCTTCAAAGTTCACCTCAATGAGACTGGCACTTTCGAGAATCGCTTCTTGCAAAATTGCGCTCTTGAGATCGGCCAAGTGCAGGTTGGCCTGAAAGAGATTGGCACGGGTGAGGTTGGCATAGGCAAGGGTCGCTTCCACTAAACTCACTCGCCGCAGTAACGTGCCCACCAAGTTGGCTTGGCGCAGATCGGCCATAGCCATATTTGACTTGTAGAGATCAGCACCCGCTAAGGTCGCCCGCTGCAAACAGGCGCCCTGCAAATCCGCCTCAATCAGGTCACTCATGTAGAGGTTTGCTCCTGCCATGTAGGCATCCTTGAGCAAAGCGTTGCGCAGATCAGCCCCCGCTAAATTTGCCTGATCGAGATTGGCATTGGTGAGGTTGTACAGCTCCAAATTGGCGCCAGTGAGATCGGCTTGTCCCAGATCAGGGCGAATATCACTGTTTTGCTCCCGCCATTGATTCCAAGCGGTAACCCCCTGCTTGAGCAGCTGAAGATGCTGGGGATTGGTCACGGCAGTTATCCTTGGGTACTCGGCTCAGGGTTTTGATAACCGTAAAAATCAATGCGATAGTCAACAATTTTCACGCCAGTTTTTGCTTCAATCTCAGCAATGAGAGAGGGGGGTAGCTCAACGTGAACGTCAATAATTTTCTGGCTATCGAGACAATTGACATGGCTGTGGCTATCACTGATATTGCCGTAAAGGCGCCCATCGGCACGCTCAACGCACTCAATAATACCATGCTCTGAAAGTGCTTCGAGATTTTGGTACACCGAGGTATGGCCGATGTCTTTGCCTGCTTGATTCAGGCGATCGTAGATCTGCCGCGCTGAGAGGTGATCCTTGACATCCCAGAGCAGTTCGAGAATAGCACGCCGCTGCCGACTAAGGCGCAATCCTAGGCGCTGACAGCGATCGATCGCATCCTCCAGGGAACGAATGGGGGGTAGGGGACTGGGAGCAGGAGACGTGAACACGGCGCTATCCTAACAAAAATAAAATTTAAACAGCAGATTTTGCTTAACTAAGTAGCGTGTTGCAGTTAAATCACAGTTTTAGGGTTACCCATTTGCTAACCTGTAGTCACTATGATAATCAATCCTTTGGCTATAATCAAATTTGCTCCCTGTCAAGGCTGTTAGCCGCTGTTTGAGACAGCAAATAAAACCCCAGAAAGGCAAACATCATGGCAGCGATCGCCTTGACCACTTTCACCGGAATCAGTGTAGCAATCCCACTGCCCAAAAGCACACCGAAAAACGTTGTACACACCAAGCCAGAGGCCACGCCTAGAAAGACAGCAGTAGCGGAGCGGGCATTACTCCCTAAAGTAATCGCCACCAGTTGACTCTTGTCCCCCAGTTCTGACAGGAAAACAATCGCAAAACTCACGGCAAAGGATTGCCAGTCCATCCAATTTCTCCAAAGATGTTGCTGCTATAGGGCAGATTAACGGTATGGGCAGTTGCGGTCAACGATCACTGGTGGCTCAGTGTAGCAGGCTCAGCTTAAATAAGTTACAATTCTTAACATCAATTCTGCTAATAGTCGTAGCCCTGTTAAAAATAGCGGAGGTGCTCATGTTCAATACCACTACTGATGGATCGAGCGCGATCGCGGCGGACACCACCTCCTTGAGCAGTCTGGCACAGGCTTGGGCAAAGCGCTATATTACCAACCTCAACACCACCGCCCTTGCGGAGGATGATCCAGCGGTGGTGGCCCCTCGACTCTTGGCCGAATTGCGGAATGCTAGTGTCAAGGCTTGGCAGCGCACCGAAGGCTTCTTGGCCGGAGAGATGATTCGTCATGGGATTCCAGCGGAACTGGTGGATCCTTGGAGCATTTCCAAAGACATCCATGACATTTATCAGCGCACCCTCAAACTCTACGAAGCCGGCAAGGGCACCCAGCAAATGACCGCCAAGGTGGCCAGTGCCATCAGTGAGATTCGCAGCCGCTACACCGCCGTCGATCCCCGGGTGATTGGCTTTGTCAGTATGCAGTTTCACCACACGGGGGTATTACTGCTAGAAGTGGCACCAACGAGCCAACGTCCCATCCTCAGTAGCTTCTTCAAGGTCATTGATGATCACCTCTACATGCCCTTGCACCGTGCCTATAACGCAGCAGCCAACTACGACTACAATGATCCGGCCTTGGCTTTAGTGCGTCATCTATTGCCCCAGAGCACGGCGATCGCCACCGCGATTTGTGATCGTGTTGCCGCACTCAACCCCCAGCACCGCTGTTTTAGTGGCTCTTTGACCCAAGCCAGTGTGCGTGTTTCCAGTATTCGCGATGTCGAGATGTTCCAAGTCTACCTCTGGGTGTGTCTTTTGGAGCAAAGCCTTGAGGCGCTGCAACGGGAACTCTTTCCCCTGTGTTTGATGCTCTATCCTTCCCTGAATGTGACATGGGAGCTGGTGTTTCAAATGGTGCACCTTTTGGGTAAGGAAATACAAACCCGTGCCGCTGGCTATGATACAAGTGTTTTTACTCCCTACTATCTATCTCTCCGAGAAATGTTTGATCCCAAGATTTTTCAAGGACTCCTATGATTCCCAATTTGCAGCAGGTTTCTCTCTCCCCCATCGCCATTGCGGGGTCTGGTCTGTGGGCGATCGCCCTCTACTGGGGCTTTTATCCCACGGGCCAAGCCTTAATGCAGCATTTAGTGACCTGGCTAGGGGGTGAAGCAAACCAAAGTGCCGAATTCTGGGCAGGGATGGTGGGACTCATTCCCTTTATTCTTGTGGGGACGGGTTGCTTTATCCTCTGTAGTTTGGGCTTGGGGCAAAGCTGGGCCTTGAGTTTAGGCCTGATGGCAACCATCGGTGGGGCAATCTACGAACTTGGCCGGCGGGATGGCCAGCAATCTTAAGTTGGGTTGCGAGGGAGAATCCGCTAACATTTAGTTAATCTTTTGATTGCTCTCTAGTGTTTCCTGTCTAGGAAGCGCCATTCATTGCTCTTGAGAAGACTCGCCGGTGATTCAATGAAAGCGTCTGCGGATGCCAGTTCTATCCAAGAAACGACACCGCCGCTCAGTTTGCTCCTGTTTGTTGCCAATCGTCCGGGCGATGAAGAGGAAACCGCTGCTATTCAAGCCCACATTCAGCAACTGCCCTCGAACTTTGGCTTTGAGTTAAAAGTGGTGCCCATTGGTGAGCAACCCTACCTCCTAGAGGAGTACAAGCTGGTTGCCACACCTGCCTTGATTAAAGTCCGTCCTGAACCGCGTCAAACCCTCGCCGGTCGCAAGCTGCTGCAAAAGGTGGACTATTGGTGGCCGCGCTGGCAGCGGGAAGTCGCCCTGGGCCTACAGGCAGATATGCAAAAATCGGCAGCGGAGCAGTCGGATTGCTCGATAGAACTCAGCCGCCTCAAGGATGAGCTGTTTCAACTGCGCCAAGAGCGCGATCGCTTGGCTGAACAACTGCAATTCAAAGATCGGATTATTGGCTTGCTGGCCCATGAGTTGCGTAACCCCCTCACTGCCGTTGGGATTGCCCTTGAAACCCTAGAATCTAACCTTCAGGAAGAGAGTAGTCAGAGTAGTCAGCAACTCCATATTGAGGACATCCAACGCCTGTTTCACCATGCCCGCAGTCAAACCCAGATGATGGGACAACTGATTACGGATTTACTCTTAGCGGCGCGCGGGCCACAGGACAAGCTGCAAATTATGGCACGGCAACTGGATCTGCGACAACTGTGCCAAGAAACGGTTGAGGATGTGCGTCTAAATTTTGAACGTAAAAAGCAGCACTTTACCACTGATATTCCTTTAGATTTACCGTTGGTCTATGGCGATGGCGATCGCATTCGCCAGGTGCTTGTCAATCTGCTGGATAATGCCTGTAAATACACTCCCGAAGGGGGCAAGATTCACCTCAGTGCCTTTCACCGCACGACTCAAAAAGTGCAAGTTACCGTCTGTGACAGCGGCCCCGGTATTCCCATTGAGCAGCAGGAAAAGATTTTTGGCGAGACGGTTCGCCTTGATCGCGATCGCACCATTGAAGGCTATGGCATTGGCCTTGCCCTTTGCCGCCAAATTATTCGTATGCACTACGGCCAGATTTGGGTGGACTCCCAACCGGGAAAAGGCAGTTGCTTTCACTTCACACTGCCCGTTT
>NZ_DVEH01000067.1 GCF_015295825.1 Thermosynechococcus sp. M98_K2018_005
AGCACCACCAAATGGGCGAAAAAAGCCAGATTCAACAGTGGGGGGCGATCGGCGGCGGTAAACAGCAGTTGACCAACAAAACCAAGGCCGAGCAGTCCCCACCAAAGATGGGCAATAACCCGTAGGGTTCGCGAGGCATAGTGTTGACTCAGATAATGCAAAATCAACCCCTCGATCGCCAGCGGTGCGAGGATAAAGCGATTGCTGTAGTAACGAACAACAATGCCAAGGGCAATGAGCACGAGTCCCGTCAAGCTATAGACCCAGCGCCAAGGTTGCGGCAAGCGTCGCCAGAGCAGACTGGTGCCAAGGTAGAGCACGCCAAAAACGACAAACACCCGACCCGTTCGCGTTGCCGACCACTGCCAGAGGGAGGCACTCAAGCCAAGGCCAATCAGCGGGTTAAAAAGGGCGATCGCCTGACCATAGGGCTGTGGGGCAGTCTCCTGAGGGCGATACAGCGCCGCTGCACGCTGGCGATCGCGCCACTGATACCAAGGGGGCAATACCGTAAAGCCCAACCAAGTCAATGCAAGAATGGCCTGTAATGCCACGACTCGATCAAGCCGTTGACCAGTAATAGACACCGTTAACATTAGCCATCCCAACCAAAAGGCTGACAGCAGGAGCGATCGCCAGCCCTTCACTGCGTAAATTGCCCAACTGCCCAAGAGAATTAAAAAGGTGTAACTAGCCAAGGCCAAGGGACGACTCATCTGTGTGTTGGAGAGCAGCAAAGGGGTTGCTAGGCCGCCAACCACACCAATCACCGCAAAAATGGCTCGATTTTGGCGCAAGGAGATGAAAAATGTCCCTAGGGTCACTGCCACCATCAATGGGAAGGCCACGCCCCAAGGCATTACGGTCAAAAACTGATAGGCAGCAAAGATCGTGAGGTAATAGGTCGCAAGGCCGCCCCCCTGCAAAAACTGGCTAAAGATGGCTCGCCGCCGCAACCGCCAACCCAACCCCATCAGCACCGTGCCGATGATAAAGCCCATGGCAACGAGAACCGCATCGGTAATCCAGCCCAATTCAACGGCGTACCGAAAGAAGAAGCCAATCCCCAACAGCAGCAGGACGATGCCGAGACGGTTAAGCCACAGTTCCCAATTTTGTAGCCAGTCAGCTTGCGAAGGCCTCACTGGGCGTAACGGTGGCACCGATGGGGATTCAGAAGCTTGGGGTTGTAATTCAGCAGCAGGGGCAGGAACAATCGCAGGCGGTTCCTCAGGTGGCGTTGATTGCCCTGAAGGTTCTGGGACTCCAGAAGAGGAGAGGTCTTCACGGAGAATGGCTCTTTGCAGAATTTCGAGCGATCGCTGAAGGGCAGCCACAGCGGCTTCTAAGTTTTCAAGACGACGCCGCAAGTCATCCCTGTCTGTCATCATCTGGTTCCCTACGGACTATATCCCCGTTTTATGCGCTAGAGGAGAGAGCAATTCCTTGGGCAATGCACTTTATGAAGTGGCTAGAGGAGCATCCTAACAGGGGTAAAACGGGAAACAAAATTGGGTGAGAAATCGTCCTATGACACACAGAAAAGGTCGCAAAAAGCAAATTTTCTCTTTTAGCTAAATTTTTATTTTCGGTGATCTGAGTCACAAAAATCTTCAGAAATTAAAAACATTTTGTTAAAAGTTTATAAATTTTTCTTATTTTCTTTCGTCAACTGTAAATTCCGTCAATATGCCAGTCTGCATAGGTTTCACCGCCTTCAGCGCTTTTTTATTCTTTTTCAAAATGTTTTCCACGAACAAAATGCCCCTGATGCTTGATTCTAGGCCTTCGTGGTAGGTTGAAACAGTTCCGCGATGAGAGCGAACACGGCACCAGTAGGGTTAACCCCTGTGTGATGTTGGTGCCCTACTGTCCAGCCGTATGGATGCCCTTTTTAACGGACGCCTATGAAAAAAACGCTTTATGTGGGTCTGACAACAACCACGTTGGCTGTGTTAGGAATCCTTTCCAGTAGCCGTGCAACCACAACGACACAAGCCCCAGACTCTGTTTCAGCCCCAGCCTCGCCGGTCGTTGCCACCAAAGTTGGTGAACGCCAATCCACGACCGCAACAACAACGCGGGCGATCGCCAGTCTGCATCGTCACCAACAGCAAGGCCGCGAAGCCGTAACCGTCTATTTGCGGGGGATTCCCGTACTCACCTTCTTGGGTCAACGGGTAGCAGCCACAGAGGGAGTCAAAGTAGCTGCCGCTAGTGGCGCTGGGATACCAGAGCAAACCACCCTCTCAGAGGCAGCCCAGCAGGCAACCATTCTCACCGCTCGCCTCAATCAGCTCCACGAACAGGGCTTTGATGCCAACCTTGTGCGCGTGCGTTGGGATGCCCAACAACAGAACTATCGCATCTACGCCGACAAAGAACCTCTCCTGACCCTGAACAATCAAGTCACGCTTCCCAATGGTGCACAACGCAACGATGAAAATGCCCTGCGCATTGCCAACCTGATCCGCCGCCAACTGGGGAATGCCCCTGCCCTAACCAGCGTAGAGGGCAGTCAAAATACCGTTGTGGCCATGGGACCGATTCGGATGCAGTTGACGGGTATTGCCTCGTGGTATGGTCCTGGCTTCCATGGTGCCCGCACCGCGAATGGCGAGCGATTTGATCAAAATGCCCTGACGGCTGCCCACCGCACCCTGCCCTTTGGGACACGGGTACGGGTGACGAATCTCCAGAATGGCCGCTCAGTAGTGGTGCGGATTAATGATCGCGGGCCTTTTACGGGGGGACGGGAAATTGACCTTTCGCGGGGCGCTGCAGCTGCCATTGGCCTCATTGGTGCCGGTGTCGGACCTGTACGCATTGACGTTTTGGACTGATCCCCACCCCCTTAAGGGCAAAGTGGTAGAATGAACGACATGCTAGGGGTGTCTGCGGTCAGAGCAGGCTGAGAGCAAACCCTTAGAACCTGAACCAGATCATGCTGGCGTAGGGAAGCTGTCTAGAGAGGATTCTATCAATGGTGCGTAGCGAATGGATTGCTGCCCGCAAGGGGCAAGAAAATGTCACCCAAATGCACTATGCCCGCCAAGGGATTATCACTGAAGAAATGCACTATGTGGCACAGCGGGAGAATTTGCCCGCGGAATTGATTCGCGACGAAGTGGCTCGTGGGCGGATGATTATTCCCGCCAATATCAATCACCCCAACCTCGAGCCAATGGCAATCGGGATTGCCGCCAAGTGCAAAGTCAATGCCAACATTGGTGCCTCTCCCAACTCCTCAAACCTCGAGGAAGAATTGGCCAAACTGCGTCTCGCAGTGAAGTATGGTGCCGATACGGTGATGGATCTCTCCACAGGGGGGGGAGACCTTGATGCCATTCGCACCGCTATTATTAATGCCTCACCGGTGCCCATCGGTACGGTGCCCGTGTATCAAGCCCTTGAGAGTGTCCACGGCAGTGTTGAGCGGCTTACCCCCGATGACTTTCTCCATGTCATTGAAAAGCACGCCCAGCAGGGCGTAGACTACATGACGATCCATGCGGGGATTCTCATTGAATATCTGCCCTTGGTGAAAAACCGCATCACCGGGATTGTGTCGCGCGGCGGCGGCATTCTCGCCAAGTGGATGCTGTATCACCACAAGCAAAATCCCCTCTATACCCACTTCCGCGACATTATTGAGATCTTCAAAAAATATGATGTCTCCTTCTCCCTCGGGGACTCGCTGCGGCCGGGGTGTCTCCATGATGCCTCTGATGAAGCTCAATTGGCGGAATTGAAAACGCTCGGTCAACTCACCCGTAAGGCCTGGGAGCACGATGTCCAAGTGATGGTGGAAGGTCCCGGCCACGTGCCCATGGATCAAATTGAATTCAATGTGCGCAAGCAGATGGAAGAATGCTCTGAAGCTCCCTTCTATGTCCTTGGGCCGTTGGTCACGGATATTGCCCCCGGCTATGACCACATTACCAGTGCCATTGGCGCGGCAATGGCGGGTTGGTACGGCACAGCTATGCTTTGCTATGTGACCCCCAAAGAGCACCTTGGCTTACCCAATGCCGAAGATGTGCGCAATGGCTTGATTGCCTACAAAATTGCGGCTCACGCGGCGGATATTGCCCGTCACCGTCCGGGGGCGCGCGATCGCGATGATGAACTCTCGCGGGCACGGTATAACTTTGACTGGAACCGCCAATTTGAACTGGCCCTCGATCCGGATCGGGCACGGGAATACCACGACGAAACCCTACCGGCAGATATCTATAAAACCGCTGAGTTCTGCTCCATGTGTGGGCCGAAGTTCTGCCCCATGCAAACGAAGGTAGATGCCGACGCCCTTGCCGAACTGGAGAAGTTCCTCGCCAAGGACAACGATCAAGTGAGTGCCTCTGCTTAGGGCATGGCCATTGATTTCAAGGGGGGGCTAATTGCGACTGCCCTCCTTTTTGATGTCACCAATGGTTTCCATGATGCCGCCAATGCCATTGCAACGGTGGTCGCCACCCGTGCCCTTTCCCTGCGATCGGCGCTCATCCTTGCTGCTGTGGCTAATTTTGGTGGTGCCTTCTTGAGTACGCGGGTGGCGCTAACCATTGAAGCAGGTATTCTCAACAGTAGTGCTTTGGGTGCCCATTGGTTTGGCGTCATCAGTGCCGCACTCCTTGGCGCGATAGGCTGGAATTTGCTCACTTGGTATTGGGGTTTACCCAGTAGTTCTTCCCACGCCCTCATTGGTGGCTTGGTGGGGGCAGCCCTCTTTCAAGTGTCACCACACATCATCTATTGGCAGGGGATTGTTAAGGCGGTGGTGATTCCCATGGTCGTGTCCCCCTTGGCGGCGATCGCCATTGGCCTGAGTTTCATGACCCTTGTCGAGAAATGGCGGCAATCGCAAGATATTCCCCCAGAGCACTGGCAACGGTTGCAGATTCTCTCTGGAACATTGATGGCCGTTGCCCACGGTGCCAATGATGCCCAGAAAACCATGGGGGTGATTACCCTTGCCCTTGTGAGTTGGGGACAACTGTCACCCAATGCCGGTGTGCCCTTCTGGGTTATGGGTGCCTGTGCCTTGGCGATCGCGATCGGTACCTATGGCGGCGGCGAACGCATTATCCGCACCACGGGGGAGAAAATAACACCCCTTGACCCTGTGAGTGGCTGCTTAGCGAATCTCAGTGCCGCCTTGACCGTGGGGGCCGCGAGTCTAGTGGGCTTTCCCGTCAGTACGACGCAAGTCGTGGTGGGCGCGATTACGGGTGCTGGCTATCGCCATCAAGGGGAAGTGAACTGGCAAGTGTGGGCACAAATTTTTATGGCGTGGGTGCTAACGTTTCCCGGTGCAGCCCTGCTGGCGATCGCGATCTCTTTTGGCCTATCCCAACTTTAAGTCAACCTTAGGAAACCTGTGTGGGCTGCATCCGTTGGGCATACTCACGAAAGCGTTCGAGATCCGCTTGCAATGTACTTTCGACCACATGCCCCAAGAAAAGGCGATCCATAATTTGTCCCAGGACCCCCGGCATTGCATAGGAGACCGAGAGCTTAACAATTGTGCTGCCATGGCGATCGTAAAAGCGAATTGCGCCCCGATTGGGCAGCCCATCCACCGACTCCCACTGAATAATTTGGTGCTTTACTTGGCGGCAAATGCGCGATCGCCAGCTAAAATGCCAGTTTCCCGTGGCCAATGTCCAGTGGGAGAGGGTGGGGTCTTCTTCGGTGATGACCACAGATTCAATCCACTTCATCCACAGGGGCATTTTTTCTAAATCGGACCACAGAGCCCAGACGCGATCAACATCGGCTGCCACTTCAATCTGAACCGTATGCTCTAACCAACTCATACGTGACCTCCTGCCAAAATCGCTTGGGCGGCTTGTCGTCCGGACATTGTCGCGCCCTCCATGCTGTCAATGTAGTCCTGCTGCGTATAGCTGCCCGCCAGGTAAAAGTTAGGAACGGGTGTTTTTTGGGGCGGACGATAGGGATCCATGCCGGGGGCTTCGCGATAGAGGGACTGCGCTAATTTGACGACACTGTACCATGTCATGTTCAGATGGCGTGATGAGGGGAAGAGTTCATGGACTTGGCGCAGCACGTGTTGGGCAATCTCTTCATTGCTGGCTTTGATGAAGGGATCACCGGGGGTGAGCACCACTTGCAGTAGGGAGCCTTGACCTTCGCGATAGTAGTCCGCTGGGCTAGTGAGGGCCAGATCGGCAAAGCAGGAAAAGTCAGCATCAGCGGTGTAGAGCAGGTTATCAATACCTGTTGCCGCCACCTGTTTTTGTTGACTGGGGTCTTGCAGTTCCGTAACCCAGCCATCAAATCGCAGTTGTACCGTGGCCACAGGTACGGCCTCGAGCTTAAAGATATTGTCAAAGGTCGGGTGCGATCGCCATGCCTCTGGAATCAGGCGTTGAATCCCTGGCACATCACAGGCACATAGATAGGCATCCGCCGTAACTGTTTCTAGCTCTTCGCCTAGGGGAATCACCAACCCTTCCACCTGCCAAGTGCTCGGATCCTCGCCGCGAAAGAGAATTTCCTTCACCCGTCGCCGCAGATGAATCTTAGCCCCCCGTGCTTCAATGTAGTTCACCAAGGGCTTGAGCAGGTATTCTGCCGGTGATCCCTTGAGCATATTGAGCCGTGAGGCAGTTGTTTTGGCAGCAAACATCATAAAGATCGTCAGCATACAGCGAGCGGACATGTGCTCGGTATCAATAAAGCCTAAGGCGTAGGAAATGGGATTCCAGAGGCGTTTGAGGCTATTTTCTGAACCGCCATGACGCCGAAACCATTCGGCGAAACTGACGCGATCTAAGGCGCGAATTTGGCGCATTGCCCCCTCATAGTCCACCAGACCCCGCACTACAGGACTGGTGCCAAGGGCAATGGCATTAAAGAATTTATCGGCAGCAGAGAGTTGACGAGTGGTGAAGAAGGCCTTGAGACCGTTGAAGGGGGCACCCAAGGGAAAGCGAAAATCCAGTTCCCCCACCCGACCACCGCGATTAATAAATGTGTGGGTATGTTCCTTGGGCAGTAGGTTGGCGATCGCCCCCACCTTGGTCATGAGTTCAAAGAGATTGGCGTAGTTGTAAAAGAAAACATGTAGCCCCATCTCAATGTGGTTTCCATCGGCATCTTGCCAACTGCTGACTTTGCCCCCCACAAAGGGACGGGATTCATAGATTTCAACACGGTGACCAGCATCCACCAAATCCACTGCGGCGGCTAAGCCGGCTAACCCTGCACCAACAATGACAACCCGCATCAGTGATCCCAGAAAACTTTACAGATTTTAACATTTTTCGCCCCTCGGACGGTTTCTTGCGCATTAAGAAACTTGGCAGAGACCCTTGTCCCCCAGAACCCTCGTCTATGATCAAGGTAAGTTGAAGTTTTTGAATCGCTCACGCTCACGGTGTGCTTATGGCTACGCGTCGTGTCCTCGCCTTTCCCCTCTGGCAGTATTTGAACCAACGGCTATTTAGTCCGGGCTTTACCCTCAATCCCAAACGGTTCTGGCGGCAGTATTACGATGCTTACCTCGAACGCTGCTGGCAAAAGGACTGTGCCTCTAAGGAAGAACCCTCCTGTTAATCGTTCCACAGGTTCGCTAAAATGAGATAGCTCACTTTCCCGATCAAGATTAGGGACTTTTAGCTGTCGTCATTTTGGTTACTTTCGCCTGTTGGAAGACAGAAATACCATGGTTGCTTCGCCCCTCCCTGCCGATGCGGCACCGAAACGCTCCAAAATTGAGGCTCTCAAGGAACGGAGCCAACATCTACGAGAACCTGTTGCCACAGAATTGCTAGAACCAACGAATCGTTTTAGCGAAGAGGGGGTGCAGATCCTCAAGTTCCACGGCTCTTATCAGCAGGACAATCGCGATAAGCGGGTCAAAGGGCAGGAAAAAGACTACCAGTTCATGCTGCGCACCCGTAGCCCGGCGGGGTATATTCCGCCGCAGCTCTATTTAACCTTGGATCGCTTGGCAGATGAGTATGGCAATCACACCCTGCGAGCAACAACACGGCAGGGATTTCAATTGCACGGCATTCTCAAGAAAAATCTGAAAGCAGCGATCGCTGCCATTGTCCGCAGTATGGGATCCACATTGGGCGCCTGTGGTGATTTGAACCGTAATGTGATGGCGCCACCTGCCCCCTTTCGCGATCGCCCAGAATATACCCTTGCCTATGAGTATGCCCATCGCATTGCCGATCTCTTGACGCCACAAACCGGCGCCTACTACGAGATTTGGCTCGATGGTGAAAAGGTGATCTCCGGCGAAGAGCACCCCGATGTTAAAGCGGCCCGGCAGCGCAATGGTAATGGCACGATCTTTCCCAATAACGAAGAGCCCATCTATGGCGATCACTATATGCCCCGCAAATTTAAGTGCTGTGTCACGGTGCCGGGGGATAACTCCGTAGATCTCTTTTCGCAAGATTTGACACTGGTGGTGATTACTGATTCCCAAGGCCATCTTGAGGGCTTCAATATCTATGCCGGTGGTGGTTTGGGACGCACCCACAACAAAGAAGAAACCTTTGCCCGCATGGCCGATGAAATTGGCTTTGTCCGAGCGGCAGATGTCTATGAGGCTGTGAAGGCGATCGTGGCCACCCAGCGGGACTATGGCGATCGCTATAATCGGCGCCACGCCCGTTTGAAATACCTGATCCACGATTGGGGGGTCGAAAAATTCAAGGCCAAGGTGGAAGAATACTTTGGCAAGCCCCTCGAACCCTTTCGCCCGCTGCCGCCGTGGCGCTATCAGGACTTTTTGGGCTGGCACCCCCAAGGAGATGGCAAATTCTTCTATGGCCTGTCCATTGCCAATGGCCGCATCCTTGATCAGGGCAACTTCAAACTCAAGTCGGCTCTCAAGAAAATCGTCAAGGACTTTCAGCTCCCCCTGCGGGTCACACCCCACCAAAATCTGCTCCTGTGCGATGTCTCTCCCGATCAACAGGATGCAATTCAGCACATCCTTGAGCAGCACGGGGTGCGTGATGTCAATGCCATTGATCCCCTCGAACGCTATAGCATGGCCTGCCCGGCATTGCCTACCTGTGGCTTGGCCATTACCGAGTCAGAACGGGCAATTCCGGGGGTACTGGAGCGGATTCGTCGCCTCATGGAGCGGCTGGGACTCCAAGAGGAGCATTTTGTGATTCGGATGACGGGGTGCCCCAATGGCTGTGCCCGTCCCTACTTGGCAGAATTAGGCTTTGTTGGCATTGTCCCCGGCGCCTATCAGACTTGGTTGGGGGGAAGTCCCGATCAAACCCGCTTGGCGGAGGTCTATATTGAGCGGTTACCGATTGCCGAACTGGAAACAGCCCTAGAGCCATTGCTAGTCTTTTATCGCGATCGCCGGCAGCAGGGAGAATCCTTTGGTGATTTTTGCCATCGGGTTGGTTTTGCGGCCTTGCGAGAGTTTGCTGCGAATTACGTTCCCACTGCCACAACAAAGCGCTATCGCGTGGATGTGCGGGCTGATCAATACCAACAACTCAAGGAATTGGCAGCAGCCAAGGGCATGTCTCTAGCAGCAGTGACCCGTGAAGCGATTCAGCGTTACCTTGAGCAATCGCGCTAAAACAGGCAAGGATAGGATGCCTATCGGCTGCTATAATGAGGAATTGCCAAATAGGGCGGCATAGCCAAGTGGTAAGGCAGAGGTCTGCAAAACCTTTATCCCCCGGTTCGAATCCGGGTGCCGCCTTGATACTTCCGTGGGTTATCTAGGTTGCTGCGCTAGCCAGTCCAAGAGCCGATGAATCCCCCAGCAGTAATCAGGATCGCTCCAGAGGCGTTGACATTTGCGATCGCTGGTAAAACCGACATGGCCGCCCTGTTCTGTCATCAGCAGTGTGAGGGCAGGATTGCTCTCGGCAATCGCTAGGAGTTCTGGCACAAGACGAGGATCAAATAGGGGATCATCGGCAGCATAGAGCATCCATACGGGTATGGTCAGTTGCGGCAACAGCGGCAAGGGACTGCTGGCAGCATAATACTCGGCTACACTGCCAAAGCCAAGGCGGTCAATGACGAGGGCGGCATCAAAAGCGGCAATGGTGTCAATTTGGGCAACGGTGTTCAGATCCAACATCTGAGGGTGAAGGCGATGGAGGTGGCGAGCCAAGTATTGGAGTTGACGGCTGATGGCGCGTTCAAATTGCCGTCCCCAAAAGGTCGTGCCGAGGTGGGCAAGGGAACGGTTGGAGTCAAGGTTGGGGCAAATCACAGCAGCCCCCCCAATGTCTTTTGTCCCTTGCTGTTGCGCATACCACGCCCCCCAAAGGGCTAACTGCCCCCCCAAGGAATAGCCAACAAACCAGTAGGGAGGGGTATAACCAAGTTCTTGACACTGCTGCGCGATCGCTACAAAGTCTTGTCCTTCGTAGAGACCATCACTGGTTAACACTGGGGACAGTTCCGCGCTGCGACCATGGGCACGCCAATCAAAGAGCACGACATCAAAGCGGCGGGCGATCGCCCAATGGGCAAGGGTATGCAAGTACCATTGATTCTTGAGATCACCCGTAATGCCGTAGGTGGCAATGATGGTTCCGCGTGCTTGGCCAACCCGATACCCCTCACCGTACAGGGGCACGCCCTCCGCCCCATGAAAAACATGGCTGGTTTGCGGTTGCCAAGGGTAGAGGCACCCCCAGCGTTGGACATAGGCAGTAAAGACCGTGTGGATCACGCCAGAGTGCAGGGGCAGTGGTGGCCAATAGGATAGGGATTGCATAGAATTTAGTCATCCATCGCAAAATAGGCAAGGTTGGGCGTTTTTGGTGATCATTGTGAGGCATGGGTGATGACACGGAGCGATGATCCACAGAGGATAGACCCCTACACCATGGAAACCTGCCTGATGGATGTCCAAGCCGATCGCTTGCTGGATGAAGTCTTTGCCGCTGTGGAGGCCGACCTCAATGAGCCAGAATCCCTAGCGGCGGTCTTAGAACCGGAACCTTCCCTCCTCGTTCCCTTTGAAGCAACGACAGCTCCTCCCCCGGAGGAACCTTCTCGCTGGCTGCACCGCTCAGAACCGCAGCAGGGGTTTTCTTGGGGCGATCGCTTTTTGATCGGGGTCGGCATTGCCTCCTTTGTACTGGGGGTTGGCCTCTGGATCAGCCTGAATCGCCAACCGGTCACAGTTGCCCCTGACGCTGCGGTGACCACAACCACCAGTCCTGCCGATAGGGCCTTCGCTGAGTATCTGCAAACCTCCCTGCAACTCCTTAGTCAGCAGGCTGCCACCCCAACCCCTTCACCCCCCGCCATCATCAGCAATTCTGGCCCCAGTCCCACAGCCTCTGCCCCAACCGTTGAGCGCATCTACGTTCCTGTTTACCAAGCCCCCACCACACCCACGGTGACCCTGCCCAATTTACCCACGGTGACAGCCCCTACGCCGGCGGCCACACCGGCACCCCCTGCCCCTACACCGGCGCCCCCCCAACATACCTTGGTGGGCATCCTCGAACTGGGCGATCGCTCAGTGGCTCTTTTTCAAAGCAATGGCCAAACCCTACGCTTGAGTGTGGGCGATACAATTGGCAATGACGGCTGGCAACTGGTACAGATTCAAAATCAGCGGGCGGTGCTACGGCGTCAAGGGGAAGTGCGCTCCCTCACCGTTGGCCAAAGTTTTTAAAAAAGGGTCACTCATGAGCTTTTTCCGCGACTTGAATGCATTCCTAGAGCAAAAACTCGAGGACTTTATTCGTGCCAATCCGCAGCTTGAACTCAATCTGCTGCTCCTTGAGCTAGAGGATCAAGAACGGGAAACCCAAGAGCAGCTACTGCGGTTGCAACAGGAAGTCAATACCTGCGAACAGCAGATTTTAGGCCTTGTTTCCGAGATTCGCCGCTGGCGCGATCGCATCCAAACGGCGATGGCAGCTCAACGCCCTGACCTTGTGGAATTGGCACGGCAACGGGAGGCCGAATTAAGCCGACGCGGCGAGCAACTGTGGACTCAGCGCCTCAACGCCCTCAATCAAATTCCCGTTACCCAGCAGCTTCTGCAAAAGATTCGAGATCGCCGGCGAGAAGTCATGAACCGTGTGCCTACCGCCAGTGCGCCCCCACCACCGCCCCCACCGCCACCGCGCATGACCAGTGACCTCAATGATCCCATTGAAGCTGAGTTTCGCCGCTTGGAACTGCAAACTGCCCTCGAGGAACTGAAGCGCTCAATGGGGTTATAGCGCAACAGACGTGGGACAATCGAGAACGCGGTTTTATCCAAATGTCCCATGGCGGTTATTCAGATTACATCCGACGACACTTGGCAAATTCAGGCCGATGGCCATCCCCTGCAAGGCACCCTCCAGGTGCCGGGAGATAAATCCATTTCCCACCGTGCCCTGATGTTGGGGGCAATGGCAGAGGGCACCACCCATATTGAAGGCCTGCTCGTGGGTGAAGATACCTGTAGTACCGCCGCCTGTTTTCGTGCCCTTGGTGCCGAGATTTCAGATCTCAATGCCACAGCAGTCACGGTTCAAGGCTTGGGAATTGGCCATCTCCAAGAACCCGCGGATGTGCTGAATGCCGGCAACTCTGGTACAACGATGCGGTTGTTGTTGGGAGTATTGGCAGCGCAAACAGGTCGCTTTTTTACGATTACCGGGGATGCCTCATTGCGATCGCGCCCCATGGCACGGGTCGTCACGCCCCTCCTACAGATGGGTGCCCAGATTTGGGGGCGTCAACACCACAGCCGTGCCCCCTTGGCCGTTTTGGGACAGCCCTTAGAGCCAATCACCTACTACAGTCCCATTGCCTCCGCTCAGGTGAAATCAGCGCTATTGCTCGCCGCCCTCCACACTGAAGGCACTACCATCATTCGCGAACCCCACCGCTCACGGGATCACAGTGAACGTATGCTTCAGGCCTTTGGTGCCTGTTTAAGCGTGGATGAGGCCACCTGCACGGTGAGTCTTGAAGGACCTGCAGTCTTAAAGGGTCAGAAGGTCATTGTGCCCGGCGACATCAGTTCAGCCGCCTTTTGGTTGGTGGCAGCCTCCATTACCCCTGATTCAGACCTAGTGCTGACCAATGTGGGCGTCAACCCCACCCGCACCGGCATTCTCGACGTGCTTTGGGCAATGGGAGCCGAGATTACCCTTCAAAATGAGCGGCTCGTCACAGGCGAACCAGTGGCAGATCTGCGGGTGCGATCAGCGAGGCTGAAGGGAACCCGTATTGGCGGTGAATTGATTCCCCGCTTGATTGATGAGATTCCAATTTTGGCCGTGGCCGCTGCCTTTGCCGAAGGGATCACCGAAATTCGGGATGCAGCAGAACTGCGGGTGAAGGAGAGCGATCGCCTCAAGGCTGTGGCCACCGAATTGCAAAAAATGGGCGCTAAGGTCACTGAACTCAGTGATGGCCTCGATATTCAGGGGGGCGTGCCCTTGCAAGGCACCCATGTGGAAACCTACGGCGATCATCGCATGGCCATGAGTCTGGCGATCGCTGCCCTCAATGCCACAGGAACCAGCCACATTCACAACGCCAGTGCGGCAGCCGTCTCCTATCCGGAGTTTGTAACAACTCTGCAACAAATTGCTTGACAGCTCAAAAATCCCAGTAATTTTTGGGACAACTTCACTCAACACCAAACGCTGTATGCTAGCATCAAATAAATTGTTTTGGTGTCACAATGCAGCTTCGCGCTGCGCTGAATTCTCTGTAGCCTTGTAATATTCAGGTGTTTACCTTCCTTGATAATTGTAAGACTACATTAGACCCAAAATGATACAGAACCAAAAAAATACGATAATATAGTTTCACTCCTGCGCTAGGGGCGCCTTTGCGCTCTATCTAGGACAGGGAAATCCCTCTCTAACTGACTTCTTTGTTTTTCTTCAAAAAAGGCTGTGTTTATTCATCATGGCAACAATTCAAGATTTCATCCACGTTCAGGATCAATGGTCATTAGATGAGTTGGTGGAAATCGCCAACGAACTCTTGCCCCAGCACCTCCCCCAGGAGGACTCCAAAAACCGTGTTTTGGAAGAGGTCAACCCGCGTCTGGTGCGCCATTACACCTCCTGCAAGTTGATTGACCGTCCCGCTCGCATTGGCCGCGAAGGTCGCTACGGCTATCGCCACCTTGTGCAATTGCTGGTGGTGCGGCGGCTGTTGATGGAGGGCTATACCGCAGGTGCCATTTACAAGTTGGTGTATCGTATGAGCACCCCAGAACTGCGGGCACTCCTTGAGCAAGGGGTTCATCTGCAATTGAATCCACCCCCCATCAACCCAGCTTTGGCCTTTTTGCAGCAAGTACAAGACCGCTCCGAGCATCGCTATGGGGAACCCATGCGCGTCAGTCCCAGTGTCAGCCGCCGCGAGGTACCGCCCCCGAGCCATTCACCGCAACCGGAATCCTGGAAGCGCATTGAGGTGGTGCCCGGCTTTGAGGTTCATATTCGCGATGACTTTAACTTTCCCCAGATCAATCGCGATCAGGAAGCCCTTGTGAAGCAACTGGTGCAATTGCTCTCTAGCTATACCCAGCGCTAACTGAGACTGAATATCTGGTGTCGCGGTTAGCCCGCTGGCGATCGCTATAATAGCGCCATGGAAGGATGCCTCAACGATACGGATATTTACACGCTGTGCCAAACCCTTGCCCTTGGCCAGCGCACCGGGGAACTCTACCTCGAAGATGATGCCGGTCATACGTGGCTTCTCTTTTTGAGTCATGGTCACCTCGTTTATATTGCTGATCGCCACAGCCACAGTTTAGAGCGGTTGCAGGATCTGTTCTATGGGCAGGGGATTCCTTGGCCGAGTCCCGATAGCTTCATCGAAAGCAAAGCCGGTGCCAGTTGGGTGGAATACGAATGCCTGTGGTGGCTCCTCGATCACTGCAAGCTCAGTCAAATCCATAGCGTGTGGCGTGCGCTGCTGCGGGAGAGTCTCTTTGACGTTGTTAGCCTCAATCGCGCTTGGTTCAAGTTCTATAGTGCGAGTCCCCTCACCCCCCAATGGCACAATCTCTCCCTGACAATGCTGCTCAATGACAGCCTGAGCCAGCTGCGGGAATGGAAAAAACTGCATCCAGAGTTGCGTTCCCTCGATCAATCCCTCGAACTGACGGATATTAAACCCACAGGCAACGATCCAGCGGATCAGTGGTTTCGCCAACTGGAACCCTTCGTGCGGGAGCGGATCACCTTGCGCCGTCTGAGTCGGCAACTGGGACGAGATGCCGTGACGGTGGGCAAACTCCTGCTGCCCTATCTCCATCAAGGGTACTTACAAGTCAGTTCTTGGGGAACCAATGGCCACACCCGTACATTTCCCCCCCTCTCTTGGCGGCGATCGCCCCGGGTCGTGTGTGTGGATGATGCCGCCACTGTCCGTCAAGTGGTTGAATCCACCCTGCAAGCAGCAGGTTATGAAGCCACGGCGATCGCCCACCCGTTAACCGCCTTGAGTCTCATTTTCCAACTCAACCCCGACCTGATTTTCCTCGATATTGCCATGCCCGAATTGGATGGTTACGAATTTTGTACGCTCCTGCGGCACACGCCTCGCTTCCGTTATACGCCGATTATTATGCTGACTAGCCTCGTTGGTTGGAGCGATCGCCTGCGCGCCAAAGTCGCCGGTGCCACTGATTACCTCAGTAAGCCCTTTTCAACCCAAGAATTGTTAACAATTACGCATCATTATATTGGTGCAGCCCCACCTGTAACCTCCTTAACAGACGAGTCCTTTAGCGACGTGCTAGAACCAAAATCAGGCCTTGAGACTCCCCGTTAGTAGGTTAGCTGTCATGGATCTGTCATTCTTTTAGGCTTTTAGAATATAAAGCAACCCCTTCATTCTACGTGTAACCCCCTATGAGCAAAGTCTTAGTTGTCGAAGATAGTCCGCCCCAGCGGGAAATGATTAGCGAATTGCTAGCGAAAACAGGCTTTGAAGTAACAGTTGCCACCGATGGTGTCGAGGCAATAGAGCAATTGCAGCAGAGCATTCCCGATGTGGTTGTCCTCGACATTGTCATGCCCCGCATGAATGGGTATGAAGTCTGTCGCCAAATTAAGTCCGACCCCCGCACCCAATCCATTCCCGTGGTTATCTGTACCTCCAAAGGTGAGGAGTTTGATCGCTATTGGGGCATGAAACAGGGGGCTGATGCGTACATTACGAAGCCCTTTGACCCCAAAGAACTCGTTGGCACCATCAAGCAACTCTTGCGAGGCTAAAAAAGATGTTTAGTAGCTCAGACCTACTCGCAACCAATGCCCCCATCGAAAGTGGCACCATTGATGACCTCAGAACCCCAGAGGGGGACTTACATATCCTCTTTACGATCCCTAGCGGTGATACCCTAGCCCTACCGGCTATTGGGGTGCGCGAAGTTGTGGCCGTGACTCCCGATCGCATTACCCCAGTGCCCAATACCTCCAATCTGCTACTGGGGATTTTGAACCTGCGGGGGCAGGTGATTTGGGTAGCGGATACTGGCAACTTTCTTGGGGATGACACCCCCTTGAATACCAATCGCTCTGAGCTATCGATTATTGCCATTGAAGATGATGAGTTAATGGTGGGGCTAGCAGTTCATCAAGTCCGAGGCATGGAGTGGCTCAACAATGACACCATTAAGCCCGCGACCCATGTCAGCGATCAGATGGCTCCCTTTGTCCGTGGCGAGTGGGTTTTTGATGCCGAGCAACAGGACATTGTTAAGCTCTTAGATCCCCTCGCCATTTTACGCAGTGCTCGCTGGGGGCTCTAAACTAGAAAACGTAGAATCTCAATGGACACTCGCCCTCAAGTGTCACCATGGAACTCATCAGCACCAGTCACTTTAGGAAAATTAACACCCCCGTGATATCTTTCCCAAGGATTGGCGCATACTTTGTAATTAAAGCTTCCTTGATTGAGTCCTTAAGAATCATCTGCCCCTTGTCATCATCCATTCTGGGAGTAACCCCATGGCATCCAGTAGCACCCAACACACCCAAGACTATCAAAAAGCGGTTGCCGCTTATGTGCAAGGTAACTACGAAGAAGCGGCCAAAATCACTGACCAATTGGTGGGCACCCGACCGAACGATCCCAACCTACGGCTGCTGCGGGGGCACATATACTGCTGCCAACAACGCTACAGCGAGGCTCAAGAGCAGTACCATGCGGTTCTCAATGCCACAACGGATCCAGAATTGATCAATCTGGCCAACGAGAGCCTTACCAAGATTAAGGATTTGATTCCCGCTGCCGAACCTGCTAAGAACGGAGGCGAAGAATACCACACCACCCTGCAAGGAGATCACACCCAACTTCAGGGGGACAATACCTTTTTGCAAACTACCCCACCCCCTGTGGAACCCCAAGCCGCGAACCCCTCAGAGGAATTGAGTCTTGAACACTTTGATGATTTTGGTAGCGATTTAGGGACAAGCAATCCCTTTGACGATCTCGAGGTTGCCGGCATTGAGGAAGAAGTTGGCGCCAGTTTAGAACAGGGTACTTTTAACCCCTTCGACGCAGATGCAGCGGTTCAGGATCCCTTTGCCTTTTCGGCTAATTCTTTGGAGGAGCTAGTCGCGGACATTCCAGAAATTCCCATCGGCGAATCCGTGCAGCCCCTAGGTACAGGGCCCGTCAGTGATGATGATATCACAATGCTCATGGGAAGTTCTCCTTTGACCCCGTCCGAACCGGCCAAACCTATTTTTGATGGTGAGACATCAGAAAGTACGGCGGCTCCTTTTCAAGAAATGACGCCGCCCTCCCTAGAAACATTTGATGATCCCTTTGCCGCTGAAGTGGCAGTGTCTGAAGAGAGTCTCTTTGGGGGGCTTACAGAATCGGGAGAAGCCAACGTCGTTCCTGAAGTCTCTACCTCTGCCGCTGGTATCAGTGATTTGTTGACCAATGAGACGGCAGATGCCATTGAATTGTTGCCGCAGCCCGAATTAAGTTCTTCTGATGCGGCTGAGGAGGAAGACGATCTCTTTGGTGGCTTCTCAGCTTCTCTTGAGGCTTTTGAAACCCCAGATATTGTGGCAGAACCCCTGTCTCCTGAGGCCTTTAACCCCGCTACCTTTGAGGATGAGCAAACGATCGCTATGTCTGAGTTTCCCGCACGCGAAACCGTTGCCGAAGACCCGAGGGCACCAGCGATCGCGCAAGGGGAAGCTAGCTCTGGTGGTGCTGAACCCTTTGAATCCATTGCCGACTTTGACCTAGAGGATCTCTCCTTTGGCAATGCAGATTTCTCCGGTGCGGGATTTGATGATGAAATGACCATGGCCAATCCCCAAGTGCATGGCATGGGGGATGTTGGATCAGAGGGCACCGTGATGACCGATGCCGGCACCGAGACCTTTGCAGTTTTACCGGATGAATTTGATCTCAGCCAGCAAAGTCTTGACGACTTGGCCGATTTTAGCCTCGACCTGAGCCAAAGCACCGCCAGCCGCACTGAAACCCCAACCCCTCCAGCAAGTCACGATCTCTCAGCCTTTACCGAGCAAGTACCCGTTGCAGCACCCGTGGCTACTGCGCCAACACCTTCTCATCGTCCTAGTTCTGTGGCTGGAACAGTCCCAGCAACTTCAACGGCCACAAGTTCCTTTGGCCAGCAAAACATTACCTCAGCCATAACCACCGGTGTGCTTTCCGCCTTAGCTGCGGGTGCTGTCAGTTTAGGCTTTAATGCCCCCGGCCCTGGGCCTTTGGTGAGTGGTACTGCCGCCGGTCTCACCGCCGGGGTGGCCGTCTATGCCATGGGGCAGCGTAGCGTCAGCCGCATCAAGCGCTTCTGTACGGATTTGCAGGCACAGTGTAATGCCGTGATTGCCGGTGATATGACGGCGCGGGTGCCGGTCACCAGTAGCGATGAACTGGGACTCTTGGCACAAAGCTTTAACCAAATGACGGATACCATCCAGCAGATTACTGCTGATGCCCAGAAAAAAGCAGAGGAAAACGAACGGCAGCGGGATGATTTACAGCGCCAAGTGATCCGACTCCTCGATGATGTCGAGGGTGCCGCCCGAGGTGACCTGACCGTACAAGCGGAAGTGACAGCGGACGTGCTCGGCGCCGTGGCCGACTCCTTTAACCTGACGATTCACAACCTGCGGACGATTGTGCAACAGGTGAAAATTGCCGCCCAGCAGGTGAGTCGCGGTGCCGCAGAAAACGAAACCTTTGCCCGTAGTCTCTCAGCAGATGCTCTGCGGCAAGCGGAGGAGCTAGCGGTCACCCTGAACTCGGTGCAGATGATGACCAATGCGATTCAGCGGGTGGCTGAAAGTGCCCAAGAAGCCAATGAGGTGGCACGCAAGGCTTCAGAAACAGCCCTCCGTGGCGGTGAGGCGGTGGAACGCACGGTGGCGGGTATTTTGCAAATTCGGGAAACGGTGGCCGAGACCACCCGCAAGGTGAAGCGCCTAGCGGAATCTTCCCAAGAGATTGCCAAGATTGTCGGTGTGATCTCGTCGATCGCCAACCGCACGAACCTGTTGGCCTTGAACGCCAGTATTGAGGCCGCACGAGCTGGGGAAGCAGGTCGGGGTTTTGCGGTGGTCGCCGATGAGGTGCGCCAACTGGCAGACCGGGCAGCCAAAGCCTCGAAAGAAATTGAGCAGATTGTGTTGCAAATTCAAAGTGAAACCGGCGCGGTGATGACCGCCATGGAAGAAGGGACCCAGCAGGTGATTGAAGGGACGAAGCGGGCTGAACAGGCCAAGCACTCCCTTGAGGACATCATTCAAGTGTCGTCGCAAATTGATACCCTTGTGCGCTCGATTACTAACGCTACGGTCGAACAAACAGAATCGGCGCGAGCCATGGCTCAGGTGATGCAATCCATTGAGTTGACAGCGCAAGCCACTTCTCAGGAGGCACAGCGGGTGTCTGACTCGTTGCAAGGTCTAGTGAGTGTGGCACGCAACTTGCAAGCATCCGTGGAACGGTTCCGCGTTGAAAATACTGAAGATCAAGCCTAAGCAATCCGGGAGGGGGCTATGCAGAGCGATCAACAAAAGCGTATTCTTGGTTACTTCATTGAGGAGGCGCAGGAACACCTGACCACCATTGAAGATAGTTTGATGAATCTCCAGCAGGTGGTCAATGACCCTGAGGCGATGAGTGAAATGTTTCGGGCGGCGCACTCCGTCAAAGGGGGGGCGGCCATGCTCGGACTCCACAGCATTCAGCACACCGCCCACAAGCTAGAGGACTACTTCAAAATCCTGCGGGAACACCCCGTAACGGTGGATGAAACCCTAGAGCAATTGTTTTTGCAAGCCTTTGATGCGCTGCGGGAACTCCTCGATGAATTGCAAGGCCCCTTTGGTTTGACGGAGGAAACAGCAACGGCAACGCTGAATCGGGTGGAACCAGTCTTCAATCAACTGCAAGCCCACTTGAACCACCTGACCCAAGGAGCAGAGGCGGCGCCCCCTGTGACTGCCCCTTCTCCCCCCGTGGCCGAACCCGTTAAGCCACCGGTACAACCCGTTGCTGATTCGAGTTACCGTTTAGTCTTTCAAACGGAGGTGCCCGATCGCCTGCGGGCAATGTTGCAACTCTTTAAGCAGCCCGATTCGCCCCAAGTGCGGCAAGAATTGGCGGAGGCCTGTTCTAATTTGGGTCAGTTGGGAGAAACCTTTGCGCTGCCCCAGTGGGTTGAATTGCTGGCGATCGCCCAACAGGCGGTGAGTAACACAGCTCAGCCCCTCACGGCTTTGGCACCGGTGGTGATCAAAGAGATTATGGCGGCTCGCGACTTGGTGCTCAATGGTCAAGGCAGTGCGATTCGTCCCAGTGACAGTTTAGTGGCGCTTCAGCCGCCTGTGATTGAGGAAGCTCCGGCTGTTATTCCAGAAGAGCCAGAGCCTGCGGTCTTAGAATCAGCTCCCATGACCCTTGAGGAACCACTGCAACCCCCTGCAATGGCCTCTGAGGTTGCTCCGCCAGAGGTGAGTGGGCCTGAAGAGGAGGTTTCTGAGCCGAGGGAGCCAATGAGCAGCGATGGCCATGGTGTCACTGTTTTTGGCGAGGAGAGTGGGGCTGATTTCCAAGAATTGAGTGACATTTTTGGTGATGCCACGGCACTGCCGACGGACTGGCTGGAGGACACCCTTAAGGAGGATTTGGCCAGTTTAGGGCTGGGGGATGAAGCGGCCTTTGATGAGGAGATTTCCGACTTTTTGAACAGGACCGCTGCTGAGGAGTTGCCTGAGGCAGAACCTAGCCTTGATGCCATCCTCGATGAAATTGAAGAACTCTCTGGTGAGCTGGTCTCTACGGAGGTGGAGGAAGCATCCCTCGATGACCTCATGCCGCCAGCGATCGCTGAAAGTATGGCTGAGGCCCTTGAGGCGCCCTTGACACTTGACAGTCCTACTGAGGAAAATGCAGCCACAGCACCTGCCGAACTTGGTCTGGATGCATTCCTTGAACAATTCACCGAGGAAGCCCCCTCAGAGAGGGCTGCTCTTGATGAGGCAGTTGCTTCCCTAGAAGACTTTTTGGGTGAGGTGGAAACCACCGAAGCTCCCGATCTGGTTCCCCTAGAAGAGGACTTTGAGATCCCTGCTCTGAGTGATGTTGCTGAGGATGTGGCTGAGTTCCTCGAAGAAGTGCCGGGTCTCAACGATGTCCTAGAAAACTTGGTTGTGGATAATGCGGCGGAAGAAGCCCTCGCGGAATTTATTGCCCCGCCAAGCACTGATGATCCTTGGGCAGAAACGCTATCCGCCTTGGAGGCGCCGGCGATCCCTGAGCCAAGTACGCCTGAAGTCACAGCGGCAAATATCGCTGAAACCGAACCACGAGCAGAGGAGGTTATACCCGCTCCTGAGACTGCCAGCATTGCCGAGCGAGAATCCCTCATGGAAGAGTCCCTACCCTCTCCTGAGGCTGCGACCGTTGCTGAATCTGAAGCACTGGCGGAGGAATCTCTAGCCTCCCCTGAAGCTGCCAGCATGGCTGAACTGGAAGCGCTGGTAAATGATGCCACTGTGCCTGCTAGCCCCGAAAGTGTCCTAGAGGAACTGGAGGGGTTGATTGAGCAAAGTGCAACGAGTACAACCCCACCCCAGGCTGCCACGTTCAACGAATTGGATCAGCTTTTAGAGACGGCGGCACCACCTACAGCGGCCTTTGAGGATCTCGAGCAACTCTTGGGGCCAGCCACCCCTGCGGCACCCGCCACCGCTGATGATAGTTTTGCCGATTTAGAGAAATTAATTCCCCAACCCGCAGGGAGTAGTGCGAAGGCGGCCACCCCTCGACGAGCCGGGGCAGGGGCAAAAAGCGGCTCCTTGGTGGAACAAACCATGCGCGTACCGGTGCGCCACCTCGACACCCTGAGTAACCTCGTTGGGGAGTTGGTGGTCAACCGCAATAGCCTCGAAGACACTCAAGAACGCCTGCGGCAGTTTCTCGATAACCTGCTCTACAAAGTCCAACAACTGGGAGATGTCAGCCAACAGATGCAAGACCTCTACGAGCGATCGCTCCTTGAGAGTTCACTGTTGGGCGTAACAACAGCACGGGCAGCCAACGGTCAAGGAGAACGGGGAACCCACGCCACGGGAGTCGAGTTTGATGCCTTGGAAATGGATCGCTTTACTGGCTTCCACACCCTCTCTCAGGAGGTGATTGAGCGGATCGTGCGGGTGCGGGAGGCAGCGGATGATATCCAGTACGTGATTGATGAAATGGAGCAGGTGGCACGGCAGTTTCGTCAAGTTACCACCCAAGTCCAAGAGGGCTTGAGCCGCTCACGAATGGTCCCCTTCCGTGAAATGTCTTCCCGCTTACCGGGCGCCGTGCGCCGCGTTGCCAGTACCATCGGCAAACAGGTGGAACTGAAGATTGAAGGGGAAGATACCCTCATTGACAAGGGCATCCTCGAAAAGCTCTTTGACCCAATGACCCACCTAATCAATAACGCTGTCTATCACGGCATTGAAGCCCCCGAAGAGCGGCGGCGATTGGGCAAACCTGAAAAAGGCCTGATTCGCGTGCGGGCGTTCTATCAAGGGAGTCAAGCGATTATCTCCGTCAGTGACGATGGGGCAGGGATTGATCCAGAACGGGTAAAACGCAAGGCGATCGAGAAGGGTCTCCTGAAGGAGGCTGATGCTCCTAATCTCTCGCGTCAAGAGGTCTATGCCTTTCTCTTCCAATCGGGATTTAGCACCAAAGATCAAGCGGATGCCCTTGCCGGTCGCGGTGTGGGTATGGATGTGGTGCGCAAAAATCTTGAGGACATTCGCGGCACGATTAACATTGACTCTACGGTGGGCAAGGGGACCACATTTACCATCCGCTTGCCGCTGACGCTGAGCATTACCAAAGCCCTCTGCTGCATTGATAACCACTGCCGCATTGCCTTCCCCATTGACGGGGTGGAGGATATGTTGGATATTCCCCAAGAGCGCATCCAAACCTTAGAAGAGGGTCAGCGTGTCCTCCCGTGGCATGATCGCCTGCTGCCGGTGCGTAAACTCGGAGATTTGCTGACGTACAGCCGCAACATCAGCCGTAGCAATGTCTATGGCGGTAGCAACCAAGATGATGGCATGGTCTCGATTCTCGTGCTGCGCAGTGGCGATGATCTCGTGGCTATGGAGGTGGATCAGGTCATCGGCGAACAGGAAATCGTGATCAAACAGTTGTCGGGGCCGGTACCGAAGCCAGTGGGTGTGGCTGGAGTAACCGTCCAAGGGGATGGCCGCGCGATGGTGATCGCTGACGTGCTGGAAATTATTGACCTGTCCCTGGGACGCATGGATCGCGACTGGCGTGGGTTTGGCCACACTATGGATATTGTGGAACCCGAGGAAGCCTCTGAACCCTTGGTGCTGATCATCGACGACTCGATTACAGTGCGGGAGTTACTCTCGATGACCTTTACACGGGCAGGCTACCGCGTCGAGCAGGCACGAGATGGTCAAGATGCGTGGGAAAAACTGCGCTCTGGCTTGCCCTGTGACTTGGTCTTCTGCGACATTGAGATGCCCCGTATGGATGGCTTGGAGTTGCTCTCGCGGATTCAAAAGGATCCCAAACTCAACCATCTGCCGATCGCCATGCTGACCTCACGGGGCGCCGATCGCCACCGCAAGATGGCCGCACAACTGGGGGCACGGGGCTACTTTACGAAGCCCTATCTGGAAGAGCAATTACTGGATGCGGCAGCACGGCTCCTCAGGGGTGAAGTTCTTGTGCAGCAGGAGCCGACACCTACCCCATGATGAGTGAGCGATCGCCCGCCCTAGCAGACTTCCTTGCCCAACTTCCTTTTGAACTGGATGCCTTTCAAGAAGCGGCGATCACTGCCCTCGATGCCGGTCGCTCTGTAGTGGTCTGTGCTCCTACGGGGTCAGGTAAAACCCTCATTGGTGAGTATGCAATTCACCGTGCCCTGACGCGGCAGCAACGGGTTTTCTACACCACCCCCCTCAAGGCACTCTCGAACCAGAAGTGGCGTGACTTTCAGCAGCAGTTTGGCACGGAGCAAGTGGGTCTTTTGACCGGGGATGTCTCGATTAACCGCGATGCGCCGATTCTGGTGATGACGACGGAAATTTTCCGCAATATGCTCTACGGTACTCCCATTGGCGAAGTGGGTACCTCTCTTGCGGGGGTTGAAGTGGTGGTGCTCGATGAATGCCACTACATGAACGATCGCCAGCGGGGCACCGTTTGGGAAGAATCCATCATCTACTGCCCCAAGGAAATTCAACTAGTAGCCCTCTCCGCCACGATCGCCAACGGCGAGCAACTCACCGACTGGATTCAATTCGTCCATGGGGATGCTGAACTCATCTACTCCGACTGGCGACCAATTCCACTGCACTTTTACTTTTGCAATGGCAAGGGACTCTTCCCCCTCTTGGATGGCCAACGCAAACGCCTCAACCCAAAGCTTCACGGGCAGCCTGAACTGCGGCGACGCGGCGGCAAGCGGGACTTTTTGAGCATCCGCTACGTGGTCAGCCAACTGCAACAGCGGGAGATGCTGCCGGCCATTTACTTTATCTTTAGTCGGCGTGGCTGTGACCAGGCCGTTCAAGAGGTCTTGGGCATGAATCTCCTCACCAAGGCAGAACAGCAGGCACTGGCGGAGCGGGTCGAAGCCTTTTTGGCACAGCATCAGGACATTGTTGCCCCGGAAATGATTGCCCCCCTCTACCAAGGGATTGCCGCTCACCATGCCGGGGTGCTACCCGTGGTGAAAACCCTTGTGGAAACCCTCTTTCAGGAAGGCCTGATCAAACTCGTCTTTGCCACGGAAACGCTGGCCGCAGGGATCAATATGCCCGCGCGCACCACTGTTATTTCTACCCTCTCGAAGCGCACTGACAGTGGTCATCGGCTCTTGACAGCCTCGGAGTTTCTGCAAATGGCAGGGCGAGCCGGCCGCCGGGGCATGGATACGGTGGGTCATGTGGTTACCTTGCAAACCCCCTTTGAGGGCGCCCATGAGGCAGCGTTTTTGGCCACAGCCGCCCCGGATCCCCTAATTAGCCAATTTACCCCCAGCTATGGCATGGTCTTGAACCTGCTCCAACGCCACACCCTTGAAGAAGCGCGGGAATTGGTGGAGCGCAGTTTTGGGCAGTATTTGGCCACATTGCAACTGACACCGCAGCGGCAGGCGATCGCCCAACTGGAAACGGAACTGCAAACCGTGCAACAACGCCTTGCGGGCATTGATCGGCAGCAACTGGCGCAGTATCAAAAGCTGCGGGAACGACTGCGGCAGGATCAACGGCTTCTGAAAATCCTGGAACAGCAGGCGGAGCAGGAACGTGCCCAAGAACTCCTCCCTTTTATGATGGCAGTGCCGCCGGGGACGTGGCTCCATATCAAGTCCCCGCTGCGAGATCATCCCCCCTTAGCCGCCGTCCTCTGCCAGCCCGTTGCTGGTGCCGGGCAGTTGCCCCACTGGCTGTGCCTTGCGGCCGATGGTCGCTTTCGGGTCGTTGGCATTGATGACATTTTGGCTGTCTATCCCGATCGCCCCGCCTGTAGTAATCTCCCCCCGCCCCCAGAGGCGATGAAACTGCGCCTAGGGGAAAGTTATCCTTGCAATGAGGCGAATCACTACCTCGGTACTCTCCCGGATCTACCACCCGTCTTAGCCGCGCCGGCAGTGGCTGCCCAAGCCGCTAAAATCGCTGACCTTGAGGCAAAACTGAGCCAACTGCAAGGGAGTCTGCCGCAAAATGTCCACTCGCTGCTACGTCTAGTGCGTCGTGAAGAACGGCTACAAACGGAACTGCGCGATCGCCAGCACAAGCTCCATCAACAGTCCCAACGCCACTGGGAGCAATTTCTTGCCCTCATTGCTGCACTGCAAGAGTTTGGTGGCCTCAATGATCTAACCCCTACCCCCCTTGGGGAAATGGCCGCTGCGCTGCGGGGAGAGAACGAACTTTGGTTGGCCTTGGCCTTAGCCTCTGGCGAACTCGATGACTTGCCCCCCCACCTCTTGGCGGCGGCGATCGCGGCTCTAGTGACTGAAACGCCCCGTTCCGACAGTTGGTGCAACTACCCCATTCCCAGTGAAGTAGAAGAACGCCTTGCCGCCCTTAGTCCAATTCGCCGGCGGCTGTTTCAGGTGCAGCGCCGCCATCACATTATTTTCCCCCTCTGGTACGAGTGGGATCTCATTGGCCTGGTGGAGCAGTGGGCCTTGGGCACGCCGTGGAATGAATTGTGCGCTCAAACCAATCTCGATGCCGGCGATATTGTGCGGTTACTGCGGCGCACCCTCGATTTTCTTTCCCAGATTCCCCATGCGCCCCACACCCCTCCCCAACTGCGCCAAAGTGCCCAGCAGGCACGCTACCTCCTGGATCGCTTCCCCGTGAATGACTTGCTAGAAGGGGTGGAGCTAGAGGCGGCAACCGTATAGTTTGAATCGTCACAAGAAGTGGCTCAGGCGGGATTTGAACCTGCGACCTTGGGCTTATGAGTCCCCTGCTCTAACCACTGAGCTACTGAGCCGAAATTTTTGCGTAATTTTTATTATAACGCGAATGTCCCAAAACTCAAGGCTCGGCCCGCAGATTGAAGTCGAGTTCGCCGTACAATAAAGAGTGGATCCATTAGAGGAAAGATAGGCGTTGAGCAAAGCAGAACGCACGGCTCTTGACAACAAGCTATCGCAGCGATTTATTCATCTCGATCCGGCAGGGTATTTCATTATCTACATTGATCCTGAGCAAGAGCTGATCTGGATGAAACATTATCCCAATGACATCAATGAGAAGGGCTTAGCGGTGGATCCCGATACCGGGGAACCCATTCCCACCCGAGGGAAAGTAACACGGGAACCAGATCTAGTACTCAGCGGTCGAACAGCCAAGGAGTTATGTATTGAACTCTTTGAAAAGGATCGCCAACTGGTGACGATGTTTGACCATGCGGCCTATCTCGGTCGTGAATTGATGCGGGCACAGTTTTGTTTGGATGAAGGGCTTGAGTATATCCAAGATTAGGCAACACTGGCGCTGGGGGGTAGGGGCAGTTCTTTTGATGCTCTGTGCCCTAGTGGGTGCAGCCTTAGCAGCGATCGCCACCCCAGACTTGAGCGGTACCGTCGATGTTTTGCCCTTGAATGCCCAGTTGGGAGCGCAAATCTATCTGCGCCGCTGTGGCAGTTGTCACCTCGCAGTGCCCCCGGAAGCATTACCCACTCAGGCATGGCAGGTGCTGATTCAAGATACCAATCACTATGGCGCAACTCTTGAACCCATTCCCCGCCCAGAGTTGGTTCCCCTGTGGAACTATTTGCGCACCTATTCTCGACCCCTGCCGAACGATGCCCAAATTCCCTTTCGCGTCGGGCGATCGCCCTTCTTTGGCATCCTCCATCCCCGTGTTGCGGTGCCGCAGCCCGTCACCCTCGATGGTTGTGCTCAATGTCATCCCAAGGCTACCCTCTTTAACTTTCGTGAGCTAAGTCCGCAGTGGCTGGATTCCCCCTAGAATGTTTAGGGATGGTGAATTTCCCACCGCCCCATGTCTTCTAGCTCCTCCCATCGCTATTCTCCCCGTGTTCAACGCATGATGATGCGCCGCCGCTGGCTACAGCAAGAGTCGTGGACGGTTGTGGCACTCCTCCTCTGGGGAATGTTGTTTCTCCAATATTGGTTGCAGGGGCGACTGGGGTTACTGATCCACCCCAACTACTTTGGACTGGCGATCGCCGCTGGGTTTCTTTTAGTCGCTGTGAGTGGTTGGCAAGGGTGGCGGTTGTGGCGGGGTCAAGTGACACCTGTGCAGCATGTTGCGCTCTTACCGGCTCGTTGGACGCTCAGTGTCCTGATTTTCGCGGCAGTCATGGGGTTAGTGATGACGCCCCGTCCTTTCAATAGTGCCACGGCCATTCATCGCGGTCTCGAGGATGGCTTGACCGTGACCCGCAATAGTCCAGTGGCCTTTCGCCTCAATCAACGGCCTGAGGAGCGCACGCTCATTGACTGGATTCGCACCCTGGATGTCTATCCCGAACCCGATGCCTATAGGGGGTTGCCCGCTCGCATTGAGGGATTTGCTGTCCATAGTCCCCAACTGCCAGAGACTTATCTCACGCTCACCCGTTTTGTCATTACCTGTTGTGCAGCAGATGCCTATCCTGTGGGACTGCCTGTGAAATTGGGGCGATCGCGCCAAGCCTATCCTCAAGATCAGTGGTTTCGCGTTGAAGGTCGGATGACCACAGAAACCCTCAACGACCGCCGCCAATTGGTATTGGTTGCTGAGACGATAACGCCAATTCCTGAGCCTGAAAATCCCTTTATGTACTAAGGCAATGCTGTTTCACTTGATTCACGCCCCCTACTGGCTTGTCTTGGGCATGGGGGTCTTGCTCTTTTTGACAGTAATATTTGGTGATGTGGGCGATGAAGAGGTCGAGTTAGAGGGAGATGCCGATCCCTTGGAAGTGGAAGTCGATCTAGAAGAGGGCATCCCATTTCTGACAATTTTGCATTGGTTGGGGGTGGGGAGAGCGCCCCTCATTCTCTTGCTCGCCTTGGACCTTAGCCTTTTGGGCGTGCTGGGCTGGTTTTTTAATATCCTCTTTTACACACTGAGTGGCGGTTGGCCGGGGGTGGTGTGGTCTGGGGTGATTGCGATCGCGGCACTGCTGTTGGCGCTCACAACTGGAGGTCTGTGTTCGCGGCCTTTGGGGCAAATTTTTGCGCAGTTTAGTGAAGATACCACTCGCGATCGCCTGCTGGGGTGCACTGGCCACGTCAGTTCTGCCCATATTCCCCGCAGTGGTACTGGTATTGGCCAAGTGAGTGTTTTGGATGCCAATCGCAATCGGCTGATTCTGCCGGCGGTGCTGCCCCCTTGGGCAACGGTCACCCCCCACCATGGTCAGGAAATTTTAATTATCGATCGCCAAGAGAATGAGTACATCGTCGTGGCCAAAGACAGCTTGGATGAAGCCACATGGTTACGCCAGCAGCGGCAATCTTAGATTCAAG
This sequence comes from Thermosynechococcus sp. M98_K2018_005, assembly GCF_015295825.1. Lineage (GTDB taxonomy): Bacteria > Cyanobacteriota > Cyanobacteriia > Thermosynechococcales > Thermosynechococcaceae > Thermosynechococcus. The sequence continues at coordinate 29,517 of NZ_DVEH01000067.1, forward strand.
ATAGCGAAGAGTTCCATTCTCCTGATCGCAATTCCCCCTACCACTAAGCTGCGCTATAGCGGTATGTTCCAGATGGGCGGTGAGGGACTCGAACCCCCGACAGCCTCGGTGTAAACGAGATACTCTACCAACTGAGTTAACCGCCCAAGTTCCAGAGTATTTATCATAGCAAAGGTATAGCCGGTTTCTAACACAACGGTACACAAAGGGGGTAGAAGCCTGTCCTACAAAAGTTTAAACCTTTCAAGCCCGTTCAATCCCCGTGAAAAGTTACGTCAACATGGGTCATCTCTTGCGAAGAAAATCCGCTAGGATCAACGTGTCGAGACGTGCAAGGAACGCCCTATGGGAGCAGCAACAGCAGCCAGTGGTCAACGGCTACGCAACTTTGTGATTGCTGTTGTCGCCATTCTCATGAGTCTTGCCCTATTGGCGGGTTTACGCAGTAGCAATCAACCCCTCACCCTCGCCGAGCAAGCCCGCCAGGCCACCCCTTGGGAGGAGGCTCAAGTCAATGGCAAGCCGACACTTTTAGAATTTTATGCCAACTGGTGCAGCACCTGTCGCTCGATGGCCAAGGATTTGGGGGAATTAAAGGCGCAATATCGCGATCGCCTGAACTTCGTCATGCTGAATGTGGACAACACCAAGTGGCTACCGGAAATTGAGCAATTTAATGTGGATGGCATTCCCCACTTTGTCTTTCTGAATCGGCAATTGGAACCCCAAGCAGTGGCGATCGGCCTCCAGCCCAAGGAAGTGATGGCCAAAAATCTTGAAGCCCTCAGCAATAACCTCCCCTTGCCCTATGGTCAACTGACGGGTGAAATGTCCCAACTCACGGGTCCCTTCGCCCGCCAACGCAGTGATGATCCCCGCAGCCATGGGGGCTAGGCTGTGGACCCCCAAGATGACGTGCGTCAAGTTTATGAAGAGACGCAAGCACGGATGGCAGAGCTTTACCGTGAGTACGAGCAGATCAAAGCCACCCAAGCACGGTTAAAAGGACGTAATCAGGCTGCACTAGATCAAGAGCGCGATCGCCTGCAACAGGAACTGCGGCGACTGGAGGCGGAGTTTGGCCTCACACTGCTTTTTCATCTGGGAGAGGCGGCACGGGAACGCTGGCAGGAAATTCTCGCCCAAGAAAGTTTTTGGCAATTTGTTCGCTTTGCGGGCTTGGGGTTTGTCCTTGGCCTCCTCGTTAAGAGCCTGATGGGCTAATCCTTAAGGCAGTTTGCCAGAGTCCGGGGCGGGAATCGGGAATGGGCATCGCGCCAACGGTCTTCGCATAAAACGCCTCTGAGGAGACCCACCCAATAACGGCATAGCCATAGCCAGCGCTGCGCATTTGAGCCAAGGTGAGCTGCAAGAGAAGGCGACCAATGCCCCGCCCTCGGTGAGGTTCTGCCACAGCCATCGGCCCAAACAGTCCCAAGGCGGCTGCATCGTAGCAGGCAAAGCCAAGTAGATCCCCCTCCTGCACCGCAATCAGTCCCCGCGGCGGTCTCTGGCTTAAGGCAATGGCCACTTCACTGCGCCAACTGGCCCTAAAGCGATCGCCCACCCACTGGATAATCCAATCCACTTCTGATCCCAAGGGCTGCCGATAGTGAATCCCCTGCTGTTGATGCGCCACCACGGCCGGCCAGTCCACCACGAGATCGTAGAGCTTAACCAGCATATCGGTCATTGGCTGTTTTCCTGTCTTTCCTAGCGGCTCAGACTGACAAGCGGACGTTGCAGTGCCTGCATCAACTCGTCAAATTGATCGGGGGTGAGGGATTGAGCACCATCGGAGAGCGCCTTGGCTGGATTGGGGTGTACCTCAATCATCAGGGCATCGGCGCCTGCGGCGACAGCGGCTTTGGCCATTGCTGGCACAAATTCTGCCCAGCCGGTGCCATGACTAGGGTCAATCATAATCGGCAGATGGGTGAGCTTGCGCAGTACGGGAATCGCTGCCAAATCCAAGGTATTGCGGGTATATTCGCGGTCAAAGGTACGGATGCCCCGCTCACAGAGAATCACATTGGGGTTTCCTGCCGCCAAAATATACTCCGCAGCCATCAGCCATTCCTCAATCGTGGCGGACATTCCCCGTTTCAGGAGGACGGGTTTGGATTGGGCACCCACGCGCTTCAGGAGAGAAAAGTTTTGCATATTGCGGGCACCAATTTGCAGCACATCGGCCACTTCGGCAATTTTTTCTAGATCCGCTGCATCCATCACTTCGGTAATAATGCCCAAGCCAGTTTTAGCTTTCGCTGCCGCCAACAGATCAAGGGCACTTTCGCCGTGACCTTGGAAGGCATAGGGAGAAGTACGAGGTTTGTAGGCACCGCCGCGCAGGAATTTGGCACCCGCGGCTTTCACCCGCTGCGCCGTTTCAATGATCATGGCCTCATTCTCAACCGAGCAAGGCCCCGCCACAACCACCACCTCATGGCCTTCGCCGAAAATGACCTCCCCATTAGGGGTTGGCACCACCACCTCGCTAGGTTCACCGTGGCGATATTCGCGACTCGCCCGCTGGAAGGGCTGTTCAACCCGCAGAACGTGCTCAATCCAAGGGCTAATTTCTTGAATCCGTAGGGGATCGAGTTCCGCTGTTTCCCCAACAAGGCCGATAACTACCTTATGCTTGCCTACAATTTTTTCGGGGGTGAGTCCCCAAGTGCACATCTCGGCGCTGACCCGTTCAACTTCTTCACTGGGGGTGCCACTTTTAAGAACGATAATCATCGGCTTGCTGATCCCAAATTTTCCGCTTAGGGTTTAATTGTATTTTGCCAAATGGGTTCGATTCTGCCTATGTTCCGTCGTTCCCCCGCCCTGCGATTTCTCATTTCCCTTGCGATCGCCACCATAGTAGTGGTGTCCCTCTGGGGCGTGATGATCGGTTCAATCTCCAGTGGTGATCCACCTTTGAATCTCAGCCAAGCGGTGTCCATTGACGACCCACGATTTGATCCCCCAGCAGAATCAGCTCCTCCTTCACCAGAGCCTCCCCCTTTACCCCTGCAACGCAGTGACGGCGCTGATTATGATCGCCTCTTTGCCCAAGTGCGCCAAGTCCATCAGCAGTGTTCCTTTGCTCCGCCGTGGTACAGCGTGCCCGCCAATCCCACCAATTTTGGCGATCGCTTCCGTACGGATATTCGCGGCCAAGTATTGAACAACGCTCCCCTGGTTGTTTTGCATGAAACAGCAGCGTCTGCCCAATCAGCACTCGACTTTTTTCAAACCCCCCATCCGCGCGATGAGGATCAGGCCAGCTACCATGAATTGATTACCCTCAGGGGCTGGATCCTGCACTTAGTGCCTTGGTCCAAACGTGCCTATGGAGCGGGCAACTCCGCCTTTGGGAGCGAAACGGTACAGACCAATCCCCGCCTTGCCTCTTCCGTCAATAATTTTGCCCTCCACTTTTCCCTAGAAACACCGCCCCAAGGTTGGCACAATGGTTGGCAGCACGCCGGCTATAACGATGCCCAGTACCGTGCCTTGGCGTGGCTAGTGGCACAAACCGGAATTGACCCGCAGCGAATTACAACCCATGCGGCTGTTGATCGCTCTGGGGAACGCCAGGATCCGCGTAGCTTTGATTGGGCTAAGTTGAATCGCTATTTGCAGCTCTATCGCGATCGCCCCTGTGGGGATATCCCCAGCTAGAAGTAGCGATCCAAGAATGTCTCTAGGGATTCAAAGGAGAGTTGAAAATAGGTTTGGGCACGTTCAATTTCACTGGCAGGGCAAAGACTTTCATAGGCCAACAGTGTTCGCAGCGTCCCCAGACTAGCCTCCAAATCGCGACTCATCACGCCGAGAAACTGGCGGGCACCATCAATGACACTGAGGGGCAGTGTCATCACAAAGGGGCGTTTATTGAAAAAGCGACCGAGGCGATCGGCAATCTCTTGGCGGGTGAAGACCTCTGGATGCGCCAAGCTAAAAATAGCTGGCTGACTGGCTTGACTAGCAATGAGAATACAGCGGGCTAAATCCTCGGGACTCAGCAGTTGCAGGCGGTGATGTGGTTCCCCAAGGACAATGTAAACCCCCGTCTGCTGAAAGCGCTCCGCAAGGGGCAGCAAACTGGACATAAGGGTGGGACAGCGGAAAATAGCGTAGTTGAGACCACTCCTGATGAGCACCTGCTCGACTTCGTACTTGGCTTTGAGAAAAGGAGACTGCTGGCGATCGCCCGTCACCGCCAAAGGAGAAATCAGTGTTACATGGCGCACTCCCTGCTCCTGAGCTGCTTGAATCACATCCAACGTGGCACGGTAGTCAATCGCCTGAATGGTACGGCTGAGTAACTGACTACCATGGCAGCAAATCACTGCCTCCACCCCCTCCATGGCAGCCTGAATATCCCGGGGCTGTTGCAAATCGCCAATGAAGATCTCAGCACCCCATTCCTTGAGGAGATCGTATTGGCTCGTTAGGCGTACAAACGCCCGTACCGGTAGCTCCAACGTGATACAGCGGTGCACCACCCGCAAACCCAATTGTCCTGTGGCACCCGTGACCAAGTACATGAAGCGGAACGATTAAGGGATTCTTGTCTCAGCGTGCCCTAGGGAGACCCACAATGCAAGACTCTTGAAGGATATGCAGGGGGGGAATACGCTAACCTAAGGAATACCCTTGAGAATCTTCATAAGAACTCTGCGCCGCATGACCCTTGACTTTTTCGCTGCTCAGCACCTGAGCCATGAGCTGTTTGCTGCCCTGAAACCGACAGAGGCACTTTTCGTTGAAATTGCCAGTGAATCCAGCCAGTTTATTCGCTTCAATCGGGCGCGGGTTCGTCAAATTGGCACTGTAGAAGATACGGTGGTGACACTGCGGTTGCAATCGCAGCAACGGACGGCTAGCACCTCTTTTCCTTGGACGGGGACGACGGATCTAGCGGCTGCCCTAGACCACTTAGCGCAATTGCGCTCCGAAACTGTGCAACTTCCTGTGGATCCTTACCTTGTGCCACCAACGGATACAGGTTCCATTCAGGATACCTACCTTGGCCACTTACCTGACCCTGACACCGTTGTAGAAACCATTCTGACACCGGTTGAAGGCCTTGATTTTGTCGGCATTTACAGTGGCGGCACGATCGCGCGTGGGAGCTTTAACTCCGCTGGACAGGAACACTGGTTTGCCACGGAAACCTTTTGCTTGGACTACTCCCTCTTTACGGCCGCGGGTAAGGCGGTGAAACATAGCTACGCCAGTACCCATTGGGACAATGCCACCTATCAAGCTCAAATTGAGCGCGATCGCCAGCAACTCGCACAATTGGCACAGCCTCCCCATCCGTTAGCACCGGGACGCTATCGCACCTACTTTGCCCCAGCGGCTGTGGCCGAGCTAGTGGGTATGCTCTCTTGGGGGGCCGTGAGTGAAGCGGCCTATCGCCAAGGCGGTAGTGCCCTTGCCAAGTTACGGGAAGGGGTCACCTTATCCCCCCTTTTCAGTTTGCAGGAGGACTTTACGACGGGGACAGTCCCCCGCTTTAATGCCGATGGCGATATTGCGCCCCCTCACCTATCATTGATCGAGCGCGGGGAATTGCAAACGTTGCTCATTAGTCGGCGCACAGCTCAGGAATACAACCTGGTGGCCAATGGCGCCAACCGTCAAGAAACCCTGCGATCGCCCCTCCTCTTGCCCGGCACACTGCCAGAGCAGGAAGTGCTTGCTGCCCTCGATACGGGTCTCTATGTGGGCAATTTACACTACCTCAACTGGAGCGATCGCCCCAATGGACGAATGACGGGGATGACCCGCTACGCCTGTTTTTGGGTAGAGCAAGGCAAAATTGTTGCACCCATTACCGATCTGCGGTTTGATGACAGCCTTTATGAGTTTTGGGGCAGTAACCTTGAGGCCCTAACCGACACCCCCGTTTGGATTGCCAATACGGACACCTATGAACGGCGCTCCCTTGGCGGTACGACGGTGCCGGGGATGCTCGTCAAGGCCTTTCAGTTTACGCTCTAGGCTACTCAGCAGTAGCCAATTCAGTACTGCCGCGCTGTTTGCGACGAGTCAGCGTATTAAAGAGCAACTGCCCAATCGCTTTGATCAGGTTGCCCTCCAGTTCTTGGAAGAGCTTCATGTTCATGCCAAAAGCGGCATTGGCCTCATCTACAATCCGCTCCGCCGTTGCCTCATCCACCGCCAGTTCATCCAAGCGCTGGCGATAGAGTTGCTTAAAGGCCTTTTCGTCACTAATGGAGTCAAAGCGATAAAAGGCGGTGCCTTCGCCGTCTTGAAGATTCATCGCCCGCTCAGCAATCCCTTTGAGGATTTGGCCGCCGGAAAGATCGCCAAGGTATCGGGTGTAGGAGTGGGCCACCAACAGTTCTGGGGCCGTATTGGCCACTTCGTGGATGCGGGCAACATAGGCCTGCGTGGCTGGTGAGGGGGTAATTTCTTCCCGCCAATGGGAACCAAAGTAGTAGGTCAGATCTCGCTCGAGGCTGTTCTTGCGGTTCAGCTCCGGAAAGTAAATTTTGCCAACAATGGGATGGTCTTTGAGCCGTTCCATCTCCTGTTCCATGGCACTGTAAACGTGATAGAGGCTGGCAACGAGTTTGCGGTAGGAGCTTTTTTCCACGGTGCCTTTGAGGAAGCAGCGTACAAAGCCAACGTTCTCAGCCATGGTGTGGGCTTTTTTGGTGCCTTCGCGCAATTTCGTCGCTAGAGACGTCGTCATCACGAGATCCTTCTTAAAAATTTGCAACGTTTTGTTTCTAAAAACGACCGTCAGAGCAGTCTATTTCTCAGGCTAAGGGCAAATGACACCTTTTTTCATTAAGAATCATTAAGGCGATCGCGAGCCGCCGCGAGGGCTTGGCGCACCTGATCAAACCCCGTGCCCCCATAGCTATTGCGGGCAGCCACCACCTGTCGCGGTGCAATCCGTTCGTAAATATCCGCTGCAAAGGCGGGGTGCAGGTCTTGCCATTCTTCAAGGCTGAGGTCTTTGAGGAATTTCCCTTGAGCGAGACAGGTTTTCACCACTTGCCCCACCAAGTTATAGGCCTCACGGAAGGGCACCCCCTTGCTGGCCAAGTAATCGGCCACATCAGTGGCATTGGCAAAATCTTGGGCAACTGCCGCTGCCAAGCGTTCGGGTTGAAACACCACCCCCTCTGCCATCAGGATCGTCATCGCCTCTAAGCAGGCACGGACAGTATCAACGGCATCGAAAAGGGCTTCTTTATCTTCTTGGAGGTCCTTGTTATAGGCCAAGGGCAGCCCCTTCATGATCACCAAGAGAGCTTGCAAATGGCCAAAGACCCGCCCCGTTTTCCCCCGCACCAACTCCGGCACATCGGGATTTTTCTTTTGGGGCATGATGCTAGAACCCGTGGCACAGGTATCGGTGAGCTTGACAAAGGCAAACTCTTCAGAGGCCCACAGAATGATCTCCTCCGAGAGCCGCGATAGATGCACCATGATTAAGCTAGCGGCACAGAGAAATTCAATGGCAAAATCGCGATCACTGACGGCATCGAGGCTGTTGCGATAGGGTTCGCGAAAACCCAACAACTCCGCTGTGTAGTGGCGATCGATGGGAAACGTCGTGCCCGCCAGTGCCCCAGCCCCCAAGGGAGAGACATTCACCCGCTCGCGAATTTGCCGCAGTCGCTCCCTGTCCCGCTCTGCCATTTCCACATAGGCCAGCAGATGGTGAGCCAAGCTCAGGGGTTGTGCCCGTTGCAGGTGGGTGTAACCGGGGATGAGCGTTTCCACATGGGATTCTGCTAAGTCCAAAAGAGTGCGCTGCCACTGCCGCAGTTGTTGAAGAATGTGGTCAATTTCTGAGCGCAGGTAAAGGCGAATATCAGTGCCCACCTGATCGTTGCGCGATCGCGCCGTGTGGAGTTTCTTACCCACATCCCCAACCAATTCTGTGAGGCGGCGTTCGACGGCAAAGTGAACATCCTCCGCTTCAATACCGGGGGTAAACTGGCCCTCTCGGTATTCTTGGCGAATTTGCTCTAGGCCTTGGATCAGCGTTTCCGCTTCCTCAGGGGAAATAATTCCCGTTTTTGCCAGCATGCGGGCATGGGCTTGGGAGCCGCTGAGGTCGTATTCAATGAGGCGAATGTCAAAACCAATACTGGCGTTAAAGCGGGCGATCGCCGGATGGAGGGCTTGTTCAAAGCGCTGGCTCCAAGGCTGGGGTTGGGCACTCACAGGCAGTTCTCAGGGCTAAAAATTCAGGAGCTTGCCAAAGATCCAGCCAAGGGCTAGACCAATGATCAGTGCCCACAGTTGACCCGAATCAACAAAGTTTGCCCACGCCTTAGAAACGTCTTCCCCCAACGTGTCTTTGAATTTTTGTGCCACGACAATCTGCGGCTCAATCGTCATTTGGCTGGCAATAAAGTAGTTCGGTGCAGTATTCATAGCCATTGGCGGAAACGCAACTCAAGTTTATCCTAGCGGAGGCGGGGGCGATCGCCAACCAGTATGACAGCACTAAGGATTAAAAGACATATTTTGTAAGCACTCAAGAAGAACACAGCGATCGCGCCCCTGTTGCTTGGCCTGATAAAGGGCGGCATCAGCAATGGCAAAAATCTCCGTTAAGGTGCTCTGACTTTCCTGGGCAGCGATAAAGCACAACCCACCACTGACGGTTATGTAGGGATGGTGCGCCGTCTCCGCTTGGGGAATTTTCAGTTCTCGAACATGATGGAGGATTCGTTCAACAATCTGTAGAGCCGTGTCGGCAGAGACATGGGAGAGCACAAGGGCAAACTCCTCACCGCCGTAGCGAGCAACGATATCGTTGGAGCGCAGATGGGCTTTAAGGTTTTGAGCCACCTGTTGTAGGGCGCGATCGCCCGCTAAGTGACCGTAGCAATCGTTATAGGCCTTAAAGTCATCAATATCAATGAGAGCTAGTGTCAAAGCATGGCCTTGGTCTTGAGCCTGCTGCCAGAGCTGATTCAATGCTGTGTCAAAAAAGCGACGATTGCCTAACCCCGTTAAGGGATCCAGTTCCGCAAGGATCTGTAGATGCTGTTTTTCCTGCTCTAGGGCTTGTTGGCGTCGTTGCAATTCCGTCACAAGGGCAATTTGTCGAGCCAGCTCCGTGTGTAGTTGCTGCAACTGGGCAGCGAGTAACTGCTGATTGTGACAAACGCTAGGAACAATCCGCGTCAAAATTGCAGGTTCATCATCGAGATTGACACCAATGCCTTCAATCACCCACTGATCCGTTTCAGGCTTCGGAATCGGAAAAGGGGCAGCCAACATCTGGGCATTGCCTTGGCACAACTTTAACCATGCCTGTACCTGCTCCTGCAATTGTTGGAGCAGCGCTGCCAGGGATTTACCCATCAATTCTTGGGCATCCTGTTGCCAAAAGAGCGAGGCACCATCGTTGATGGCCAGAATTTCACCACTACTATTCACGATCGCGATCGGCTCAGGGAAAAGACGAATATATTCAGCAAGTGTGCTCCTCATTTGAAGTCTGCCCCTCATTTATTTTTTGAAGTCTATTAAAATTATGTTTGTACTAATAAGAAA
>NZ_DVEH01000049.1 GCF_015295825.1 Thermosynechococcus sp. M98_K2018_005
ATAAGAGAACTTTTTCGCTAGTCTCTATGGCCGATCGCACTATCACCTATAGTCCAGCTTTTACCCTTGTATCGACGTATGAGTGTTTTAATCGCTGTACCTACTGCAACTTTCGTCAGGATATTGGCACAAGTGGTGGGTTGAGTTTAGAGGCGGCGGCCCAACAGTTGGCAGGGCTTGATCCGCAACAGGTGCGAGAAATTCTTATTCTCAGCGGTGAAGTTGCCCCCAACAGTCCCCAGCGTTCCCAATGGTTAGAGCGTCTCTACAATCTAGCCGCCTTAGCGTTCAATCAGGGATTTCTGCCCCACACCAATGCGGGTCCCCTGTGTCGAGGAGAAATGGCCGCTCTCAAGGCGGTGAATGTCTCGATGGGGCTGATGTTAGAGCAATTAACACCAAAGTTGTTGCAAAGCGTCCATCGCCATGCCCCTAGCAAGGATCCGCAACTGCGTTTACACCAACTGGAACAGGCCGGGGAACTGGGCATTCCCTTCACCACGGGATTGCTCTTGGGGATTGGCGAAGAGCCGCAGGATTGGGCAGAAACTCTCACGGCCATTGCTGAGTCTCATCGGCGCTGGGGACATATTCAGGAGGTGATTTTGCAGCCCCACAGTCCCGGCCAGCAACAGGAAGCAGCGTTGCCCCCCTTTGATCTGAGGCAATTACCGGACGTGGTACAGTGGGCGCGATCGCTCTTGCCTAAGGACATCACAATTCAAATTCCTGCGAATCTCGTCACAGATCCAGAGGTCTTTCGGGGGTGCCTAGAAGCGGGCGCTCGCGATTTGGGGGGCATCGTTCCCTTGGATCATGTCAATCCAGACTATCCCCACACCAATGTCGCGGCCCTAAGGGAACAATTAGAGGCTTGGGGATGGGAATTAGTGCCACGACTCCCCGTCTATCCGCAGTTTGTGGATTGGCTACCGCCGCCATTGAGGGAGAGAGTTAAGGGGATGCCTGTTTGAGCCGGAGTCCCAGTTGATAGATGTCGCGCCGTGAAAGCCCCGTAAGATCTGCCAGTTGACGGCTGGCTTGGGCAAGGGAAAGGCCTTGGCTAAGAAGTGTCGCTAATTCGTCAGCAACATGATTGGGATTTATGGCCACAAAATGTTCAGGGGCACCGGCTAAAACCAGTGTGTATTCGCCCCGGGGGGGATACTCCTGTAGATAAGTGCAGGCAGTGCCGAGGGTTCCCCGCCAAAATTCTTCGTGGCGCTTCGTCAGTTCGCGGGCGAGGACGAGGGGGCGATCGCTCCCCAAGATCTGACATAACTCTGTTACCGTTTGTACTAAACGATGGGGAGCTTCGTAGAGCAGAATTGTGCGCATTTCCTGTTGCAGTGCTGCTAATCGCTGCTGGCGATCGCGCCCCTTAGTCGGCAAAAACCCTTCAAAACAAAAGCGATTCATCGGTAATCCTGCGGCCATCAAGGCTGTTAAGGCAGCATTCGCGCCGGGAATCGGTGTGACCGGAATGGCTGCGGCAATACAGGCCGTGATTAATTCATAACCGGGATCCGACACCCCCGGTAACCCTGCATCGCTAACCAAGGCAATCTGTTGACCGGCCTCTAGGCGCTGAAGCAGTTGGGGCACACGCTGTTGGGTATTGTGCTCATGGAGACTGATTTGCGCTGTGGTAATGCCAAAATGCTGTAACAGGCGGCCGGTGTGGCGCGTATCCTCCGCAGCAATGAGATCCACCGCCTTGAGAATGCGCAGGGCGCGAGGGCTCATGTCCTCAAGATTGCCAATGGGGGTACCCACCACCCACAATTGTCCGATGCCCATTAGGAAATTTTCTCGCCACTGAGAATAAAGATGGGTTCCACTGCTGCAAAAATTTGGTGGCCACCCCGCGTTTCCAGACGATTGATCACGGATTGCACCACCTCTAGGCTGCGGGCTTGAACTGTCGCGAAACCTTCAGAGAGGGCATAGAGATTTTCTAAACTACTGGCGATCGCCACCAAGCGACCACCGGGGGCAAGATACTCCCAGGCTTGCAGCAAAACTTCTTTAATGGGGCGCCCCCCCTCGAGACAAATCCGCTGCGGTGTGTGCCGTAACTGAGGAAAGCAATCTGGAGCCAAACCGGCAACAATCTGCACATTCTTGACGCCAAAGCGATCGCAATTGCGCTGGATCAGATCAACCACTTCCTCATCCCGTTCAATAGCAACCACCTGTCCCCGCTTTGCCAAGCGTGCTGCCTCAACGGCGATTGTACCCGTGCCTGCTCCCACATCCCAAAGACAGGAGTCTGGCTCAAGCCGCAAATACGAGAGCATCAATAACCGCGTTTCCCGTTGGGTGAGGGGAATACCTGGTAAGCGCTCAAAAAGACCATCGGGGATACCCGGAGTAACAAATGGCCAGGGATCCGCCCTCATAGAAACTGCCTAAAACCCTTAAGCATTGCTGCTTTGGGCGAGGAGCCGTTCCTTGAGCTGTGCTAAGGCATCTGCCCAGCGGGGATCCGGTTGAACAGCTTCCGTATCCATGGAGCTATATTCAGCCGGTGCCGAATTGACTTGGGTACGCCGCCCATGATTTTTATTATTTTTGCGATTGCTGCTGCGGTTGCTGGGAGTGGGTTTTTCTGCCGCCGCTTCTTCTTTTTCCTTAGCTTCAGATTTGGGCTTGTCGTTGGCCTTTTCAATCTTGAGGGGATTGTCCTTAAAGGTGTAGCCGTTGAGTTTCTCAATCACCTGATCTGCCACTTCTTCGGATTCGACGGTGACAAAGCCAAACCCGCGGCACTTGCCAGTCTTGCGATCGGTAATCAGTTTGGTGGTGCCTACTTCGCCCACTTCTTGATTCAAGAGGGCTTCCAGCTCTTCGCGGCTCAGTTCACGCGGCAGATTGCCCACATATAAACGCACGGACATAAAGAAACCTCCCTTAGGCAGCTTAAAAACAACAGGATTCAAAAATGGACAGTCGGGCGTGAAAAACCGCTTGCAACCACGGCCTAGGGCCAAGAATGGCACGCAAGGACCCTGCTTCTATTAGTGGTGTGAAATGACTAGATTGGTTCACAGTGATTGTTGCTAATTGAGAACCTTGATGGATGGAGCAGAGCGAAGGCAGTCGAAGCACTTAGCTCTTGAATGATCCCTATTTAGGGTACCACGGTTTCTCCACCTAGGGCTAGGATTTTGCGGAAAAATTTTGCCGTGGCAGCGCAAACGCAATGTGGCACAATGATCAATGCTGTTTTTGCGATGTGATGCCTGTGACTGCGACTGCTGTCCCTCGTCGGCCTGTTTTTCCCTTTGCGGCAATTGTTGGTCAAGACGAAATGAAACTGTCATTGTTGCTCAATGTGATTGACCCCAAAATTGGTGGCGTCATGATCATGGGCGATCGCGGCACGGGCAAATCAACCACGATTCGCGCTCTAGCGGATCTGCTGCCAGAAATCGAAGTGGTGGCCGATGATCCTTTTAATAGTCACCCCAGCGATCCCGATTTGATGAGCGATGCCGTGAAGGTGGCCGTGGCAGCGGGTGAACCGATTCACACCATCAAGAAAAAAGTACCGATGGTGGATCTGCCCTTGGGAGCAACTGAGGATCGGGTGTGTGGCACGATTGATATTGAAAAAGCCCTTGCTGAGGGGGTAAAAGCCTTTGAGCCGGGACTCTTGGCTAAGGCAAATCGCGGCATTCTCTATGTGGATGAGGTGAACCTGCTAGACGATCACTTGGTGGATGTCCTGCTCGATGCCGCTGCCTCCGGCTGGAATACCGTTGAGCGCGAGGGCATTTCCATTCGTCACCCCGCACGCTTTGTCTTAGTTGGCTCTGGTAACCCCGAAGAAGGGGAATTGCGACCCCAACTGCTGGATCGCTTTGGCATGCACGCTGAGATTCGCACCGTCAAGGATCCAACCCTGCGGGTGGAAATTGTGGAACAGCGATCGCAATTTGATCAAAACCCCGAAGCCTTTTTGGCCAAATACCAAGCCCAACAGGAAGCGCTGCAAGCCAAGCTAGTTGCCGCCCAAGCCCTACTGCCCAGCGTTACCATTGATCACGAACTGCGGGTGAAAATTTCCCAAGTGTGCGCCGAGCTAGATGTAGACGGGCTGCGGGGAGACATTGTCACTAACCGCGCTGCCAAGGCCTTGGCTGCCTTTGAGGGACGCACCGATGTCACCGTTGACGATATTGCACGGGTGATTGTCCTCTGTCTGCGCCACCGACTGCGCAAGGATCCCCTCGCGTCAATTGACTCCGGCTACAAAGTGGGTAAAGTCTTCCAAGAGGTCTTTGGCGTGGAGGTTGCTGCATAGGCTGGGATTGGGATGACTTCAGTTGTTCTTTTTGTGCTTCTGGTGATTCTAGTAAGCCAGTTGCTTCCCACTCGGTGCTACCCCTACCAACCCTAATCAAAAAACTAGGGGGAGTATAGTCTCCAGCACCCGCCCAGTCTTCCTCTCGATGTCTCCAAGCAAGTAATCGTTCCAAGATTTGCGCAAATTGCATGAAAGTAATAGTTGCGTCTTTTCAAGCTCAGTTGAATCAGTAATTCTAGTTCCCAAATTTTCAATAGGCGGCTATTAGCGGTTTCATGATCTGGACATCTAGCTTCAACAGCTTTTGTCCATTGCTGACGCAGTGCCCCATCGGTAACGATCTCTTTAGTGGCTTGATGGTTAATCCACTCTGAGTGCAGTGATTTCCTGAACAAATTTGCCAGTTTGTTGTTAAGGCAAGGCGATCGGGCGATCGCGATGGGCTTCAAGGAGTACCTTGGCGGCAGTAAAGTCACCCCGTTTCCCTGCTGTGGCAATCCGCTGCCGTTCCAGTGGCCAAAAGACCTCACTTAAAGACACCACTTCAAAAGATTCAGCACTGCGGGCAGACTAATTGCTTGGCTCAAAGAACGGTTTTGGCATGGAAACCTCGTTCGACGCCAAATTCCTCGTATAACTCACTCAGGGGAGGTGGCACATTCCCCTTACGAGCAGGATCACCATCAGCTCCAAAACTGCGCACAATACACTAATAATTAGTGTTTTCATAGCACACCAATGAAAATTGCTGAGATACCTACATCCTATCTTGCAAGGGGGGATGCTCAAGGGCGATCGCCCCCAAATAACCTCGGCGATAGTCCTGCAAGAGTTGTCGTGCCGCCCGTTCCAAGTCGCCGTGGTAGCGGTTAGTGGCGAGATCATGAAGATAGGTTTCACCCGTGGCGGTGACGGCTAAACCATAGCGATCGCTGAGGCGATCGGCGTGTCCCAACTGGTGCAGTAGCTCAACAAGAATCGGTGCCACCCGACAGGGATCGTAGGCAGCTTGGCCAATGTCATCACAAATGGCCAGTTTTACCGCCGCCTCTTGATTCTTAAAATTCATCGGCAAAACACCGGGGGCATCCAAAAGTTCCAAGGTGGGAGACAATCGCACCCAACGTAGTTGCCGGGTCACCCCCGGCCGAGCGGCACTCTCGACCACCCGTTGCTGCAAAAGGCGATTAATCAGTGCTGACTTACCCACATTGGGAAACCCCAGAACCACAGCCCGCACGGCTCTTACTTGCATGCCCCGCTGTTGACGGCGTTGATTCATGGCAGCCCCTGCCCGCACTGCTGCCTGTTGGAGTCGGCGAATCCCTTCACCCCGCTGCGCATTGGTGAAAAAGACGGTTTCTCCTTGGGTCTCAAACCATGTCAGCCACTGCTGGCGATCGCGATCGCTAATCCTGTCCATCCCATTGAGTACTAAGAGGCGGTGCTTACCACTGGCCCAGTGACGAATTTGGGGATGGCAACTGGCAAGGGGAATCCGCGCATCCCGCACGTCAAAAATCACATCCACCTGTTTCAGTTGTTCCTTAAGGGCGCGTTCTGCCTTAGCAATGTGGCCAGGATACCATTGAATGATGGGACTCATAGAAATTCCACCCCCTTTTTTCCAAAAACAATAGAGCGATCGCCCCCCATAAGTGCCATTAAATTGATTTCAGGTAATCATCAGCCATTTTTGAATAGAGAGAAGACTATGGTTTTGCCCCTCTGATTAGAAACCTATAAACAACTCTAAAGATTGATAACCCAAACCTATAGAATAATTAAGAATCTCCAAAGCAAAAGTTATTGCATTGGGTATCAACTAAGCTGATGCTAAGCATAAGACCTACGACGATATCACAGGCTTGCGGATGGTTGCATCATCTCGCTGAGTTTCGCATTGCTCAATTTTGCCCCATTTTCGGGGAATCGTAGCGTTCACACTACCCATTGCAAAGGTTGCCCGTAGAGATTGCTCTATTTGGCACAGTAACTGTTAAAGAGGAAAAACGTCTATGGCCTATACGCAATCCAAATCCCAAAAAGCTGGGTATCAGGCAGGGGTAAAAGACTACCGCCTGACCTACTACACCCCTGATTACACCCCCAAAGATACCGATATTCTAGCGGCCTTTCGTGTGACTCCGCAGCCGGGCGTGCCCTTTGAAGAAGCCGCTGCCGCCGTTGCCGCAGAATCCTCGACAGGGACATGGACCACCGTGTGGACTGACCTGCTGACCGACTTGGATCGCTACAAAGGTCGCTGCTACGACATCGAACCCCTGCCGGGTGAAGACAATCAGTTCATCGCCTACATTGCCTACCCGCTGGATCTCTTTGAAGAAGGCTCTGTCACCAACATGCTGACCTCCATTGTGGGGAACGTGTTTGGTTTCAAAGCCCTTAAAGCTCTGCGCCTTGAAGACCTGCGGATTCCTGTGGCTTACTTGAAAACCTTCCAAGGGCCACCCCACGGTATCCAAGTGGAGCGCGACAAATTGAATAAATACGGTCGTCCGCTCTTGGGCTGCACCATTAAGCCGAAACTGGGTCTGTCGGCGAAAAACTATGGCCGTGCCGTTTATGAATGCTTGCGCGGTGGTCTGGACTTCACCAAAGATGACGAAAACGTCAACTCCCAGCCTTTCCAACGCTGGCGCGATCGCTTCCTGTTTGTTGCTGATGCCATTCACAAAGCCCAAGCAGAAACCGGTGAAATCAAAGGCCACTACCTGAACGTGACCGCTGCCACCTGCGAAGAAATGCTGAAACGGGCAGAGTTCGCTAAAGAACTGGAAATGCCCATCATCATGCACGACTTCCTCACCGCTGGTTTCACCGCCAACACCACCCTCTCGAAATGGTGCCGTGACAATGGCATGCTGCTGCACATTCACCGCGCCATGCACGCTGTGATCGACCGCCAGAAAAACCACGGGATGCACTTCCGGGTATTGGCCAAGTGCTTGCGGATGTCCGGCGGTGACCACATCCACACCGGTACCGTTGTCGGTAAGCTCGAAGGGGATAAAGCCGTTACCCTAGGCTTTGTCGATCTGCTGCGGGAAAACTACATTGAGCAGGATCGCTCCCGTGGCATTTACTTCACCCAAGACTGGGCCTCGATGCCGGGTGTGATGGCCGTGGCCTCCGGTGGGATTCACGTCTGGCACATGCCTGCCCTTGTGGAAATCTTCGGTGATGATGCGGTGTTGCAATTTGGTGGTGGTACCTTGGGGCACCCCTGGGGGAATGCACCGGGGGCAACTGCAAACCGGGTCGCCCTTGAAGCCTGTATCCAAGCTCGGAACGAAGGCCGTGACCTCATGCGCGAAGGCGGCGACATTATCCGCGAAGCGGCTCGCTGGAGTCCAGAACTGGCTGCTGCCTGCGAACTCTGGAAAGAAATCAAGTTCGAGTTTGAAGCGCAAGACACGATCTAGGTGGTGCAGTTGGGGTTCAATCGGAGCTACGGCAACGATTTCCCCGTAGGTCTATGGATGTCAAGCACATTGCGAAGCAAACCACCAAAACCCTGATGAGTTATCTCACCTATCAGGCCGTGCGGACGGTGATTGGGCAACTAGCCGAAACCGATCCACCGCGATCGCTCTGGCTACACCAGTTCACGAGTCAAGAAAGTGTCCAAGATGGGGAACGCTACTTGGAAGCTCTCTTTCGCGAACAGCCCGATCTCGGTTTTCGCATTCTCACGGTGCGCGAACATCTCGCGGAAATGGTGGCGGACTACCTACCAGAAATGTTACGTGCGGGCATCCAGCAGGCCAATTTGCAACAACGCTGTCAACAACTGGAGCGAATGACCCAAGTGTCGGAAGCGAATGTTGAAAGCAGCAACCCAGAAACCCTTGAATAATTTGTTGATTGTGAACCAATTGAGGAACCTATGAAAACACTGCCCAAAGAGCGTCGTTACGAAACCTTCTCCTACCTGCCTCCCCTCAGTGACGCCCAAATTGCTCGCCAAATCCAGTATGCGATTGATCAGGGCTACCACCCCTGCGTGGAGTTCAATGAAAGCTCTGATGCTGAGATTCGTTACTGGACGATGTGGAAGCTGCCCCTGTTTAACTGCACCAATGCCCAAGAGGTGCTCAACGAAGTGCAGCAGTGTCGCTCGGAATATCCCAACTGCTTTGTGCGTGTGGTGGCCTTTGACAATATCAAGCAGTGCCAGGTGATGAGCTTTATTGTCTATAAGCCCAATCAGGCCAACAGCGGCTACAGCGGCTATCGCTACTAAGGCTGAGATCTTCTCAGTTCATTGCAATTGAATGACAGTTCAGGGGGGGAAACGACCCCCCTATTTCACGTTAACGAGGCGAGCGATCGCGCAAATAGGCTTTGACCCAATGATTTTGGGCTGCTCATCAGGATTGGGTGTAGGCATCGGCACTTAGGGACTGGAGTCGACGCTCAATAATCATGAGTTGCTGTTGGGCAGCGGTCAATTGCGCCTGAGCCGTAGCGACCACCTCTGGTTGGGCTTTGTTGACAAAATTGGGGTTGTTGAGGCGAGCGGTTAAGGATTGAAGGTCCTTCGTCAGGCGATCGCCCTCCTTCTGGAGTTTTGTCACCAAGGCCTCCACATCCACGACCCCCGCAAGGGGAATGAGCACCTCGCTTTTGCCAACCACACCACTAAACACCTGCTGCGGAATTTGCAGTCCGGTACCAATGGTTAGCGACTCGAGACGCGCCAAGTGTTGAATATCCGCCGCCCCAGCCTCAAAGATCGGCGCTTCCTCAGGATTGGCCTCAATCAAGGCCGTAATATACAACCCCGGCTTAATCCCCGCCTCTGCCCGCAGATTGCGAATCGTGCGGATGGTTTCAATCAAAAGACTAAATTGGGCTTCAAGGTCAGGATCAATGGCGCGGCGATTCACTTTCGGGTAGGGTTGTAGGGCTAAAACTGCACTGTCTCCCACCTGATGTAGCGTGTGCCAAATCTCCTCTGTGATGTGGGGCATGAAAGGATGGAGCAGCTTTAAGGTGCCATCGAGAACCGTGGCCAGTACCTGCTGAGCGGTGCGCTTGGCTTTGGTGTTTTCCCCTTGCAAACGGGGTTTGACCAGTTCAATGTACCAGTCGCAAAAATCCCCCCAGATGAATTCGTAGAGTCCCTTGGCCGCCTCCCCAAGGCCATAGCTTTCAATGCGTTCGCGGGTGGTTTGAATGGCCGTGTGGTAGCGACTGAGAATCCAGCGATCGCTGGCCGCCAAGTCCCGCCGCTGCGGTCTTCCCAACTGGCTGGGAGTTTGTCCCTCTAGATTCAGCAGCACAAAGCGAGAGGCATTCCAGAGCTTGTTGGCAAAGTTGCGAGCGGCCTCGACGGTTGCCGATTCATCAGTTTTGCGATTGTAGGCCAAGCGAATATCCTGACCGGCGCCCACCACTTCCTTGACCAAGCTATAGCGCAGCGCATCAGTACCGTATTTTTCAATTAAGATCAGCGGGTCAATGCCATTGTTGGCCGACTTGGACATTTTTTTGTTGTTTTCATCCCGCACCAAGCCGTGGATATAGACATCGCGGAAGGGAATTTTACCCGTGAAGTACTGCCCCATCATTGTCATCCGCGCCACCCAGAAAAAGATGATGTCAAACCCGGTCACAAGGGTGGTGTTGGGGTAATAGCAGCGATAGTCTGGCGTATCATCGGGCCAGCCTAGGGTAGAAAAGGGCCATAGACCAGAGGAAAACCATGTATCCAGTACGTCCTGATCCTGCTGGAGTTGAACCTCCTTGCCAAATTGGGCGATCGCCTTGGCACGGGCAGCGGCCTCATCCATCGCCACCACAAAGGGCGTGTCATCGCGCACTTCGCCCTCGGTTTCACTGACCACATACCAAGCGGGAATTTGATGCCCCCACCACAGTTGCCGTGAAATACACCAATCCCGCAAGTTGACCAGCCAATCGCGATAGACCTTTGCCCAGCGATCGGGAATAAAGCGGGGGGAGTGCTTTTTATCCAGTGCCTTAAGGGTGGCATCCGCTAGGGGACGAATTTTCACAAACCATTGAGTAGAGAGGAGCGGTTCAATGGGTACTTTGCCGCGATCGCTATAGGGAACGGTGTGTTTATAGTCCTCCACCTGCACCAAAAAGCCCTCTGCCTCTAGGCGAGCCACCACCTGTTTACGCGCCACAAAGCGATCCAGACCCGCAAACTCCCCAGCATTCTCATTGAGGGTGCCATCCTTATTCATCAAGTTAATCATGGCTAAGTGATGGCGTTGCCCCATGACAAAATCATTGGGATCGTGGGCTGGGGTGACTTTCACACAGCCAGTGCCAAAGGTGGGATCCACTGAGGGATCGCCAATAATGGGAATTTCCCGATTCATCAGGGGAAGACGCAGCGTTTTGCCAATTAAATGGCGATAGCGATCGTCCTCAGGGTGAACCGCCACCGCTGTATCTCCCAGCATCGTTTCTGGACGGGTCGTCGCCACCTCCAAATATCCTGAGCCATCCGTCAGAGGATAGCGAAAATACCAGAGATGCCCCTGGACTTCACGGTTTTCCACCTCCAAATCCGAGACCGCCGATTGACTGGCGGGGCACCAGTTCACCAAATACTTACCGCGATAGATCAGCCCTGCTTCATAGAGGCGATTAAAAGCGGTCAGCACCGCCCGCGACAAGCCCTCGTCCATTGTGAAGCGTTCGCGCGACCAATCCACCGACAATCCCAAGCGACGAATTTGACGAACAATCGTATTGCCCGATGACTCCTTCCATGCCCAAGCCC
Organism: Thermosynechococcus sp. M98_K2018_005; assembly: GCF_015295825.1. Lineage (GTDB taxonomy): Bacteria > Cyanobacteriota > Cyanobacteriia > Thermosynechococcales > Thermosynechococcaceae > Thermosynechococcus. The sequence continues at coordinate 11,097 of NZ_DVEH01000049.1, forward strand.
GCTGGAGATAGGCGTCTCGTCCCAAGGCAAAGCGGTTGGTGCCCTCCGCCTGCAACTGTTGATCCAAAATCGTGCTAACAGCAATACTGGCATGGTCTGTCCCCGGCAGCCAGAGGACGTTGCGGCCAATCATGCGGTGATAGCGAATCAGCACATCAATCAGGGCGTGCTCAAAGGCGTGCCCCATGTGCAAACTACCGGTGACATTAGGAGGCGGAATGACGATGCAATAGGGCTTGCCGGGGTGGTTGGGGTCAGCGTGAAAGACACCCCTGCTTTCCCAAAGCTGTTGCCACTTGGCCTCCGTTTGCTTGGGATCGTATTGACTGGGGAGGGTAATCGCGTCGGTCATGGGTTGCTGCACTACTCCAAGGCGCCTAGGCCATCACCATACCACCATCCACATTAAAGACTTGCCCCGTAATGTAGGCGGCTGCCGGATCCAAGGCCAAAAAGCGCACCATCCCTGCCACTTCTGTGGGTTCGCCATACCGCCCTAGGGGAATGAATTTAAGAATGTCCTCTGCCTTAAGTCCAGCGGTCATCTCAGTGGCAATAAAGCCGGGGGCAACGGCATTCACAGTAATGCCCCGACTGGCGAGTTCCTTGGCCACGGTTTTGCTAAACCCAATCACGCCCGCTTTGGCAGCACTGTAGTTGGCTTGGCCAGGGTTGCCCATTTGCCCTGCCACCGAGGCAATGTTGATAATTCGTCCCCGTTTTTGCTTGAGCATCAGTTTACTCACAGCACGGGTACACAGGAAAACCCCAGTAAGGTTCAGGTTAATCACCGCCTGCCAGTCCTCGAGGCTCATACGCAGCAGCAGCGTGTCGCGGGTAATACCCGCATTGTTGACCAGCACATCGACACGGCCATAGGTTTCCACGGTTTTGGCTACAAGGGTATCGACCTGCTCAGGCACAGACACATCGGCAGCAATCGCGATCCCTGTTCCCCCTTGCTGTTCAATCATTTGCACCACTTCAAGAGCGGCCTCAGCAGAACGGGCGTAGTTGACAACCACAGTGGCTCCTTTTTTCGCCAGTTCGAGGGCGATCGCCCGACCAATTCCCCGTGAGGCACCAGTGACAATGGCAACGGCTGCTTCGCTCAAATCAGTTCTCTCCTAAAGGGCAAAAATGCTGCACGTATGGATAACCCATCACAAATTTTAACAGCCGATGTTACCCCTCTTGGGGCTAGGGCATCTCATCCCAGTAGATCAACACTCGAGGCAGTATTTTTAGGTGGAGCGATCGCGCCAATCAGACACTTCCTCTAGCGCAGTGAAGTCGTAGGAGTGCTTCTGCGCGACTTAGCTTGGTAAGCTTCTACAGGAGTATTGGATTAAAGCAGGCCGCGATAGCGAATAAAGGTCAGCACTGCTGCCCACGACCCCAAGGCCACTTTCAGGGCAATGAGGATATTCAGCCAAGGGATCCAGCCACCACTGAGGAGCGTGCCAAACCGACCCGCAGGCAAGGCCACCCCCATTAACAGACTGGCACCGCAGAGAATAAAAACCATCACGGAGATTTTTTCCCATGTGGCGGCATGGAAGCGACGATAAATGCTCTCTAGCCACTCTGGGGCTGAGGTAATGGCCACAAGACCGATCGCCGTTCCGCCAGCAACGCCAGCCGCAAATCCGCCGCCTGGACTCAGGTGCCCCCGCAAGGCCAACTCAATACACACAAGGGAGCAAATGGTGGCGCCAAATCTTGCCAAAACAATCGAGGGCTGATCATTAAAGCGGCTAACGTGGCCTAGGGGTTTTTCATTGCTGAGCAAATACTGCGCCCCCATGATGGCAAGGGTGAATACCACCACTTCAAAAATGGTGTCGTACAAGCGATTGCGCAAAATCACAGCCGTAACGGCATTGGGAATTGCACTCTGGTTAACAAGAGTTTCGACAATGGGAATTGTTGGTACCGCAGCTAGGGTGGGGATCATCAGCATTTTCACCAGCAGTAGCACTGCCGCAATGCCATAGAACCAAATCATGTCGCTGACTCCTCTTCACTGGGCAAGGGGTAATATACGAGTTCTGTGAGACTGGTAAGGTGGGGCTTGAGGATGGTGTAAAGGCGTGCTACACGGGTCATCGTTAATAATTGAGTGGTTTCTTCAGCGCATAGGGCATGGATCTCGCGATCGCGGAGCGCTATTTTGAGTTGCTCCAACGTGGGATAGATGATTAATTCAACACGCAAATGATAGGGGGCAAGGGCTTCACGAATGGCTCCCAGTAAATGATCCAAGCTATCGGTGGAGAGTGCCGAAGCTAAGATGCCCAATCGCACCACCAAGGAAGAGCGCACTGCAACCGCGTAGAGCATAATCGAGAGCATCGTTCCCACAAGGGCTTCGGTCAGCGCCACATCGGCAGCGCCGAGAATGGCATAGAGGAGAGCCGCCACCGCACCAATAATGCCGCGAATTACAAGGGCATGGTAGGGATTCTTCTGAAACACCAGCATCAGAGTGGTTAGGGGTAGGAGTGCAGTGACGGCAATGAGCCAGCTATCCATCAGTGTCCTCCCCTTGGGAGCAGTAGGCCAAAACGTAGCCCAGAATGGTGTTCCAGAGGGCGAGGGAGATCAATGCCAAGACCAGAAGCGGCCATTCGCGGGGAATGCGCAGCAAAACGCCGATCATGATGGCCATCGAACCTAAGGTATCGGAGACTGACAAGAAATGTAGTTTATAGAGGGGCGATCGCCGACCCACCAGCGGCCATGTTCCCCACAGCCAAAGAAAGAGACCAAAACTAATACAGGCATAACTGATCCACTGTAAAATCACTTACCCCCTCCCTAAAGATTGGCGACATCCCGTAGTCGCCGCAGAATCTGCGCCAGGAGCATCAGGGCACCATTGCCCACACTGAGAATGATCACCCCCACAATGCCAATCATCCAATCATCCCGCTGCACCGACACCAGCAAAATCATAATTGCTGCTTTTGTGGCAATACTGGCAAAGGCAAGCATCTTCGACCAGATGTGCTCCCCCTTCCAAGCAGCATAGAGGGGAATGCCCAGAATCAGCAGCATGATGACTAAAAAGGCCGTCATTTTTCGGGTCTGCGCTCCACGAGTTGATGCACTTCAAACCAGCCCTCCTCGTCGTAGTGCAGCACGATCGTCTTGGGGGTGAAGGTAATCGTAAAAATATCCAGAAAAATCAGACCGGGGGCACGAGTGGGATCAACGGGTTCACGGACGATCGCTTCATGACGATGGGGACGCACCATCATTTCAATAGCTTCAATATAGGCCCGGGGGACAGCCATCGCCACTTTCCCTAGGGTACTCAGCCACTGCTGCAGTGTTGCCACCCCCCCCCGCCCTTGGGGCAGCAGGAGCGAAACCAAAATACCAATCGCCAGATTGACCAAGCCAAAGTCCGCCGTCAGCAGCAGCCAAATTGTTAGGCGCAGGGCAAAGTTCAAATAATTCATAGCGCTAACCCCACCAAGCCAAGTAAGAGTAACAGCATCATCCCTAGAAGATGCTCTAGACGCTCCCAAGCCCCTTGCCAAGCGGATTCCCAGCGGGAGACCCCCAAGGCCACTAGACCCCACCCCACCAAGGGCGGTAAAAAGGCGCGTAGCAAACTCATGCCACTGCCGTAGGCTTCCATGTAGGCGGCATTGGCCAGAAATAGCCCACCCAAGAGCACCATTGTGGCGGCACTATAGCCCACGGGCATAAGAGTCTTGCTGGGATAGCGGGGCAAAAAGAGGAATTTACTGTAAATTGTCGCGGTCAAAAAGCCAGCACCATAGAGGAGTCCCTGCTGCCACGGATCAAGGTAACTCAGGGTCAAGGCCTTAGCGGGGAATCCAGCAAGGAAGGGCACACCGACAATGCCATAACCGGCAATCATCAGGGCGATCGCCACTGGGCGCGGCAGACCCTCTTGGCGCAATTCACTAAGACGATAGTGGCGCAGTTCCCCCACACTCAAAAAAAGACTAGCCTTGGCTAAGCCGTGCATCAGGGCATACAAGCCCGCCGCCGGGGGGGCAATGATCACCCACCCCAACTGGCCAAGGGTACTAAAGCTGAGCATCCGTCGCACATCATCGGCCACCAAGGCGAATATGGGGCCAAAAAAGATCGAGGCGAGGGCAAACAGCCGTACAATATCGGCAATGTTGCTATAGAGCAGACTAACGCGAGCAAGGCTAAACACCCCAGCATTTTCGACAATGCCGGCTAGGAGAGCAGCAACCACAGGGGCAGCAACGACATTGGTCTGGGGCAACCAAAGCCCACCAATGAAAATGGCGCCCTTGGCTAACAATGCCATCAAAATCAGCGCCACGGCCTCTGGCGGTGCCTGCATCAGGGCACTAAAGGCAAAGGTATGGTTTGTCTGATAAACGAGAGCCACCCCCATGAGATAAAAGAGCATGGCCACGTTGCTCACCATCAGGTAGCGCAGGCCAATCCAGAGGGGGCGATCGCGACGGGGATAGGCAATCAACAAAAAGACAACAATCCCCAGCACCTCAACATTGACGTAGAGACTGAGGAAATCCGCGGAAATAAAGACGGTGTTGGCACAGCCGTGGAGCAGACACAGCAGCACATAGAAGAACGCTTTATAACCCTCCTGCCATGTATGTAACAGTGCTGCCAAAATCACAAGGGCATTGGTGACAATAAAGTAGCCACTGAGGGGGTCAATGCTCAGGGAAACGCCAAAGCTATCGAGAAGGACAAACGCAGTGTTGACTTGGTTGATGGCGATGCCTAAGCCGACACAAAGGGAAACAAGGGCGATCGCCAGTGTCAGACCCCGCGCCAAGGAGGGCAGCAAATAAAGGGTTAAGCCAGCCACAAACGGCAACAAAATCCAAGCGATCGCCAGCTCCGTCATTGCCACTTCCTACAGATACTTTTGATCAATTTCTGGGGTTTCTAAAGTCGGGTTATCCCGCGCTAGCTTCATTGCCGCCACCAGCATCAGCGTTTGAATCGAAAGGCCAATCACGATCGCCGTTAAAATCACGGCTTGGGGTACGGGGTCGGCATAGGCAGCATCAAAGGCTCCACCACGGGCAATGGGGGTGACCAGACCACTGTGGGTGGCAATGACCACAAACAAAGCCACCACCCCGGTACTCATGACATCCATTGTCACAATCTTCATTAGCAGGTTTTTCTTGACGATCGCTGCTAGAAACCCAACAAGGATAGTGACAAAAACACTTGCTTCTAAGAAAATCATGAGACCCTATTCGCAGACACCTTGGTATACAGACTTTAACATTCTGTTTTCCCTTTACACCTCGCCCTTTGCTGTAGAACTGCACCGCCGCAACCAACGGTGAGGAACCTTAAGCACGTCAACTCCCATCTTAACTTTATTTAGATCAATATTAATTCTCTATAGAATAGATTTTTGTCAATAGCAGTGCCATGAACTTTATAATTTAGAAAAATGCTTAACAATTTGCAACATTCGACAAATAGGTATATATTCTTACTCAGATACTTGAACAGATTACTGGACTCGTCCCTTGGGGGGTTGTCTGATGAATGTCCAATTTCCTTGGCTAACTGTACTGACACTGCTGCCTTTAGTGGCAGCCTTTTTGATTCCCGTGTTGCCCGACCGTGAGGGGAAGACAGTCCGCTGGTATGCCCTAGCGATCGCACTCCTCGAATTTGGCCTTTCGGCAATGGTTTTCTGGCAGCACTACGATGCCCAATCCGCCCAGATCCAAATGGTGGAAACCGTGCCTTGGCTCCCGCAAATCGGCCTAAACTGGTCCCTAGCGGTTGATGGCCTTGCTGTCCCCCTGATTTTGCTGACGGGTCTGGTAAACACAGTGGCAATCTTTGCGGCTTGGCAAGTAAAGCAAAAGCCGCGTTTATTTCATTTTCTGATGCTAGCGCTCTACAGTGCCCAAATTGGCGTCTTTGCCGCCCAAGACCTCATCCTTTTCTTCCTGATTTGGGAATTGGAACTGGTGCCCGTCTATCTGCTGATCTCCATCTGGGGCGGTGCCAAACGCCAATACGCTGCTACAAAATTCATCCTCTACACTGCCGTTGGTTCCCTCTTTATCCTCCTTGCTGGCCTAGCGATGGCCTTCTATGGCGGTGACTTTACGCTCAACATGGCGGCCTTGGGGCTCAAAGACTATCCCTTGGCACTCGAACTGCTGGCCTATGGTGGATTTCTGATTGCCTTTGGTGTCAAGCTGCCGATTTTCCCACTACACACTTGGTTGCCCGATGCCCATGGTGAAGCCTCTGCTCCGGTCTCCATGGTGTTGGCGGGAGTGCTCTTGAAAATGGGGGGCTATGGTCTAGTTCGCTTCAACTTGCAAATGCTCCCCGATGCCCACATCTACTTTGCTCCTGTTCTCATTGCCCTTGGGGTCGTGAATATTGTCTATGGCGCCCTGACCGCCTTTGGCCAAGAAAATCTAAAGCGGCGACTGGCCTACTCTTCAATTTCCCACATGGGTTTTGTGCTGCTGGGCATTGGTGCGCTCAATGGCATTGGTCTCAATGGGGCAATGCTGCAAATGCTCTCCCACGGTTTGATTGCGGCTGCCCTCTTCTTCTTGGCCGGGGTGACCTACGATCGCACCCACACATTGGCCATGGAAAAAATGAGCGGCATTGCCCAATCCATGCCGAAAACCTTTGCCCTGTTTACCGCTGGCTCTATGGCCTCGTTGGCGCTGCCCGGCATGAGCGGCTTTGTCAGTGAACTCACCGTCTTTTTGGGCTTGACCAACAGTGACGCCTACTCCACCACCTTCAAAGTAGGGGTGATTTTCCTCGCTGCCGTGGGGGTGATTATTACGCCCGTGTATCTGCTTTCGATGGTGCGCCGTGTCTTTACGGGCCAGCAAGCGGGCGATATGTTTGACAAATTGCTTTTGGACATCAATCCCCGCGAAACGTTCATTGCTCTGTCCCTCTTGGTGCCGATTATTGCCGTGGGGATGTATCCCAAGCTGGCCACCCAAACCTATGATGTGACCACGACGGCGATCGCCAACCATGTCCATGCGGCTCTGCCTGCTGTGGCACAGCACCATCTGCCCCTTTACGCCCAACTGACCCAATCCGCCCCTAGCCTAGTCAGTGAAGCAACCGTTGCCGACAGTACCCTCTAGGAGTTAGGGGTGGGAATGCACCTTCTCCAACTGGCAGTTCAGGGCATTCATTGCTAGAGTGGAGTAACGGCATTCCTGCCCTGGGGCAGATTGCATACAGCCCTTTTCCCAAAGATAGTACCTGCTCAGCACTGTGAAAGCTAAGGTAGAAGAGCACCCAATCTCTTCTGTCGTCTCCATCCCCTAGAAAAGGGCTGTAAACTGAATACGGTGATTCAATAAAGGCTCTATGAGTAATCTCGAGAAACAAATTGAACAAGCTCGCGAGGAAGCCCACAAAATCTGTGACACCAAAGGGGCAACCTCTGGACAGTGTGCCGCCGCTTGGGATGCCCTTGAGGAACTGCAAGCGGAAGCTGCCCACCAACGCGCTGAGCAGCAAGATCACAAAACCTCCTTCCAGCAGTACTGTGATGACAACCCCGATGCTGCTGAGTGTCGCATTTACGACGACTAGGGGTTGAGGGTGTGGGTCGCTGGCAACAGTTGTGGGATCAATTTGCCGCAGCGACGGGTCAGCGGCTCCATGAGGGTAAAGCCCTTGCGGTGGGGGGCGGCAGTATCAACACCACCTATGTGTGGCAACATCCTGAGCAAACCCTCTTCATTAAGTTCAATCGTCCTGAACGGCAGGCCATGTTTGCTGCCGAAGCCAATGCTCTGAGGGCGATCGCCAAGGTCCAAGCGATTCGCGTTCCCCTTCCCCTGCTATGGGGAAGGGTTGAGGACGCGAGTTTTTTAGTGTTGGAATACTTGCCCCTCACCAGTGCTGGGGATTGGTGGCAGATGGGGGTAGAGTTGGCCCAGTTGCACCTCAAGGGCACGGGCGATCGCTATGGCTGGTCGGAAAATAACACCATTGGTGCCACTCCTCAAATGAACCCTTGGTCAGACAACTGGGGGGAGTTTTTCCGCGATGCTCGCCTGCGTTATCAGTTTGATCTGGCTCGCCGTCGGGGTGGACACTTTCCCAAGGCGGAGAAGCTCCTAGCAGCCATTCCAGAACTCCTGAACCATGAGCCAACCCCTACCCTAGTGCACGGCGATCTCTGGTCGGGAAATGCCGCCTTTTGTTGCACGGGGGAACCGGTGATTTTCGACCCCGCCAGTTACTATGGCGATCGCGAGGTGGATTTGGCCATGAGTGAACTCTTTGGTGGCTTTCCTGCGGCCTTTTATGAGGGCTACAACGCCACCTATCCCCTACCGGCTGGCTATGGGCAACGGAAAACTATTTACAACCTGTATCACATCCTCAATCACTTCAATCTTTTTGGCGGCAGTTATGGGACTCAAGCCCAGTACATGATTGAGCAGATCCTTTAACTGCAAGCTGCCCCGTGGGACAGAACGTTTGCCAAAGCACTCTAAGATTAAAGTGGCCACTTGCCTTACATCGCTGTAGTATCGTGGAGTGCATGGCTTCAATTTTTGAGTGTTTGCGAGATTCCTTCCTATGTCCGATGGCAAAGTGCCACCCACAAATGCTTCTACCCCTGAATCAGTGACAGCCAAGACAAAAAAGGCCACAGAACCTTGGTGGCTGGAAATAGCCAAAACCCTAGGGCTAGCGGCTGTCCTTGCCATTGGTATTCGTACATTTGTGGCCGAGGCACGCTATATCCCCACCGGTTCCATGGAAGAAACCCTGCTGATTAACGATCGCCTGATTATTGAAAAAATCAGCTACTATTTCCATGCCCCCCATCGGGGCGACATTATTGTGTTTAATCCAACCCCCACACTTGAGCAGGCGGGCTTTCGTGATGCCTTCATCAAACGGGTGGTGGGCTTGCCGGGCGATCGCGTCGAACTGCGCGAAGGGCGGGTCTATGTCAACAATCAGCCCCTGCCCGAACCCTATCTTGCGCCCTCAACCTTTACATCGGTAGATACCTGTGTTGGCATGCAGCCCTATCTGGCTCAACCCCAAGTGATTCCTGCCAACAGTTACTTGGTTTTGGGGGATAACCGCAATAACAGCTTTGATGGTCGCTGCTGGGGAGTGGTACCGCGCAATTACATTATTGGTCGTGCGGCGATTCGCTTTTGGCCCCCCGATCGCTGGGGGTTGATGACCAAGCCGAAGGAACCGCAACAGTGAGGCAAACGCTACGCACCGAGGTACTCGTGGTTGGCGGTGGGACGGGGGGGGTAGCTGCTGCCTTAACGGCAGCTCGTAGGGGGGCACAAACAGTCTTAGTCAGTGAAACGCCGTGGCTAGGGGGCATGCTCACGAGTGCGGGGGTGGCTGCGCCCGATGGCAATGAACTGATGGCTTGGCAAACAGGGCTGTGGGGCGAGTTTCTGCGGGCGATTGCCCAACGACAGCCGGGGGGGCTAGATCATGCTTGGGTGAGTTTCTTTACCTTTGAGCCAAAGGTCGCCGCTGATCTTTTTGCCGAGTGGGTCAAGACAACCCCGAAGCTGACGTGGATTGTTGGTGAAGTTCCCCAAGCGGTTTTGCGCCAAGGCGATCGCGTCCTCGGGGTGGAATTTACCACCCTCACCATCCATGCCCAAATTACCATTGACGCCACAGAACTTGGTGATCTCCTTGTCTTGGGGGAAATTCCCCATCGTTGGGGGTGGGAGTGGCAGGCAGAAACCCAAGAACCCTCAGCACCCCCAGCGCCCACCGTCTTGACTCAAACCTATCCCGTTCAAGCCCCCACATGGATTGTCGTTTTGCAGGACTATGGTCAGGGTGCCACTGCCCCGGCGATTCCCCCTTCCCCCCTTTGGGATGAGCGCAAGTTTAACGGTGCTTGGGCAGGCTACGACCCGCTGCACTTTCTCAACTATGGCCGCCTACCGGGGAACCGCTTTATGCTTAACTGGCCGCAGCAGGGGAATGACTATGGGGTGGGTCTGGACCGGCTGGTTGGCTCTGCCCAAGAGCGACAGGCCTTTTGCCAAGAGGCACGCTGGCATGCTCAGGATTTTGCCTGCTATATCCAACGCCACTTTGGTCGCCGCTACGGTTTAGCGGAAGAGACTTTTCCCCAACTCGCTGGCCAACTGGGGGGCGGTGCCTATGCGCTCCATCCCTACTACCGCGAAAGCCGGCGCCTGATTGGTCTCACTACGATTCACGAGCAGGATATTCTCCCCAGTGCTCTACTGCCCGTTGATGCCCAAGGTCACTACACGGGCATTGCCATCGGCAACTATCCGAACGATCACCACTATCCGGGGATGGAACTCCCCCTTACTCCTAAGTCCATCCGTTGGGGCGGCCGTTGGACGGGAACACCCTTTGTAGTGCCCTATACGTCGTTGATTCCCCAGAGGGTAGAGGGCTTTTTGGTGGCAGAGAAAAATATCTCCGTGACCCATATTGCCAATGGTGCCACCCGCTTGCAACCGCTGGTGATGGGCATTGGACAGGGGGCAGGGTGGTTAGCCGCCACAGCTATTCGCCAAGGGAAATCTCTGCACCAACTGGTGGGCAGACTTGATCTGAAGCCCCTGATTCAGGAGTGCCGACAGGCAATTTTTCCCTTCTTTAACCTACCGCCGCAACATCCAGAGTGGGAAGCTTGGCAACTCCAGACACTCAATACATTTGATCCCACAGTCCCCCTACCCCCAGAAGTGGCGATCGCCCAACCCACACCAATGACCATGAGGCCAGGAATGCAAACTGTCACGGGCGAATTTGTGAAACTGGGGGAGCAGGCCTATCAACTGCGCACCGATCAACAGTCTTGGCCTTTGGTGACCCTCCACCCCACCGTGAACGCTCGCCTGCAAACCTATAGAAATGGGCAGCCGATCACAGTGACGGGCTTTATCAACCCCTATGCTCCTTGGATGCGGGTGGAACACGTGGCCTAAGTGTCGCAGCTTAGCTCCCCAAGGCGTTGGTTAAAGCGCAGATTCTCGCTGTAGTCCACAGGGACATCAATGATGGTGGGAACCTCCTGTGCCAAGGCGGTTTTCAGCGTGGGGATAAAGTCAGCGGTGTCCTCAATGCGATAGCCTTTAAGGCCCATGCTTTCGGCCAACTTGACAAAGTCGGGGTTACCAAAGTGGACATAGGCGGATTCACCAAAGTAGCGCTGCTGTTTCCACTCAATGAGGCCATAGCCACCGTCATTAAAGATGATGGTTGTGAAGTTTGTTCCCATGCGCAGCGCCGTTTCCAGTTCTTGGAAATTCATCATGAAGCCACCATCCCCTGTGACCGCCACCACATGCCGCTGGGGATAGACCAATTTCGCAGCCATTGCCCCTGGTACTGCAATCCCCATTGCCGCAAAGCCATTGGAAATGATGCAGGTGTTGGGGAGATCGCAATGGTAGTGACGGGCAATCCACATCTTGTGGGCACCGACATCAGAAATAACAATGTCCTCTGGTGCCATGACTTGACGCAGGTCATAGATGAGCTTTTGCGGCTTGACGGGAAAACCCTCATCTTGGGCATATTGGTAATAATCCGCCACAATGTCCTGACGCAGTTGGACGGCATAGGGGGTGGGTTTGTCCTGGCGATCGGCCCGCTTGAGAATTTCATAGAGGGAGTCAGAAATATCGCCGACAACCTCAACAACAGGGATGTAGCTGCTGTCAATTTCCGCATGGGTGGCCGCAATATGGATAATGGGCAGGCGGCCATCGGGGTTCCAGCTTTTCGGGGAATACTCAATCAAGTCATAGCCAACGGCAATCACTAAGTCAGCATGATCAAAGCCGCAGCTAATGTAATCCCGCTGTTGGAGTCCCACCGTCCACAGGGCAAGGGAGTGCTGATAGGGAATGACCCCTTTGCCCATGAAGGTATTGGCCACGGGGATATTCAGCTTTTCGGCAAAATGGGTGAGGGCAGCGGCAGCATGGGCACGAATAGCGCCATTCCCCACTAAGATCAGGGGGTTCTCAGCAGCATTGATCAGTTCAGCGGCCTTGAGAATGCTCTGGAACGAGGCATAGGTTTTTTCAGGGGGGCTAGGCTTGAGGGGATAGCCCTCAGCTTCCATGGCGGCAATGTTTTCGGGCACATCAATGTGAACGGCCCCCGGCTTTTCATTCTGGGCAATCTTAAAGGCCTTGCGGACAATTTCTGGTGTAATGCTGGGGCGGACAATCTGGGCATTCCATTTGGTTACCGGGCTAAACATGGCCACCAAGTCCAGATATTGGTGGGACTCGATGTGCATCCGATCCGTCCCCACTTGTCCTGTAATGGCCACAAGAGGAGCACCATCGAGGTTAGCATCAGCCACACCGGTCATTAAATTTGTCGCACCGGGGCCAAGGGTCGAGAGACACACCCCCGCTTTGCCAGTGAGGCGACCATAGACATCGGCCATAAAGGCCGCCCCCTGTTCGTGGCGGGTGGTGATAAATTGAATCCGAGAGCGACGGAGGGCATGGAGGACATCAAGATTTTCTTCCCCCGGTAGACCAAAAATATATTCGACGCCTTCATTTTCAAGGCATTTCACGAGTAATTCGGCAGTATTCATAAGGATGGGCGATCGCGGGCACTACCTTCTATCGTAGTTCTGCTTTCCTTGCCCAATTCTTAAATGTTGGCAAATGCTGACGAAATTTATGCTGCTGCCAGATCGGAGATCACCTTGGCCAGATCAATGTCCTTTTGGGTAATCCCGCCCGCATCATGGGTGGTGAGGCAGACCGTGACCCGATTCCAAGAAATGGACAAATCAGGGTGATGCCCAGCCTGCTCAGCGGGATCCACAAGGCGATTGACAAAGGCAATAGAGCCTAGAAAGTCCTTGAAGGTGAAGGTTTGCTCAAGGCGATCGCCCACTAATTTCCAGCCCGGCAGGCTCATAAGCTGGGCCTCAATATCCGCTGTGGATAATCGCTCTGCCATGGTCTTGCCTCAACCCTATTAGCTCTGGGGTAGTAGAGCCAATTTACCAACTCGACTTGACGACCCCCGGCAGTAACCCTTGGTGTGCCATTTCCCGTAGGGCATTGCGGCAGAGGCCAAAATCGCGATAGTAACCACGAGGACGACCCGTCAACCAGCAGCGATTCCGCAGCCGCGAAGGGGCACTATTGCGGGGCAACTGTTGCAGTTGACGATGGATGCTCATGATCTCCTCTTGGGTTTCGGCGCTGGCCAGTTGAGCCTTGAGTTCTTGGCGTTTGCTGGCGTATTTAGCAACGAGCCGTTGGCGCTTTTTTTCCCGTTCGATCATGCTTTTTTTGGCCATGGGGGTGCGTTTGTCCTCGATAATGATGAATTTGGTATCCTATATCCTATCAAAGAGCGATTTGCTGCTGCAACTGTTGATCCTTGCGGGGTGTTTCTGTGCCCTTACATCTATACAACACACTGTCTCGCCGTCTTGAACCCTTTTCGCCCCTGCACCCAGAGCGGGTGACGATCTATGCCTGTGGTGTCACGGTGTATGACTATTGCCATTTGGGGCACGCCCGTTCCTATGTGGCTTGGGATGTGCTGCGCCGCTATCTCACGTTCTTGGGCTACGCGGTGCACTATGTGCAGAATTTTACCGATATTGACGACAAAATTCTTCGCCGTGCTCATGAAAACGGTGAAACCATGGCGACGGTGAGCGATCGCTATATTGCCGCCTACCACGAGGACATGGCGGCTTTGAATATCCTGCCTGCCAGTGCTTATCCCCGCGCGACAGAGGTGATTCCAGAAATTATTCACCTCATTCAAGGGCTATTGGATCGCGGCTATGCCTACGTGGCCGGGGGGGATGTTTACTATGCCGTGGCGCAATTTCCCAGCTATGGCAAGCTCTCTGGGCGCGCGCTTGAGCAACTGATGGCCGGTGCCAGTGGCCGCGTTGAGGAAGAGGAGGAGCAGCGCAAACGCCATCCCCTTGATTTTGCCCTCTGGAAAGCCGCCAAGCCAGAGGAAATGGGTGCCTATGATCCGTGGGAAGCCCCTTGGAGTAAAGGCCGCCCCGGCTGGCACATTGAATGCTCGGCAATGGTGCGGCAGGCCTTTGGGGCAACGGTGGACATCCACTGCGGCGGCATGGATTTAATTTTCCCCCACCACGAGAATGAAATTGCCCAATCGGAGGCGGTGACGCAACAACCCCTAGCCCGATTTTGGCTCCACAATGGCTTTGTTACCGTCAACACCGAAAAAATGTCCAAGTCCTTGGGGAATTTCACAACCATTCGCGACCTGCTGACTCAGGGGGTGGAGCCTATGGCCTTGCGCCTGTTGGTTTTGCAGGCTCAGTACCGCAAACCCTTGGACTTTACGCCAGAGGCACTAAGTGCCGCTGCCAAAGGCTGGCAAACCCTAGCGGAAGCCCTGCGCTTGCATCAGCAGATTCCCCTGCCCCCCACGGCTCCAGAGGCGGTGAAAAGCCACCCCAGTAGCCAAGCTTTTTGTCAGGCTATGGATGAGGATTTGAACACCGCCGCCGCCCTCGCCGTGGTCTTTGAACTGGCGAAAACCCTGAATCGTGAGCAGCACCGCTATCTCCACGGGGGAGACTTGGGGCGATCGCCCGCTGAGGTGAGTCGCGATTGGCACACCTTGGTTGCCCTTGCTCAGGTGTTGGGTCTGGAGGCCAAGGAGGCACCAAAATCTTTGCAAACAATGGGACTCACCGATGAGGAAATTCAAAACCTGATTGCTGCTCGCACTGCTGCTCGCCAAGCCAAGAACTATGCTGAGAGCGATCGCCTGCGGGATCTCCTTTTGGCTCAAGGGGTCAAAGTTGTGGATCAAAAGGACGGCACCACCCATTGGTTTCGCGTGCCCGCTGGCTCAACCCCCTAACTGTGGAGAACACGATGCACGATTCCCTCGCTGACCTGCGTCAGGAACTCTTGGCGCTTCTTTGCCGCGATGCCTACCGTGCCGGCGAGTTTATCCTTTCCTCTGGCCAAAAAAGCCACTATTACATTAACTGCAAACCTGTGACCCTATCGGCGCGGGGCGCTTATCTTGTGGGGCGACTCTTCTTAGCGCAGTTAGCTCCTGAAGCAGTGGCGGTGGCGGGTCTCACCCTTGGGGCGGATCCCTTGGTGGTGGCAGTGAGCGTGCTCTCCAATGTGCAGGGGCAGGATCGGGCGGCACTGATTGTGCGCAAGGAAGCCAAAGGCCACGGCACGATGAGCTTCATTGAAGGTCCCCCCCTGCCCCAAGGGGCGGTGGTCACGGTGCTTGAGGATGTAATCACGACAGGGGGTTCTGCCCTCAAGGCGGTGCTGCGGCTCCAAGAGGCGGGTTATGTAGTCAATGAGGTTCTTGCCATTGTCGATCGCCAAGCAGGCGGGGAAGCTGCCTTTGCTGCTCAAGGGGTACCCCTGCGATCGCTCTTTCGGATTAGCGACCTCGAAGCCTATCTCAATTCGGTCTAAATCCCCAACCGCTGGTAAATTTCCTCGAGATGCTTGAGGTGGTGCTCAGGGTTAAAGCAGGCCTCGAGTTCCTCTGGTGTGAGATAGCGCTGAATCTCTGGGTCTCCTTTGAGGTTGGCCGCAAAATCGCCATTGGGTTGATTCCAAGCGGCATGGGCGTGTTTTTGCACCAAGGCATAGGCGGCTTCGCGAGTCAGACCTTTTTCCACCAGCGCCAAGAGCACCCGCTGACTAAAGATGACACCGCCGTAGCAGTTCATATTGCGGCGCATATTCTCGGGATAGATTTGTAGCGTCTGCACCAAGTCCGTCATTTCCACCAGCATAAAGTGGCTGAGAATCGAGCTATCCGGCAAAATCACCCGTTCCACCGCACTGTGGGAAATATCCCGCTCATGCCAGAGGGCAACATTTTCAAGGGCAGCCAAGGCATTCCCCCGCAGCACCCGCGCCAAACCCGTCAGCCGTTCGGAACGAATGGGATTGCGTTTATGGGGCATGGCAGAGGAGCCTTTTTGTCCCTTCGAGAAGAATTCCTCGACTTCCAGGACATCGGTGCGCTGCAGATTGCGAATCTCAACGGCAAAGCGCTCGAGGCTCGCCCCTAAGAGGGCAAGGGTTTGGGCATAGTCGGCATGGCGATCGCGGGAAATCACCTGCGTTGAAGCGGTATCCGGTTGCAGTCCTAGTTTTTGGCAAGCGATCGCCTCTACACGTGGATCCACATTCGCATAGGTGCCCACTGCCCCCGAAATTTTGCCCACCGCCACGGTGCGCTGTAATTGACACAGGCGATCGCGATGGCGCAGCAGCTCTGCCAACCAGCCAGCCAGCTTGAAACCAAACGTAATGGGCTCGGCGTGAATCCCGTGACTGCGTCCCACCATCACCGTATAGCGATGTTCTTGGGCACGGTGGCGCACCGCCTGAATGAGCTGCTCCAACTGCTCCTGGATCAGGCTTAGACTGGCCACCAATTGCAAGGCTAAACCGGTGTCGAGGACATCAGAACTGGTCAAGCCAAGGTGAATATAGCGACCGGCATCGCCAACATTCTCGTTGACATTGGTGAGGAAGGCAATGACATCGTGCTTGACCTCTGCCTCAATTTCCAGCACCCGTTGGGGGTCAAACTTGGCCTTAGCTTTGATTTCAGCCACGGCGTCGGCAGGAATATGTCCCAGTTCAGCTTGGGCTTCGCAGACCGCAATCTCAACATCGAGCCATGTTTTGAATTTGTAGGCATCCGTCCAGAGATTCCCCATCGGGGCAAGGGTATAGCGTTCGATCATGGGCGTGTGTTTATCTAGAGTGATCAAAAACGGCAATCTAATGGAATCGAATGGCGATCGCCTATTTGCGTTCGGGATGGTACACAGTCTCCGCCGTGGCAAAGCCATTGAGGCGGTAGATGAGTTGGTAAAGACGGCTGTAGTCCCGCTGGTTAAAGTGCAAGATCAATCGCGGCAGGTGGAGCGTGTGGGTCAAGGCGGGGCGGTTAATCGGTTGCTCGTCTTCCACTTCCCGAGGCAGCGGTTCAGCGCGTTCAATCTGCCCCGACACGAGAATATCCTGAAAATCGCGATTGAGTTCTGCCAAGGCGGCGTCACTGATGTCTTGGTTCAACCGCAGCACCAAGCGATCGCCCACATAGCGGCTAGAGTGATAGACGCGATAAAAGCCACTCAGATAGGCTAAGCCTTCCTCCACACTGGTGCAGATGCGGTAGAGTTCCTGATCCTCACCGTTAATCAGCCCCTTGGCTGCCAATTCTTCATGAATAAACTGATCCCAATGTTGCCAGTAGGTACCACCGGGAATGTCCATCAGGACCAAAGGTTTAGGGGGGGCTTTGCCCGTTTGGCAGAGGGTCAAGCATTCAAAGGCTTCATCTTGGGTGCCAAAGCCACCGGGGAAGACCGCAATGGCATCGGTTTCCTTGAGCAAAAAGAGCTTACGCGTAAAGAAGTACTTAAAGTGAATCAGACGCGGATCGCCTTCAATGTAGGGATTGGCACCCTGCTCAAAGGGGAGTTCAATGTTCAGGCCAAAGGACTTGTTGGGGCCGGCTCCTTTGTTGCCGGCTTCCATGATGCCGCCCCCGGCACCCGTGATAATCATAAACCCCGTGGCACTTGCCGCTTGAGCAAAGCGCACCGCCATTTCATAGACTGGCGCGGTGGAGGGGGTGCGGGCGGAGCCAAAGATCGAAATTTTGCGGGTATGGCGATAGGGGGCAAAGACCCGCAGGGCTTGGTGCATATCCCGCAGGCAGGAACGCAAAATTTTCCAATCTAGTCGTTCCAGTTCCTCATCAGCAATATCCAGGAAAAGTTGCAAGGCTTGGTAAATCACGTCGCCGTGGGGCACACTATCCAAGCGATGAATTAACTGTTCAAGGTCTTGCTGTAGGCTACTTAAAGCGACTCGCGAAAGGGTCATGGCACCCCAAGAACGTTAGCACCCTATTTTATCAGGCAGTGGGATCACCTGATGCAGTGGGTAGGCTCAGGGTAAAGGTGGTAATGCCCGCTTCACTGTCGGCGCTAATTTCACCCTGCAATTGCTCCACGAGTTTTTGGGTGAGGGCGAGGCCTAAACCCGTTCCCCCCTGTTGCCACGGATCCGCATTGGGAATGCGATAAAACTTTTCAAAGATGCGCGGTAGCTCCTTACTGGGAATCTCTGAGGGATTACTCACTTGAATTTGTAGGCGATCGCCCCCGATTGGATCAAAACGGACAACAATCTGGGCGCCAGCAGGACTGTACTTACAGGCATTGTTGAGTAACTCTGCCAAGATGCGGGCTAAGGCATGGCGGTTGGAGAGGAGGGGGGGCAAAGTGGCGGGGCGTAAAATCTCAAGGGATTGCTGCCGCTGTTGCATGCGGTTGCGGAAGGGTTCGAGCACCGAGGGCAGCCAACTGTCGAGATCAATCACCTCCCGTTGAATCTGGCTGCGCCCTGCCTCTAGGCGTTGCAGATCTAGCAAATCATTGATCAATTCCGTTTCGCGGTTGCACTCATTGGTGAGAATGTCGAGGTAGCGTTTCTGGCGATCGTCGGTGGCAAATTGCTTCAGCATATAGATGGCCATTTTCATATTGGCCATGGGGGTACGCAACTCGTGGGAAACGGTGCTCAAAAAATCATCCTTAATCGCATTGAGCCGCTCTAGCTCCTGCATTTTCTGTTCCAGTTCGGCAGTACGGGCGCGCACTTGTCGCTCCAAATCCGCATTGAGTTCTTGCACCTGTTGGTAAAGCTGCGCTTGGTGAATGGCAAGGGCACACTGGTCGGCAATGGTTTTGACGAGGCTTAAATCTTCTGGCGTCCAAGACTTGGGCAGGGTTTGTTGCCAAAGCTGGCGATCGCTCACCAAGATGGACGTTGCCTCACTGGGTTCCCACTCACAATCTAGGAGCGTAATTTGCCCGAGGAGTTGGCCGAGGTAAATCAGCGGGGTGATTACCAAAGCGTTGACGTTGAAGGTTCTGAGATCCGTTTGCAGCGGCTGCGGTAAATCCGTACAACTAGCCGCCAAGACCACCTGTTCCCCGTTGCTGAGGGCGGGTTCAAAGAGGGCGATCGCCCCTTGGTTCAGAGCAATCAAGTGGTTGGGTAAGCTGACAAATTGAGGACGGCTGGCATAGGTAGGACTATTGGGAGCATGGGTTTGCGTAATCAGGCAGAGGGTCGATCCCAAGGCTTCTAGGAGTAAATCAGCGGTAATTTGCAGAACTTCCGCTGTCACCATGGTGGTACGCATGGCTTGAATGATGCGGTTAATGATGGCCTCGCGGCGGGCTTGGTTGCGCAGTTGTTCCTCGGCTCGCTTGCGATCAGTGACATCCATGACATAGCTGCGGATCAGCTCACTTTCATAGATGTAGTGAATCGATTGCTCGTAGATGCGTCCTTGGTACTCCACCTCCCGCACATGGACTTTTTCTTGGGTTTGCTTCATGTAGCGCGCTAGTTCCGGCAATCCCAACAGCAGAGGATGAGTCAACGTCTGTTGCTGTAGATCCCGAAACTGCATCACCGCCGCTGGATTGAGATACGTCACCCTCCCTTCTAAATCCACTTCCAAAATCGGGTTGGGCGTCAGCTCCGGATAGGAGGCCAAACGCACTAAGGCCGCTTCACTAAAATTCTCGTTCTCGATATTACCCTCACTGAGGGGGACAAGGGTTGCAAAGGGATTGGTGCTTTTGGAGAGAAATCCTAAGACATCGGTACTGCGGCAAAAATCCTGAAACTCCGTATCCGTCATGTTAGTCAACGTCAAGTAGCGGGCACGCACATCGCCGCCAAACACAATCATGTCGCCGCCACGCAAATCATGGGCAACAATCCGCTGGCCATTGACCAGAGTTCCATTCGTACTGCGCTTGCCCTGCAAATCACCATCAATGAGGCGAAAAAGATAGCTATTGGTTTCAGGACTGGTCACCCGTAACAAAATCGCGTGCTGCCGTGAGACCATCTTCGAGTGGAGCACAATTGAATTCGTCGGATCGCGACCGATGGAATAGGTGGCTGCCTCTAGCAAAATAGGTCGCCGCCCCTCACTGTCTTCGAGGACTAACAGGTGGCGGACTGCTTGCCGCTCATGGCTCACCATTGCCTCCTTGCCTAGGACGGCTGGGCATCCTGACGAAAGGACACGGGTGTGGCTGTCGCCTTCCAAGTGGGTTCTTTGACCGGTAGGGTGGTATACTGGCGCACCAAGGCACGGAACTCATCACCCTCAATGGTTTCCTTCTCAAGGAGCAGCTCCACCAGCTTGTCAATGGCCACTCGATGCTCGCGGATGAGTTTGCGGGCAATCTCGTAGCAGTGCATAACAATCTCGCGCACCTGGTGGTCAATTTGCACGGCCACGGCTTCAGAATATTCAGCGCGCGGCATGAGATCGCGACCCAGAAACACCTCGTTACCCGGCGTTTCAAGGGCTAAGTGTCCCAAATCCGACATGCCGTAACGGGTCACCATTTCCCGCGCCAGATTGGCCACTGCGCGCAAGTCGCTACTAGCACCCACAGTGACTTCACTATCGCCAAAGATTTCCACTTCGGCAGCGCGCCCCCCCAATAAAATCGTGATCTCATCAAGGAGCCATGCCCGGGTATAGAGGCCACTATCCACCCGCTCCTCATCAAAGATCTGCTGGGCAAAGCCGCCAACGCCCCCAGAGCGCGGAATAATGCTCACTTTATTGAGGGGATCCGCGTGTTTCAAGAGCGTCATCAGTAGAGCATGCCCCACTTCGTGGTAGGCAATCAGCCACTTTTTCTTGCTGTCGAGGAGGGGAGTGAGGGTCATGCCAATCGTCACGCGATCAATGGCATCGTCAATTTCGGCATTGGTAATGGCAGGTTTGCGGCGCCGGGCAGTGAGAATCGCAGCTTCATTGAGGAGGTTGGCAAGTTCGGCACCTGAAAAGCCAGGGGTACGGCGGGCGATCGCCTCTAGGGACACCTCGGGGGCAATTTTCTTGTCCCGCGCATGGACTTGGAGAATTTGGAGGCGTCCCTTGTAGCTGGGCAAATCAACGGTAATCTGGCGGTCAAAGCGGCCTGGACGCAGTAGGGCAGCATCCAAAACATCGGGGCGGTTCGTTGCCGCAATTACAATAATGCCCGTATTCCCCTCAAAGCCATCCATTTCCGTCAGGAGTTGGTTGAGGGTTTGCTCGCGCTCATCATTGCCACCGCCAATGCCGGCACCCCGTTGGCGACCGACGGCATCAATTTCATCAATAAACACCAGACAGGGGGCGTTTTCTTTGGCCTTTCTGAAGAGATCCCGCACACGGGAGGCACCGACGCCCACAAACATTTCCACAAATTCAGAACCCGAAATCGAAAAGAAGGGAACCCCAGCTTCGCCAGCGATCGCTTTGGCAAGGAGTGTTTTTCCGGTTCCCGGTGGCCCAATCAGCAGCACCCCCTTGGGAATACGGGCACCAATGGAGGTAAATTTCTCTGAATTCTTGAGAAAGGTGACGACTTCCTGAAGCTCTTCTTTGGCCTCTTCAATCCCAGCCACATCGCCAAAGGTCACCCCCGTTTGTGCCTCCATTTGGAAGCGGGCGCGGGATTTACCAAAGTTGAGAATCTGCCCAGGGCCGCCGGGGGCATTACTCGCCCGCCGCAAAATCATCAGGAATAAAATCAGCAGAAAGAAGCCCAGCATCAAGTTAGAAATGACGCCAACCACTGCCCCATCACTGCTAGAGGGCACTACCCGCACCGTCGTGTCATAGCGGGTGCTCACTTGGCGCAGCAGTTCTACGAGTTCAGGATTGCGATCAAAGAGCCGTACCTCTTGGGGGGGAGATTGTTCGGGGTGATCTTTACGGCGAAACTTGGCTAGCCCCTGTTCCTGATAGAGTTCGACGGAGCTGACTTCACCAGCCTTGAGGGCATTGAGGAATTGACTGTAGGAAACGGTGTTGTTATTGCTCGACTGCGCTAAACCAATGTTCGTGGGAGCTAACGAGAGACCCACGACCAAAGCCAGTTGACTCAGCCGCTGGGAAAGGCGTTGAGCGTATTTCATCGGCACCCGTTTCCGAAATTCAGTTCTAATGTCCAGTTTAACAGCGATTTTTTAGTTCCTTAGCGCCACGGATCAGCCACAGCTAAGAATCACCGCCCTAAATATAAAATAGGACAGCATTCTCTTTAGAAGACCCATGGGACTGATTGTACAAAAGTATGGCGGCACGTCCGTCGGCAGTGTCGAGCGCATTCAAGCGGTAGCCCGCAGGGTCAAGGCGACGGTGGCAGCGGGACATCAGGTGGTGGTGGTGGTCTCGGCCATGGGCAAAACCACGGATAGCCTAGTGCAACTGGCCTATGCCATTAGCGATCGCCCCAGTCAGCGAGAAATGGATATGCTGCTTTCAACGGGGGAGCAGGTTTCAATCGCCCTGTTGACGATGGCTCTCCATGCCTTGGGGGAACCCGCCATCTCCCTCACCGGTGCCCAAGTGGGGATTGTCACTGAACCGGCTCACACCCGTGCCCGCATTCTCCACATTGAGACCCAGCGCCTCGAACGGCACCTCAAAGAAGGACAAGTGGTGGTTGTGGCGGGTTTTCAGGGGATTACCGCTGCCGCTGATTTTGAAGTCACTACCCTCGGGCGCGGCGGTTCTGATACCTCGGCTGTGGCCTTGGCGGCTGCTTTGCGGGCGGATTGCTGTGAAATTTACACCGATGTTCCCGGCATTTTGACTACGGATCCGCGACTGGTGCCCCAGGCCCAACTCATGAGCGAGATTACCTGCGATGAAATGCTGGAGTTGGCTAGCCTAGGGGCAAAGGTCTTGCACCCCCGCGCGGTGGAAATTGCCCGCAACTATGGCGTGGATTTGGTGGTGCGCTCCAGTTGGACGGATGATCCCGGTACTCGCGTCATCGCACCGTCGCGGCCGCCGCGTCCCGTGGAAAATCTTGAACTAGGCAAGCCCGTGGATGGTGTGGCACTGGATACGGATCAGGCGAAGGTAGCACTGCTGCGGCTGGCGGATCGCCCCGGGGTTGCGGCACAGCTTTTTGGCGAACTGGCACGGCAAAACCTTGATGTGGATTTGATTATCCAATCCATTCACGAAGGGCAAACGAACGATATTGCCTTCACGGTGCAAAAGAGCGTTCTTAAACAAGCCGAAGCTGTTGCCGTGGCCTTTTATTCCCGCTTGAATCCACGGGTTGAAGAGACGGATGTGCTTGTGGATGCCGAGATTGCCAAGGTGAGTATCACCGGTGCAGGGATGATTGGCCGACCGGGGGTGGCCGCTCAGATGTTTTCGGCCTTGGCAGCAGCGGGTATTAACCTACAAATGATTTCCACCTCTGAAGTGAATGTCAGTTGTACTGTGGCTGCAGCAGATGCAGGTCGAGCGATCGCCGTTCTCTCCCAAGCCTTTGATGTGGAAGCCGCCACCACTGTTCCCCAAGAAACCCCCGATGCCCCACCGGTGCGAGGCGTTGCCCTTGATCCCAAGCAGGCACGGATTGCGATTCGCGATGTGCCCGATCGCCCTGGCATGGCGGCAGCGATTTTCCAGACCCTTGCGGATGCCGCCATTAGCGTGGACATGATTATCCAATCCCAGCGATCGCGTCCCCTAGGGGGTGTGATGACCCGCGATATTGCCTTTACGGTGGCCTCTGCCGATGCCGAGCGAGCTACGGAACTACTCAAGGGGGTTCAGACCCAATTGGGCTACGGCGACATCCTCGTGGATACGGCGATCGCCAAAGTGAGCATTGTCGGTGTGGGGATGATCCACCGTCCGGGGATTGCGGCGCAAATGTTTGCGGCCCTTGCCCGTGAAAACATCAACATTCAAATGATTGCCACGTCGGAAATTCGTGTTAGTTGTGTGGTGTCAGAATCAGAGGGGGTACGGGCGCTGCGGGCGGTGCATACGGCCTTTGGTCTAGATGGTGAGGCCCCCGTCGTCATTCCCGATGTTGGTAAATAGACCGCCCCACTGGCAAATTGCCCTTGTGCTCGGCGTGGGCGTGTTGGCGGTTTCTACGGCTGCTGTGCTGGTGCGCTGGGGCGTTGCTGGCTTAGCCACCGATTCCCTAGGCGTGACCGTGGGGTTGAGCATTTTCTTGGCCTGTGGTCGTCTGAGTTTGGCCGCCCTCTTTTTGATTCCGCAACTTTACCCTTGGCCGTGGCCAGACCTGACTCGCCAAAATCTGCGTTGGGCACTGGCTGCTGGCGTTGCCCTTGCGGCGCACTTTAGCCTCTGGTTCACCTCACTGAACTACACCTCAGTGGCAGCCTCAACAACACTGGTGACCACAACTCCCATCTGGTCGGCCCTCGTCGGGTACCTTTGGCAGCGACAAACCCTTAAACCCCGTGCTTGGGTGGGCATGGCGATCGCCCTTGGCGGCAGTGCCCTGATTGGAATAGGAGAACCGACGACTGGGGTGGCAAGGAACCCCCTGCTGGGACATGTCCTGGCGATCGCTGCAGCGTGGGCGGTTAGTGCTTACTTTATTTGTGGTCAAGCTGCCCAAAAAGGGGGTCTCGCGATTCACCACTATGCCCTTGTTGCCTATGCCACTGCTGCTGTGGCGCTCCTCCCCCTGCCGCCCCTCCTTGGCTTTGCCTACACGGGTTGGCCGCTAAAGCTCTATGGCGCTATTCTCCTGCTAGCGCTGATTCCGCAGTTGGTGGGGCACACCAGTCTCAATTGGGGCGTGCGTTGGCTCTCCCCCACATGGGTAACCCTTCTAGTGTTGGCAGAACCGATTGCTGCAAGTCTCTTTGCCCTGCTACTCTTTGGTGAGATGCCGACAACGGCAGTGATGACGGGGGGCAGTCTGGTGGTGGTGGGCTTAAGCGTGGCACTGTGGCCTAATTCCTAGGGGGGTTTCGGCGATCGCCGCCGCTGTTTGAGGGTATCCAAAGCATCCCCCAAGGCGGTAATGAGCCCCTCACGGGTACGGGCATGATTTTGCCGTTCCTCCTCTAGGGCACGCCGTAGCCGTTCATTTTCCAAGAGGGCTTCAATCAGTTGTGCCTGAAGTTCGGCAACAGAGGTTTGACTGCGCACGCGGGCTTCAATCCGTGCCCGTTCCTCCGCTCCTTCCGGGGCTTCAGGATCCACAGGCGGTGGGGGCGGTTCAGGAACCAGTGACAGCAGTTCATTTGCTCGCGCCTGTGCCCGTTGCAGTTGCTCTTGCAGACGTTGAAGCTGTTCCTGAAAATCTGCCACAGTGGATAAGGCACAGTTAGAAATTCTAGGGCTATTTTGATACGAGTATCCTCAGAAAACAAGGGTCATGGTATATTCGTGAGTGGTG
Source organism: Thermosynechococcus sp. M98_K2018_005 (assembly GCF_015295825.1). Lineage (GTDB taxonomy): Bacteria > Cyanobacteriota > Cyanobacteriia > Thermosynechococcales > Thermosynechococcaceae > Thermosynechococcus. Next base: position 36,436 of record NZ_DVEH01000049.1, read on the forward strand.
AGGCACTCCAAGCATGGTGGCACTGGGCACAGGGGATTATTCCAGCCCCTGAGCGCGAGAGCGGCCTACGGGAGTTAAAACAATTTCTCAGTGCCTTCACCGCATTGAGTCCCCTTGACATCACACTGCGCCGATTTCCACTCCAGATTCATCTCAAACGGCCCCTTGCAGAACTCCAAGAGCGTTGGCAACGCCGCTGGCAGGAGCGGGTTCCTTTGCAATATCTCATTGGTACGGCTCACTGGCACGATCTCGAATTAGTCGTCACCCCCAGTGTGTTGATTCCCCGGCCAGAAACAGAGGAACTCCTAGAAGTGGTGGCAGCAAGGGTACCCCCTTGGCAACAACAGGGGCAGTGGCTGGATTTGGGTACGGGGAGTGGGGCGATCGCCATTGGCTTGGCGCGGTTATTTGCGGCAGCACTGGTTCATGCCGTGGATTGTAGCCCTGAGGCCCTAGAGGTTGCGCAAGTTAATATTCAAAAGTACGCTTTGGGCGATCGCGTGCGCTGCTACGTTGGGAGTTGGTTTGCCCCCCTTACCCATCTGCAAGGGCAGGTGCAGGGCATTGTCAGTAATCCCCCCTATATTCCCACCCGTCTAGTGGCCACTCTCCAACCGGAGGTACAGTACCATGAACCCCCCCTTGCCCTCGATGGTGGTGTGGATGGCTTGCAGGCGATTCGCCAGATTGTTGAGACAGCGCCAGAGTATCTTCAGCCCCAAGGCTGGCTCTTTATCGAATTCATGGCAACCCAAGGGGAAGCTGTGGCGGCGCTAGCAATGGCCACCCAAGCCTATGAACGAGTGGAAATTCTTCGGGATCTCAGTGGCCACGATCGCTTTTTGCTCGCTCAAGCAGTTTAGCCGCGATCCCAGCGCCAGAGGGCAACCATCAGGGCAACCACCCCAATTTGCAACGCCAGATTCCACACCAAATCCTCACCTGCAGTGCCCGCCAATCCCTTGAGGCCAAGGATAAAGGCACCCATGAGGCCGGAAGCGGCAAAAACGGCATAGAAAACGCGCCGTAGTCCCCGATAGGGAGCTGCTGCCTCGGCTCGCAGGCGATCGCGCAGGGTTGATTGAGTCACTTCAGCCGGTTGCTGGGGTTCGTTAGCAGCCATCTTGATTTTCCCGTCACCTGGAAATATCCTACGTCTCTACAATAGGGAACGGTGTGCATGAATGACGGTCTAAGGCCGTAGGCCAAAAGAGATGTGAGGAGTTGGATATGCATGGGCAGCAAATCAGTGTAGCACTGGCGATCGCCTTGGGTAGCACGGTTGCAATTCCCCAACTCAGTCAACCCTCCCAAAATACCCGTGCAGGGACACTCCACTGGAGCGATGCTTCATTTCCTGTGGAAAATTTCCAAGGCTATACTTCTCCCTTCGGCTACCGGCGATCGCCCACAGGGGAACCCACCACTGAATTTCACAATGGTCTTGACTTTGCTGCTCCCCAAGGAAGTTATATCCGCAATTGGTGGGTCGGGCAGGTGATTGAAGTTTCCGATCACACCGCCTGTGGCACACTGGTACGGATTCAATCGGGGGCTTGGGAACACGTTTACTGCCACATGATGGGGCGGGTTGAGCAGACCCCCCAAGGACGAGCCATGGTCGATCGCGCCGGTGGCATTTTGATCCTAGAGGGGCAGTGGGTACCCACGGGGGCACGTATTGGTCGAGTGGGCATGACAGGGCGCACCACCGGCCCTCACCTTCACTGGACACTCCGGTACCGAGGGCAGTTGGTCAACCCTGCGGTGGTTCTACAGGCCATGTATGGCAGCCAAGCTCAACGGTAACTCTCTGATTAAAAACTCACGGGACTGACGGGGCTCGAACCCGCAACTTCCGCCGTGACAGGGCGGTGCTCTAACCGATTGAACTACAGTCCCAATTTTTGAGCGATTTTTAGACTATCAGGAAAATCATGGCCTTGTCAACTGGTTAAATTTGCCTTGCAGGGCGATCCCATACTCAGGCAGTTGCAAAGCGAGGTAGTCATCCTCCCCCTAGTACCCAATGCACTTGGTTTTCAATCCCCCAATGACCACGCACCGCCCGCTCTACCCTACCCTCAAGACTCAGCAGATAGGAGCGTCGCTCGATAGTGGGTGCCTGT
>NZ_DVEH01000101.1 GCF_015295825.1 Thermosynechococcus sp. M98_K2018_005
GAAGGGCTGTTGCGGCGGCGGCAGCGGCGACTCCACCATCAAATTGCAGGGAAAGGGCGTACCGTACATCGAGGCACAGAAGGGACTATCGAGATCACGGGTGCGGACAGGGGGCTGATTGCTTTGCTGATACCACGCATCCGTAGAAACGTAGTTGATCCGCTGTGCCCGATTCACAATGTCATCATCCCGATAGGTGGGAAGCCCAAACGTGAAAGCGGCGTCGCCAGCGATCGACTCATCCCGCCAATACCCTAGACTGCCATCAATCCGTTCAAAAGCTTCGGGCAAGGTAGGCTGAGTTACAGGCAATTGTTGGGGATTGATAGATTGGCGGCGGCTTTGGGCAGTTGCCGGAGCGGCCACCGCTGCCAACATTGCCACGCATACCAGCGGCACAAATTTCATGCCCATAGGTTCATCTCCATAAGCGTTTTACACTTCGGCAACAGTAATAGGCCTAAAGGGTCTTAGGCATTCTAGGATTTCTTGCTTATAATTATTCTAATATTGACTCCCCTTGCTGCCCCGGAAGACTGTGCCGCTTTTTGGAACGTTGAGAATTCTCATCAAGGCTTGAGCCAGTGGAATGCTGGATGCCGATCTAGATCTCATACAGGCTGCCCTACAACAATACTGGGGCTATTCTGAGTTGCGATCGCCCCAAGCTGAGGTGATGACGGCACTCTTGCAACGACGGGATGCCCTAATTGTCCTCCCTACCGGAGCGGGTAAAAGTCTCTGTTTTCAGTTGCCCGCACTACTTCAAGGGGGATTGACGTTGGTGATCTCGCCGCTGCTTGCCCTCATGGAAAATCAAGTGGGTGAATTGCGGCGACGGGGTCTTGCTGCCGCAGCCTACCATAGTGAACTGCCCAGCAGCCAACGACGTCAGATTCTCTCACATCTCAGGGACTACCGTTTGCTCTATCTCTCCCCAGAGTCGCTATTTTCTAGCCTCCTTTGGCCGCACCTCTGTTCACCGCAGGTGCGCCTCAATGCTTTGATTGTGGATGAAGCCCATTGCCTTGGACAGTGGGGCGATCGCTTTCGACCAGTTTACCGTCGCTTGGGAACGGTGCGGCCTGCCCTCCGTCAATCTAAACCCCACCACCCACCTTTCGCAATTGCTGCTTTCACGGCCACTGCCGATCCCAATGCCCAACGCACCCTCATTGAGGTTTTAGGCCTAGAGCAGCCTGTGCAGATCATTCACAGCCCCTATCGTGCCAATCTCTATTTAGCCGTACGCTCTGTGTGGAGTCGGAGGTATCGCCGCCATTGTCTCCAGCAATTTCTCAAGCAGCAGGGGCGAACCTCAGGATTGATCTATGCCCGCACTCGGCACGACTGTGAAACCCTAGCCACTTGGCTGCAGGAGCAGGGGCACTGCACCACCGCTTACCATGGCGGACTGCCAGCAGCACAGCGACGCCAAATTGAGAGCGATTGGTTGCAGAACAAGCTACCCTTTGTGGTCTGTACCAATGCCTTTGGTATGGGGGTGAATAAACCCAATGTGCGTTGGATTTGCCACTATCAGCCGCCTCTGCAACTCAGTGAATACCTCCAAGAGGTGGGACGCGCTGGGCGAGATGGCCAACCGGCACAGGCACTGGCTTTGGTGAGCGATCGCTGGGGTTGGGATCGCGAAGATCAACAGCGTTGGCACTTTTTTCAGCGCCAAAGTCAAGATACTTACAATCGCGCTATGGCACTTCAGACGCATCTGCCCCTCAGGGGTCATCTTCCGCAACTGCGGCAACGCTTTCCTGAGGTGGAACTGACGTTGGCATTACTGCATCAACAGGGGAAACTCCGCTGGCAAGACCCTTTTCACTATTGCCGTCAACCCTTAGCACAGGTGCCACCGCCGCCCAAAGACACTCAAGAACAGTTGATGCAAAAGTTTCTCTATCACCGCGGCTGCCGCTGGCAGTTTCTCCTCCAAGCCTTTGGTTTTGCCACTGAGGCAAGGGGATTGCGTTGTGGTCATTGCGATCGCTGTCGGCCTGCAAACCGTACCTGTAAAATACCGTGAATTCACAGATTTGTATCACTGGGACTTTGTGTACACTGGCACATAGAACGGTAGGTTTACCATCGGTCAGCAAAGGTTTCGCAGCAGTCATTCTGTTGCCACAAGGTAGGGGTTGTGGGCATGGGGTTACTACAGGTTGAGCAAATTCGCGAAACACTTCAGGATTTGCTTTCAGAACATGCCGTTGTTGTGCAAGTGAACCAGTTTCGCAACCAGTTAAATATTGTTTTGAACAAGCCCCCCGGCACCGTTGCCCATTATTCTGCCCTAGTGAATCTTCTCAAATCCCGTTTGGGACAGTTTCACCTTGATGATATTGCTCGCATTAAGATTATTGGCCGCATTCAAGGTTCCCCTAAACCCGATTGGGAAGAGGTCATTGATCTACGCCCCCCCAACCCAGCCCTAGCTGCCCCTGTGTCTGCTTCCTCGGCTCCGTGGGTGGTGGCGATCGCTGCTGGAGTTGTGAGTTTACTGGTGATCTTTAGCTACCATCTCGGTCGGTGGCAGCAACAACAATGGATGCAGCAGTTGATTGGTGGTAGCCTTGCGCAACAGGGCGTCACCATGGCGGACTTCAAGTGGCATATTGAGGGTGGGGCACCGTTTATTGTGGGCGTTCTCAAAAACTATAGTGAAGAGCACTTGCGCATGATTCAGGCAGATTTTGAACTCTTGGATAAGGGGGGGCAGCGGGTCGGAGCCATCTCGGTGCAGGTTTATGGTCTTGGCCCTGAGGAAACTTGGTACTTCCGTGAACCCGTGGGCAATCAGCAAGCAGTACGAGCACGACTGGTAAAATTGCAGGCGTTCCACTAATTTTTCCTCGAAGAGGGATGGATTACAACTCTCTATGGCTCACCTTAAAGCACTGATTTTTGATGTGGATGGCACCTTAGCGGACACTGAGCGGGATGGCCATCGCGTTGCCTTCAATAAAGCCTTTGCGGCGGCGGGTCTAGATTGGGAGTGGGATATTTCCCTCTATGGTCAACTGCTGGCGGTGGCGGGGGGCAAGGAGCGGATGAAGTATTACCTTGATCGCTTTCGCCCCGATTGGCCACGTCCCCAAAATTTGGATGCCCTGATTGCCGATTTGCACAAGGCCAAGACCCGCTACTATACGGAGCTATTGGCAGAAGGAGCAATTCCTCTGCGGCCGGGGGTGAAACGGCTGCTCACTGAAGCCCGTGAAGCAGGATTACGTTTGGCGATCGCCACCACGACCACCCCTGCCAATGTCACCGCACTCCTTGAAAATGCCCTTGCTGCTGATGGCGTCAGTTGGTTTGAGGTGATTGCCGCTGGGGATGTGGTGCCAGCCAAGAAACCCGCGCCTGACATTTACTTCTACACGCTTGAAAAGATGCGCCTCTCACCCCAGGAGTGCCTTGCCTTTGAGGATTCCGCCAACGGGATTCAGGCAGCCACCGCCAGTCGCCTAGCGACGATTATCACGATCACTGACTACACCCAGGATCATGATTTTCGCGATGCGGCGCTTGTCTTGGATTGCCTAGGGGAACCTGACTACCCCTTTCAAGTGATTCGCGGTGAGGTGGGCTGGACGACCTATGTGGATGTGCCCCTCTTGCGATCGCTGCACCAACAGTGGACAAGTACGTTGAGTCATCGATAATTTTCTGGCCACAACGTTTTACAGTGAATATACGAACC
>NZ_DVEH01000048.1 GCF_015295825.1 Thermosynechococcus sp. M98_K2018_005
CTGCTCCCCACGGCGATCGCTGCCTTGCGAGCCTATCGCCAACCACAGGTGGTGAATTTTCAAGGCGCAAGAAGAACCCTACCTGATGGCTCCCCATACCGTGCTGTGGTACTGTAGCCGCCATATTCCCTACCAAAAATTTGCAAATCTTTAGCAATAGCCAACTTCCCTAAGGGGCGTGAGATCGAGCGCTTTCTGAGGATCAACAGTAGCGACTAGAGAAAAAATGGGGTCGTCGTAACGACTGACCCCGCCTGCCGATTCCTCAGAGAGGAGAACACTAAAACTTAGCCTAAGTCAGATGAGAAAAAATGTCAACAAGCCTGAAGAAAAAGTTTGCCTAAGATCCCGAGTACCCTCTTGCCCTGTCTCCCTCAGATTCCAAGCCATGGGCTTTCGCCTTAACCTCTGAGAGCTGAATCTCACAAATTCAAACGCAATTTTTAATGCCTAACGCCAGCCTATCGGAGTTGAATCAAAGCTTAACTTCTGGCTAGGAGAGCAATTTTAGTTGCTGAATCACAGGTTCGGGCGATCGCGGTATCTCTGGAGTGTCCTGCCTCTCCTCTTCAGGAGAACCATCAAGGGTTTGGAGTGCCGCTAGCAGATCCTGCCGCAGGGGTTCAAGGTCAGGGTGATGATCCAGATACAGTTGCAGGGCATGGCTGGGGTCAAGGCACTGTTCGAGGGTAACGTCTGGCAGGCGGGCAATGGGCTGGCTATTCACCAGTTGGGGCAGGAGGCTGACGCTGTGGGCACTTTCAAGAGCTTTTTGCAGTTCATGGAGGTTAATCAGGGGAATTTGATCGGGGCGCAGTTGATACATAACCCGCACCACCGCTCCAGTGATGTCCCCACTGGCGATCGCCCCCAAGAGGGCGGCTTGCGGCTCCAGTTCCACCTCAGTTAAGTCCACACGAATCGTGCGGAAGGGGCGGGTGGGTAAGGGACAAAACTGAAATTCTGTTTTTCCCTTAGTGAGGTTCACTAAGACATAGCCCTTTTCTTCCCCCTCTTCACCAAAATCCACCCGCTCAATGCTGCCGGGATAGACCACGGGCGGATCGTGACACAGGACTTGATGGCGATGGACATGGCCAAGGGCAACGTAGTCAAAACAGGGGCGTGCCAAAAAACTCAGGGGAATCGTAAAACCTTTGCCGGCACTCAAATAGCGTTCAGAGCCGTACTGAGCCGTGTCCACCATGGCATGGGCAAGCAAGACAGTGGGCAAGGCCGGATCAAGTTGGCGAATTTCCCCCTCAAGGGCAAGGCGCAGCCGCTCTAAGAGCAGTTGATGCACATCCGCAAGGGAAAGACCACTGGTTTCTGGCCGAGTGAGGAGCGTGGATCGCGTTAACCAAGGGAGGGTAATGACTTGAACACTACCCCGGCGAGTCTCAATGCGATGGGTAGCCAAGCGATCGCCCACGATAAAGCCGGGCACCCCAAGGGTGCGATAGAGACTAAGACTCGCGCCCCCCTGTCCTTGGGCGTGCTGATCGTGGTTGCCCACCAGCAAAACCGTGGGAATGCGGGCATCGGCCAAGCGGCGAAATTGGCTGGCAAAGGCTTCATGGACGAGGGGCGGTGGCGTCGCATCGGGAAAAGCATCACCGCCAAAGAGCACCAGATCAACGGGTTCACTGAGGGCACGGTCAATACAGGTGGCCAGAGCAGCAATAAAATCCTCAAGGCGCGTATTCAAGCCCGTGGCAGGGTTGATATGGCCATGACTGAGGCCACTGCCAAGGTGAATATCAGACACATGGAGAATTTTCATAACGATCAGGTGATGACCGTGGGGCGATCGCGACCCGTTAAACCTTGGATATTGGCCACTTCATTGGCCAGTTGAATTAAATCGGCGAGTGCCACTTGAGCATCGAGGTGCTGCTGCGCAGGATTGGGTTCAAAGCGCTCTAAATAGACCCGTAGTGTTGCCCCTTGGGTTCCCGTTCCCGATAGGCGATAGACAATGCGACTACCATCCTCAAAAATCAGCCGAATGCCTTGATTTTGGCTGATACTGTGATCCACTGGGTCAGTGTAGTTAAAGTTATCGGCAGTGGCCACCGTGTAGGGGCCCAAGGTCTGACCCACCAAGCTGGGCAGTTTTTGCTCCAGTTGGCTCATCAGGGTGTGGGCGCGATCGCTCTCGATGCCTTCGTAATCATGACGGGAGTAGTAGTTACGGCCATAGGTTTGCCAGTGGACTTTGACAATCTCGGCCACGGAGGTTTGGCGGACAGCCAAGATATTCAACCAAAAGAGCACCGCCCAGAGGCCATCTTTTTCGCGGACGTGGTTGGAGCCAGTACCAAAACTTTCCTCGCCGCAGAGGGTGGCTCTACCGGCATCGAGGAGGTTGCCAAAAAACTTCCAGCCCGTGGGGGTTTCATAACAGTCAATCCCCAGCTTGGCCGCAACGCGATCGGCGGCTTGACTAGTGGGCATCGAACGGGCAATCCCCGCTAATCCGTCTTTGTAGCCGGGCACGAGTTGGGCATTGGCGGCCAGAATAGCTAGGCTGTCACTGGGGGTGACAAAACAGTTTGCCCCCAAAATCATGTTGCGATCGCCATCGCCATCGGAGGCAGCACCAAAATCTGGGGGATGCTCACCAAAGAGTTGCTGCACCAAGTCATGGGCATAGACCAAATTGGGGTCGGGATGACCACCGCCAAAGTCCGGTAGCGGCACACCATTTTGAACCGTGCCTTGGGGTGCGCCTAGACGTTTTTCAATGATCCGATGGGCGTAAGGTCCCGTAACTGCGTGCATGGCATCAAAGACAAGGCGCAGCTTCCCGGTACGAATTACCTCGGCAATGCGATCAAAGTCAAAGAGGGTCTCCAGCAGCGCTTGATAATCGGCGACAGGGTCAATGACTTCGACAATCATTTCGCCCAAGGGAAACTCCCCAAGAGTGTGCAGATTCACATCGGGTGCGGTGTAGATGTTGTAGCTGGTGAGGGCGAGGCTCCGCTCATAGATGGCATTAGTGACTTTCTCAGGAGCAGGCCCCCCATTGGCAATGTTGAACTTGACACCAAAATCTCCCTGTGGCCCTGCGGGGTTGTGACTCGCTGAGAGAATAATGCCACCGATCGCCCCATACTTGCGGATCACACAGGAAGCTGCCGGCGTTGAGAGAATGCCATTTTGCCCCACCTTGACCCGTGCAAAGCCATTGGCTGCGGCCATCTTGAGGATGACTTGAATCGCCTCAGCATTGAAGTAACGGCCATCGCCCCCTAGGACAAGAGTTTGCCCCTGCGGTGCCTCAATGGTGTCAAAAATCGCTTGGATAAAGTTTTCCAGATAATGGGGCTGCTGGAAAACAGACACCGCCTTACGCAACCCAGAGGTGCCGGGTTTTTGATCCTTAAAGGGAGTGGTGGGAATAACTTGAATACCCATTAGAAGGCTCCACAAGGGGACTGTCACTATAAGGGCAGCTTAGTCGGCTCTAGAATCGTGGTCAAGACCTTTCCATTCAATCTACGGTGTCCATTCAATCTACTGAGAATGAGTCTCAGCATGTCCTAGACCAAATGCATACTCAGGGAGTAGCAAGGAGATGAGGGAGGTAGTCATCATCCCATCCTGCTCTCAAACGTTTTGCCTTGGCGCCCCTCTTCACAAAGGTGTCTTGACTAAGGAAATTCAGAGCTAACCGACGAATCAACCCAAGGCTTTCAGGGGCATGGTTTTAAGCATCCTCCTCAATAGGAGCGTCGCTCGATAGTCGCTGCTTGTCCTGAACACTGAATACAGATAACGTTAATTGCCCTTGAAGCTCAAAACATATTCCTTATAGTATGCATAGTATGCGTTTGCCCCGATTGATTTTCTGAGAGACTTGTCATAGCACCTAGACGCTTGCTAAAATCATAAAGCACTTTCAAGCCGGGATAGCTCAGTTGGTAGAGCAGAGGACTGAAAATCCTCGTGTCGCCAGTTCAATTCTGGCTCCTGGCATTGCATTCCCCGTCCGCCTTGTCTCCCTCCTGCCCAGTGCCACAGAAATCATTGCGGCTCTTGGGTTGACGCCGTTTCTTGTGGGACGCAGTCATGAGTGCGACTATCCACCAGAAATTAAGGCGTTGCCAGTTTGTACGCGAGCACGGCTAGATGCAAAACAGTCCAGTTTAGCAATTGAACAAGCAGTTCAAAGCCTTCTGCGATTGGCCTTGGGCATTTATGATTTGGAGCTGGCAACGCTCCAACGGCTCCAGCCCACTCATATTATTACCCAAGATCAATGCGATGTCTGTGCTGTAACGCTAGGGGATGTCCAGCGGGCGATCGCTGAACTCTTTGACCCACCCCCCCAGTTAATTTCACTGCAACCCCATTCCCTGGCGGATGTTTGGCAAGATATTCGGCGGGTCGCTGTTGCCCTTGGGGTTTCTGCTGACCCCCTCCTAGATTCACTGCATACTAGGATTCAGGCTTGTCAAGCATGGGTGAGCGATCGCCCGCGGCGGCAGGTGGTCACCATTGAATGGATTGACCCGCTAATGACCAGTGGCAATTGGGTGCCAGAGTTGATTGCCCTAGCGGGCGGTGAAAATATCTTGGGTACAGCCGGAAAACACGCTTCCTATATTGAGTGGTCAACCCTGCTGGCAAGTGATCCAGAGGTGATCATTGTCATGCCCTGCGGTTTCGACCTCGAACGCACCCGTCAAGAACTCCACCAAGCAGTACAAACTTATCCTCAATGGCAACAATTGCGTGCCCTGCAAAGCGGTCAACTGTACATTGTGGATGGTAATGCGTACTTTAATCGCCCCGGCCCGCGCTTAGTGGATTCCCTTGAGATTCTTGTAGAAATTCTCCACCCGTCTCAGGACCTCAAGTTTCAAGGCATTGGCTGGCAGCGATATGCCCTATCCGTGGCAGAATAACCCATCAAGCAATGAATCTGAAGAAAAGATAAAAATTGACCGTTGCAGATTTGGCTATTTCGCCTAAGATGAGGGAAACTCAACTGATCTCATTGATCCCCTACCGTTGTCCCAAATACATCAATAGGCAAACTTACTATGGCAATTGGTTATTTAGCGCTGGTTTTGCATGCTCACCTCCCCTTTGTCCGCCACCCTGAGAGCGACTACGTTTTAGAGGAAGAGTGGTTGTTTGAGGCAATTACCGAAACCTATGTGCCCCTCATCTGGATGTTTGAGGGGCTAAAGCGGGACGGCGTGGACTTCAAAATCACTATGAGTATGACACCGCCATTGATTTCAATGCTGCGGGACCCGCTGTTGCAGGAACGCTATGATCAGCACTTGGCAAAACTAGAGGAACTGGCGGAGCTAGAGGTAGAGCGCAATACCTACAATGGCCACATCCGCTACCTTGCCGAGCACTATGCCCGAGAATTCAACCGCGTACGGCAGACATGGGAAAACTACGATCGCGACCTCGTCAAGGCTTTTAAGCAGTTTCAAGACACCAATAACCTTGAAATCATTACCTGTGGTGCCACCCACGGCTACTTGCCCCTGATGAAAATGTACCCTCAAGCGGTGTGGGCACAACTGCAAGTGGCCTGTGAGCACTATGAGCAAACCTTTGGTCGTCCACCCAAGGGGATTTGGCTACCAGAATGCGCCTATTACGAAGGCCTAGAGCGAATGCTTGCCGATGCGGGTTTACGCTATTTCATTACGGATGGCCACGGTATTCTCTATGCCCGGCCCCGCCCTCGCTTTGGCACCTATGCGCCTATTTTCACTGAAACTGGGGTGGCTGCCTTTGGCCGCGATCATGAATCTTCCCAGCAGGTGTGGTCCTCAGAGGTGGGCTATCCGGGGGCGCCTGAATACCGTGAGTTCTACAAGGATTTGGGTTGGGAAGCGGAGTACGAATACATCAAGCCCTACATCATGCCCAATGGTCAACGCAAAAATACGGGGATTAAGTACCACAAAATCACCGGACGGGGTCTTGGTTTAGGGGACAAGCAACTCTACGACCCCTATTGGGCACGGGAAAAGGCGGCTGAGCACGCTGCTAATTTCATGTTTAACCGCGAAAACCAAATTCGCTACCTGCACCACCTGATGCAACGTCCGCCGATTGTGGTTTCTCCCTACGATGCTGAACTCTATGGCCACTGGTGGTATGAAGGGCCTTGGTTCCTTGACTTTCTCTTCCGCAAGGTCTGGTTTGACCAAGACACCTTTGCCATGACCCACTTGGCAGACTATCTGCGCGCCCATCCCACCCAGCAGGTGTGCCGTCCTTCCCAGTCCAGTTGGGGCTACAAGGGCTTTCATGAATACTGGCTGAATGACACCAATGCTTGGATTTACCCCCACCTCCATAAGGCTGCTGAACGGATGATTGAACTGGCCAAGGGGGAGCCGTGGGATGAGCTGAGTTGGCGTGCCCTCAACCAAGCGGCACGGGAATTACTCCTTGCCCAATCCTCAGACTGGGCCTTTATTATGCGGACGGGAACGATGGTGCCCTATGCGGTTCGCCGCACCCGTAGCCACCTGATGCGCTTCCACAAGCTCTACGATGACATCAAAGCACAAAAAATTGATGCCGGCTGGCTGGAAAAAGTGGAAGCCATTGACAATATCTTCCCCCACATTAACTATCGGGTCTATCGCCCCTTGTAGTCAGGGTTGCGCTTAGAGAACGCCAAAGCCTTTGCGTTTCTTTTGCTTCTTGGGCTTTTTGGCAGCCTGAGCACGTCCCCCTCGACCCATCGGGTTCATGCCCGGCATACCCATTCCCGGAAAGCCCCCTTGACCCATCTGCTGCATCAGCGATCGCATCCGCTGGAAATCGCTGACCAACTTTGTGACATCGGCCACTTGATAACCAGAACCTTTGGCAACCCGTTCACGGCGACTGGGGGAGCTAGCGAGAAGTTCAGGATTGCGGCGCTCTTCGCGGGTCATGGAGTTAATCATTGCTTCTGCCCGTTTGAGTTGCACTTCCCCCTGCTGGAGTTGCTCCGTTGAAATTTTATTCATGCCGGGAATGAGCTTCATAATTCCCGCCAGGGAACCCATATTTTTTAGCAGGCGCAGTTGCTTGAGGAAGTCATCAAAGTCAAACTGGGCTTCGAGGATTTTGCGGGACATTTTTTCAGCATCGGCCAAGTCCACTTCCTCTTGGGCTTTTTCGACAAGGGTGAGGACATCCCCCATCCCCAAGATGCGAGAGGCCAAGCGATCAGGATAGAAAGGCTGGAGAGCCTCGACTTTTTCACCCACACCAATAAACTTAATCGGCTGCCCAGAGACCTGTCGCACAGAGAGGGCTGCACCGCCGCGTGTATCGCCATCCAGTTTGGTGAGAATGGCTCCCGTAATCCCCACCTGCTCATGGAAGGCACGGGTGAGGTTGGCCGCCTCTTGCCCCGTCATCGCATCCACCACTAAGAGGGTTTCGTGGGGTTGTACTGCGTCCTTAATGGCTGCCAGTTCTGCCATCATCTCGGCATCAATTTGTAGGCGCCCCGCTGTATCAATAATCACGGTATCCACACCAAGTTCCTTGGCTTTGGCTACCCCTTGGCGAGCAATTTCCACGGGGCTCACCGCTGTACCCATCTCAAACACCGGCACGTCAATTTGTCTGCCGAGGGTGATCAACTGATCAATCGCCGCGGGACGATAGACATCGGTGGCCACCAAGAGGGTGCTGCGGCGTTCTTTGCGCAGGTGCAGGGCAAGCTTTGCTGTGGCGGTGGTTTTCCCCGTTCCCTGTAAACCGGCCATGAGAATAATCGTGGGGGGTGGCTCCCCGTGAGCAAGGGGACTGTGGGATTCCCCCATGACCTCAACGAGGGCATCGTAAACGATTTTGATAAATTGCTGATCGGGACGAACTCCGGCAATTACCTCGGCACCGATCGCCCGCTGACGCACATTTTCAATAAAGTCTTTAGCGACCTGTAGGTTGACATCGGCCTCTAATAGGGCACGGCGCACTTCCCTAAGAGCTTCTTGGATATTGTTTTCCGTAATTTTGTCTTGACCCCGTAGGGTTTTCCAAGCAGATTCAAGGCGTTCAGCAAGGGCGTCAAACATAGATTACAGCTCAAGGGGCGACAAGAATTTCATCGATCTTAGAGTATTGATCGTAGCAAACTGTCTTTCCCATACAGTTTTGGCTTCCGATTTAAGCAACGGACTGCGAGTTGCAATTTGTAGCAAAGTTAGCAGTGGTCGTCAACTGTATCCGCTAGGCTTTCACGGTAAGATAAGAACATTAGGGTTAGAGTCTTTAATTTTTATCAGGTTCTATAAAGACTGCCTATTAAAGGCTCTGATCGGCGGGAGGTGTCCCATGCTTGTGATCCTCACCCAAAATCAAATTTTACCGTCACAGTCTGTGTGTCAATCCTGCTTGTTTGCCGATCGTCAAGGCCAACCCCGCTGGCATGAGGGGCAGCTCCGTTGTGGGGCGCCTCTAGGGAGTACTGCTGAAGCGGGATGTCAACACTTTCGCTGTCAAATGGGGTTTCATTTAGTGGCGGTGTCAGACTTGCCGACTCCTCTGGAGCAAGACTATTGAGGGAAATCGCCACTAAGGAATATCAATGCTGGAATTAGAGAACTACGATCCGGGAGACTTTTACGACGAGTGGTTTCTAGCCAAAGGACAGCCACGACCTTTTATTGAACCGTTGTTACAACGGGTGCGATCGCTCCCAGCGGGAGAACTGCAACAGCGCCAAAAAACCGCACAACAGGTGATGTTTAACATTGGCGCCACATTCACGGTCTATGGTGCTGCTGAGGGCACCGAGCGGATCATGCCCTTTGATATTCTGCCGCGTGTCATTCCAGCCCAAGAGTGGCAAGCCCTTGAACGGGGTCTCAAGCAACGGATTGCGGCGCTCAATACATTTATTGCTGATGTCTATAGCGATCAAAAAATTATTAAGGATGGTGTCATCCCACGGGAACTGATTGAGTCGTCCAAGGGCTATCTGCGTCCCTGCCATAACCTGAAGCCGCCGGGGGGCATTTGGTGCCATATTACGGGTACCGACTTAGTGCGCGATCACGATGGCACCTTCTATGTCCTAGAGGATAACCTGCGCTGCCCTTCGGGGGTCTCCTATGTGCTGGAAAACCGCCGGGTGATGAAAAGCACGTTTCCCCTTGTCTTCAAAGAACTGCACATTCAACCCGTAGACGAGTACCCCAGCCATCTCCTGGAAACTCTGTTGAACCTTGCGCCCCCTGGCCTACCGGACGTGACCGTAGTGGTACTGACGCCGGGGATGTACAATTCCGCCTATTTTGAGCATTCCTTCCTGGCTCAGCAAATGGGGGTGACCCTCGTGGAAGGGCGGGATTTGGTGGTGGCCGATGGCTATCTACAGATGCGCACGACCAAAGGTCTGAAGCGCGTGGATGTGGTCTATCGCCGCATTGATGATGACTTCATCGATCCAGCGGTATTTCGTCCTGATTCGATGCTGGGGGTCAGGGGTCTGATGGAGGTTTATCGCCAAGGGCGGGTCGCGATCGCCAATGCCCTCGGAACTGGCGTGGCCGATGACAAGGTGATTTATGCCTATGTGCCACAAATGATTCGTTATTACCTCAGTGAGGAACCCCTACTGCCCAATGTACCTACGTACCTATGTTGGGAGCCACAACAGTTGGATCATGTGCTCAAGAACCTCGATTCCCTCGTGGTGAAATCCGCCAACGAGTCCGGAGGCTATGGCATGCTCATCGGTTGTCAATCGACTGCTGAGCAGCGGGCAGAATTTGCAGAGCGCATCAAAGCCAATCCCCGCAACTACATTGCCCAGCCCACCCTTTCGCTGTCGCGCGTGCCCACCCTGCTGGGGAATGAAATTGTTGGTTGCCATGTGGACTTACGCCCCTATATTCTGTACGGCAAGGAAATTTATGTCCATCCCGGTGGCCTGACGCGGGTGGCGATGAAGCGTGGCTCATTGGTGGTGAATTCTTCCCAAGGGGGCGGGAGCAAGGATACTTGGGTGCTTAATGAGTAGAGCCCTCTTTTGGAGACAGGGGATGCTAGCGGTAAGGCGCCACCTATGTTAAACAATTATTAGCTATGAGCCAACGCTGATCGGTGAACTTAGCCTAAACTTGCTGAGGTATTGAAGGAATTTAAGCGCATGAATGAATTTGAGACATCCCCAACCACAGAAGCCACCCATACGGAAAAGCCCATTTTTGAACCAACGCCAGCCCCAGCACACCTAGCGGAACGGGAGCAAGCCACAGCCCCTAAGGTAGGCGGTCTCACGAATGAACAGCGGCAACAGGTTCGTGAAAAACTCTATTGGCTCCTCACAGTCTTCCCCGATCAGGTTAGTGCATTTCTGGGTGAATACCAGCAGCCCCTGCGCACCCTCCTCATCATTCTCGCCACTGTTCCTTTTGTGGCACTGGCGGTTGCTATTTTGGAAGTGGTGAATGCCATTCCCCTCCTAGGGCCGACCTGTGAACTCGTGGGCTTTGGCTACACTTGTTGGTTTCTCTATCGCTATGTCCTCTTTGAAGCCGGTCGCCGTGAATTTGGCCAAAAGGTGAACGAGTACAAATCCCGTATCCTTGGCAACGAAGGCGGCAGTTCTTCCTAAGGGAATTCATGCGGCTGCACTACCTCCAGCACGTGCCCTTTGAGACCCCTGCCCATATTGCCCAGTGGGCGATCGCCCGTGGTTTTGATTGGCAAGGTAGTCATCTCTATGCAGGCGAGCCGCTACCAGCATTGACGGAGGTAGATGCGCTGATCGTTATGGGCGGACCCATGGGGGTACACGATGAGGCTGTTTATCCGTGGTTAGGGGCTGAAAAGGCCTTTTTGCGCCAAGCGATCGCCAACGGGTTGCCCATTTTCGGGATTTGCCTTGGTGCTCAGCTCTTGGCACAAGTCCTAAGGGCAGAGGTCACCGCAGCACCCACGCAGGAAATCGGCTGGTTTCCCATTGAACTCACAGCAGCCGCCCAAGCGCATCCTTGGTTTCAGGATTGGCCACCCCAACTGACGGTGCTGCATTGGCATGGGGAGATGTTTAGCCTCCCTGCGGGTGCGATTCCCCTCGCCAAAAGTGCCGCCTGTCCGCAGCAAGGATTCTTGTGGGGCGATCGCGTTGTTGGTCTTCAGTTTCACTTAGAAGTCACCCCCGCTAGCCTTGGGGAGTTGATTCAGCACTGTCAGCACGAGCTCGTCCCCGGCCCTTATATTCAATCCGCCACAGAGATTCAAGCCCAAGCGGCGCAAACGGCACGCTTGACCCCCTATCTGGAACGTTTACTTGAGCGCTGGATTCAGTCGTGATCATTACCAGTCGGCAGAATCCCTTGGTGCGCTCGATCCGTAGGCTGCACCACCGCAAATATCGGCAAGGGCACTTGCTTTTGGAGGGGACTCATTTGCTCCAAGAGGCACTGGCAGCCGGCTATCGCTTATCGGTGGTTTGCTATACCAGCGCTTGGCAAGCAAAGCAATCGCCAACATTTTGGCAGCAGGTTGTCCACAGGAGCGATCGCGCTGTTGAAGTCAGTGAAGAGGTACTGACTGCCCTCTGCACCACAACCACTCCCGATGGTGTCGTTGCCGTTGCCGACCATACACCCCCTCCTACCTTGCCACTCCAGCGTTTAGGTCTGTGCTTAGTCACGCTTCAGGATCCGGGCAATTTGGGAACGATTATTCGCACCGCCGCCGCCGTGGGCGTTGAGGGGCTATTGCTGACCCCCGATTGCGTCGACATGACCCATCCAAAAGTGTTGCGTGCCAGTGCCGGCCAGTGGTTTCGCCTACCGATGCAAACGGTTAGCGATAGTTTGGCAACTCTCAAAGCCTACCAAGCCCAAGGATGGCAAATTGTCGTCACGTTACCCACCGCACCCCTGATCTATTGGCAAGCGAATTTTCGTCAACCCACGTTGCTTGTCATGGGAAATGAAGGCCAAGGGTTACCCCCGGCCTACCAAGATCTAAACTTTACGGCACTGAGGATTCCTCAGGAGCCAAATGTCGAATCTTTGAATGTGGCGATCGCCACGGCAGTGCTCTTGTACGAAGTTTATCGCCAACGCTCGCTGGACTAAACCACAAAAAAGTTGAGAACGCCCACCACCAGCACTAGGGCAATCCATAAGCCGGAGCCAAGGAAAATTAACTGCTTTGAGCGATCCCAATCTTGGGGAGAGGCGTAGGCCACTGGCACACCCACCACCATCACAAAGGACAGGATGACAAGGGCAGCAAGAGCCAGTTGAAAGAGAATCGTCATTGTTGCTAACTCCCAAATCTTATCAGCGGCAATGGTAGCGAAGCAGCTACCTCTGAACTAGCATTATCGCCTATTTCTTGACCCTAAACTAGGCTCAGGAGCGACTTATATCGCAACTACTGCCAGCCCTGAGCTAGCCACGATCGCGGATCGACGCACTCGCCATTAACGTAGAGTCCCCAATGTAAATGGGGTCCTGTGGAGGCACCCGTATTGCCAACAGTACCAATGACTTGCCCCGCCTCAACCATTTGTCCTTCTTGGACGCGGATTTGATCGAGGTGCAGGTAAATCGTCAGCACCCCCTGCCCATGATCAATACCGATCGTGTTGCCATGAACCAGAAACCCCTGGGATTCTCGCCCCACTAAGGCCACTCGCCCCCACTGCGCTGCCACTACGGGTGATCCCTTGGGGCCTGCAAAGTCCAAACCGCAATGGAAGTAGTCCTTGGCAAAAACCCCGTTGTAATACCGCCGCACGCCGTAGGGTGTGGTCACAGGCCCACTGTTGGGGCGGCGAAAGGCACCTTGCCAGAGTCTTTCGGAGGTGACCAGTGCCTTAAAGGCATCCACGCGATCAAATTCCAAATCCGTTCCTGAGGAGTCTTTACCCGGTGGGAGCCAAATACTTTGCACAGGAAAGGAGCGATCGCCCACCCACAGCAACATATTGCGGATTTCATTTCCTGCCCGAACTATCAATGAACGGCGGCCAGGTGTCTGTAGTGGTGTTGTTGCCACAAACGCACGCCATTGCTGTGGGCCAATGGAGAAAACCGGCAGGGCTGTGCCCGCTACCTCGACAGTGGGCTGTTCTGAAGCGTTGACCACAATGGCCAGCGTATCTCCCAAAACAGCGCGATCGGGACTGACGGTAACCGTCAGCGGAATCGTCACTTGACTACTGGCGGGCAGAACGGCGGCAGTGATGAGGGCGGGTACCAGCCACGGGAGAAGGCGATCGCTCATAGCTTCAGAAGAAACCTAAATCCAACAATCAGACTATTAAAACTGTAAACTGTGCTAGCGTTCCAAGAAACGCAAGAAATTCATTGAGTATCAAACAAAAAAGCCGCCAGTCAATTCACCGACGGCTACACCATTAGTGCATTCCTCAATCTCACTTAACGACGGCGGGGCACTTTGGCGAGGTAGTCAATATCAGCGGCACGCAACTGCTGGGCATAGCGCATCTTGGGCGCGATCGCTGCTGCCAAATCGCGGTATTTGCGGGGGTCGCCCTCCGGTAGCCGCCGCTCTTGGAACTTGCGATCGTAGAATTTCTCAAGTGTAAAGCGCCAATCCGTTTTGGTGGTGCCCACTTTATCGCGGTATTCAAAGCCATAGCGCGGCGTCACAAGGTTAAAGGGACGTCCTTCCATCCGCTTGCGCTGGTAGGGCACCGTAAAGTCACCAAAGGCATTGGTGTATTCCTCACTGTCAAGGAGGGCATCGACAAAGCCATAGAAGCCAAGGGTGCCGATTTTAATTGACCAAGCAATTTTTTCCTCTTTGTTGTAGGCACTGCGCCCTAAGAAGCGCCGCAGGCAAACGTCCACCAAGCGGTAGTTGTCGTTCACAGCCACCACCGTGTTGTAGAAGCGCTCTGATTTGGCCAGACCGCGAATGAAGTCCCGCACCGTAATCACTCGGTTCACTAATTGGGATTCCAAAGTGATTTGCCGGTTAAAAGCCAAGGTGGCATGCTCACTAAACACTTGCCGATAGCAGGCCCAGATCACCTCACGGATTTCCGAGTAGGAGGCCGCATCCTCAAGACGATAGATATAGGGGGTATCTTCATTTTGATCGGCAATGCCAAAGCTAGCGACGCGGTGGTTTTGAGTCGTGGGCTTGTAGGCGAGTAGAGGTAAGTCCATGGATCTCTCCCAAGTCAAAGAGTGAAACAATAGCTAGCGCAGTGGAAAGTTCGCCGTCGGGTTGATCGACACCGGTACCGTCGGGCGATCGCGCCGCGTGGTATCGGGGATCCGCACATTGGCCGTGGAGACCGGCTTGAATTGCACAGGCGTCACCTTGACCGATCGTGCCATCTCCAAGAAATTGCGAATGTCGCCCCACTTGTAGCGGCTGTTCTCTAACTTATCGCGCCAGTAGTCACCATAGCGAGGGGTAACTAAGTTGAAGGGGCGGTCTTTATAACGACGACGTTGGTAGGGCACGGTGTTGTCGCCAAAGTTTTGCGTATATTCGTCACTGTCCACAAGGGTATCCACAAATTTCTGCCAACCGTCGGTGGCAATGCGAATGGACCACGCCAGTTCTTCATCTTTGTTGTAGGGGGCACGCCCCAGGAGCCGCTTCAGGGCAATTTCCACCAAGCGATAGTTGGAGTTGGTTTCCACCACTAAGCGGCGAAATGTCTCTGATTTGGCCAAGCCGCGAATAAAATCCCGTACCGAAATGGCACGATTGGCCAGTTGGGACTCTAGATGGAGCTGGCGCGTACTCTTGAGGACAACGTGCTCACTAAACACTTGGCGATAGGCCGCCCAAATCAGTGCATCAATATCCGACTGATCCACTGCATCCTCAAGGGAATAGCGCCAAGGGGTGTCTTCATTGGGCACTTCATAGCCCGGTACCCGCTGATTTTGGGAACTGGGGGCATAGCTCAGCAAGGGAATCGTCATGGCTTACACCTTTGGTTGAGAGGGCAAATAACGGTAGGGCAACGCAACGGGCACAGGCTTGACCGGTGTCGGCGGCAGATCCCGTTCTTGGGCAGTGTTGGGAACCGTCACCAAACTTGAGGTGGCTCGTGCCACATGGCGTTGAGTATCGAGGGTGGGCACCACAATTGAACGCGCCATAGAAAGGAAGTTGGCTGGAATCGCGCCCCGGATAATTTGCTTGTCCAGTGGCCCTGCGGCGTAGTAGCGCACCTGATAGTAAGAACGGCCACTGAGGGACATTTCTTTGTTGCGCCAGTAGTCGCTGTAGCGGGGATTAACGAGGTTAAAAGGACGCGCCATGCGCCGCCGCCGTTGGTAGGGGACAATATCGGCACCAAAGTTTTGCTGGTACTCGTCGCTGTCCACCAGGGCATCAATAAATCCTTCTAGGCCACGGGTAGCTAGAATAATCGACCAAGCAATCTGCTCCTGCGGGCCATAGGTGGGGCGGCCCAGGAATCGCTTGAAGGAGACATCCACGAGGCGGTAATTGGAATTGACGGCTGCCACTTGCTCGCGATAAACCTCGGACTTACCCAAGCCACGGATAAAATCCTGTACGGAAATGGCCCGATTGCGCAGTTGTGACTCTAAGAAGGGCTGACGGTAGGAGGCCAAAATCAGGTGCTCACTAAAAATCTGGCGATAGGCTGCCCAAATCAGGGCATCCACGTCTGCGGCATCGGTGGCATCGGTGAGGCGGTAGATGACCGGATCATCCTCGGCGGGGACTTCATAACTGACCACCCGCTGGTCAAGGGTTCTGGGCTTCACAGCCAGCAAGGGTAACGACATAACTTTCCAATCCTTTTTAGGTGTGCATGGACAGAGAGTCCCTCTGGAGGGCAAGTTGACAACGGGAACGCACAACAATGTCGGGGTCGCGATCGCTCAAACGATTGAGGAGTAAACGCACCGCTTCCCGAATGGCACGAGCAGCTGCCTGCTGATGCAGATGATCGAGGGCAACGCCCACGGCATAGCGAACCGCCCAATCCGCTGCTTCACTGTTGCGCTGGAGAACCATGAGTGCTTCCCTTAATTGAGCCTCTCTTGCCGTCTCCTCAGGGATTAACTGCCAGCGGAGCGTTCCTATGGCCTTTGTGGCGGCACGGCGAACACTGGGGGCAAAATCCGACTGCGCAGCAGCCAATAAGACCCGCAGGGCGGCAGGATGACCAATACTCCCCAGAACCCGCACCCCATAGGCACGGGCACCGTAGTTGTACCCATCCAACTGTGCCAACAGGGGCTCCACGACAGCATCCCCAAGGGCAATGAGGCCTGCCACAGCAGCTTGGGCAGCAGCGGGGTTGTTGTACCCCAAAACCGCAATCAGCGTGGGAATGGCAGCGGTGTCTTTTTTCTGGGCAAGCTGAATCACCGCCTCGCATAGCGCCGGGGCAGAGGTAGCGGTCTCAACGGCATGGATATAGGTATGGAGATCACTCACAGCAGTTGATCCAATCCTTGAAAGAGGGAGAGGGTCTGTGCAGCTGGGCCAACCTGCTGCAGTTGCTTGCTGAGGATGCCGTGGAGGGCAATGAGCTTGAAGCTAGCCTCAACACCCGCCTGCAAAATGGCCTCTGCTGCTGGTAGATAGCCCATCGCTCCCAAATCCAGAAGCGCTGTCCGCCGCAGTTGCACATCCTCACTGTTGAGAGCCACTAGCAGGCGATCGCCATATTCTGCTGCTCCCGTGAGCTGAAAAAGTGCCCGCGCAGCGGCAAATTGGACTCGCGGCATCTCATGGGCCAAGAATGGCTCAATCAGGGCAATGGCTTCAGTGGCACCAAGATGACCCAAGCTTTCAATCACAGCTTCCACTGGCTGCACCAGATGCGGGCGACCGGGCACCAGCCGCGCCATCGCTACACCGCCTTCTAGGAGCGCTTGTAGGGGCGCGATCGCGTGGGGGTCTCCCAACTGACCAAGAGCAATGGCCGCCGCCTCACGGACATAAAAATCCTCGCAGCGCAAGCACTCAATTAACGCCGGTACCGCTTGGCGATCGCCCAACTTGCCCAAGGCACGGGCTGCATTCCGCCGCAGCGGGTAGCCCCCCAATTCTGTGCGATCCTCCTCATCGCCCAAAGCCATAATCAAAGCGCTGACAATGGCCTGCCGCTCCGCTGCCGTTGCCGTTTCTAGGCCAAACTTCCCCAACCACCACGCCGCATAGTAGCGGCAACTGGTATCTGTCCCCTGAAGCTGCGCCAGCATTTGGGGAACTGTCAGTTGTACCGGTTCAGAGACCGTCGTCATTCCCTCTCCAGACATCAGCCACTTAGGAGGCGACCACGGGGGTAATGGAAACGATTTTGCCCCCCATGCGGGTAATGCGCTGCATCTCCTCATTCATGCGGTTGTAGGGCACCGTAATAAAGGTGCTGCCGCTGCGCCGAATCGGAAACCCCATTTTGTCGGTTTCTTCGTTTTGACGCAGACCCACAACCTCGTAGCGGAAAACGCGAGCGCCGGAGGGGCTAAGGGCAGCACTTCCAGACGCAGTTTGACCAAACATGACACCTGACTCCCAATCTCAAAAGGACGCTAAACAAACATTCCTAGGCAGGATTGACACTGACAATGCGAGCACCCGCGCGCTGAAGCTGCTGCATTTTGCTCGACAGTTGCTCATAGGGGACCAAGAAGGCGGTACTGCTGCGGCGCACCCCCGGATAGCCCGGTTGGCGAATGCCCGCCACTTCAATGCGATAGACGCGGCCACTTTCTCCAAAGGAACCGCCCAAGCAAGCCCGTGGGGGAACATCGGCACTGGGGGTGTAGTAGGCAAAGGCGGTATCGCTCCTCGAAGGCGGCACCACCGTATTAGGACTGTTGGTGGCCAGATCCCGTGCTAAACGGGACATGCTGCCTTCTGCTTGGGCGCGATCGCTATTGGCATAGCCGCGATAGAGACGGAACATGCGGTTAAAGCCGACGGTTTTTTGCCCCGGCTGCGTATTAAAGCCGCGATAGTAGGGCACCACCCAATCCCCAAAGCTGTCGGTGTATTCGGGGGAGTCAATGTAGGAGTCAATGTCGGCATCAAAGCCCTCCTTTTCGTAGAGATCTAAGTGGAAAATCACTTCCGACTCGTCGTAGGGTGCCCGCCCCAACAAATGCTTATAGTTCAATTCAATGACACGGGTTTGAAAATTGCCGTAGAGAAACTTCTCTTTGTATAGTTCCGACTTGGCCACTGCGCGCACAAACTCCCGCACGGTAATTTTGCCATTGCGCAACAGTGACTCCGCACTCACCAAACGCTCCGATGCCATCACATAGTCGTTGCCCAAGACCTGACGGTAAACGGCACGGATGACAGTCTCTAGATCTTCCTCGCTCCAGTTGGCCCGCAGCTCCACCCGAGGAGCATCACTGAAGGCGGAGGTACCCAAGCGCGAAGCAGCAGCAGTAATAGCCACGGTACAAACTCCTAAATATCGAGGGTACAAACAAGCCCGGTGTTGTAAACAAAGGGTCAGCCCAACGCCGACAACATCTGCTTACCTCACCGGGCAACGAAGGGAAACGCCTATTAGCTGAGGGCGTTAATGGCGTAGTCGATGTAGGCGTTGGCTTCCACCGCAGCTTGGCCAGTCAAGCCGTGATTGGCTTTGATGTATTTCAGAGCTTCCACATACCAGCTTGGGGAGAGATCAAACGTGGTGTTGATTTCAGACAAGCCAGCAATGAGGTACTCATCCATGGGACCGGTGCCACCGGCAACGAGGCAGTAGGTCACCATCCGCAGGTAGTAGCCGATGTCACGGGCGCACTTGGCTTTGCCTTCGGGGGTCGAGGCATACTGAGAGCCTTGCATGGTGGTGGTGTAGGGGAATTTTTGGTACACCGCTTGGGCTGCGCCGTCAATCAGGCTCTGAGCATTGTTGGTCAGGGCCCGAGCAGCTTCCAGGCTAGCCACAGCGCGCTTGAAGCGACCGTCAACCGCTTGCAGTTCGGTGTTGCTGAGGAAACGACCTTGGGTATCGGCGGCGGCAATGGCTTCGGTAATCGGCGTTTTCATGGATAAAATATCTCCCTAAAAAATGTGCGTGTTCAGAACGGTCAAAGTTAGAGAACGTCAAAGTGCCTTAGGCAACAGCGGCAGCGGCACGATCAAAGTAGCCAGCGATTTCGGACATCAGGGCGCTGCAATCGCCAGGGGTGATGCCATTGGGATCATTGGCGATCGCGATCGCGGCATCTTTCATTTTTTGGATAGCCACAGCCACGGAGGAACCGGGGGTGCCAAGGGCTTGGTAGGTTTCCCGCAGACCATTCAAGCAGCGATCATCGAGCACGCTGGAGTCACCAGCCAAAATGGCGTAGGTCACATAGCGCAAAATGATTTCCATATCGCGCAAGCAAGCAGCCATGCGACGGTTGGTGTAAGCATTCCCACCGGGTTGGATCAGTTGGGGTTGCTCTGCAAAGAGGGCACGAGCAGCGTTAGCAACGATCGTGGAGGCATTGCTGGTGATGCGGTTGACGGCATCCAGACGCTTGTTGCCTTCTTTCACCAAGTTGGACAGGGCATCGAACTGGGCGTTGGTGAGGAATTCACCGCGGGCATCGGCCTGAGCGACAACTTTGGCAAATGCATCTAGCATGGATCAATTCTCCTTAAAGGTTGTTAAAGAAGTGAGACCTTCTTGACATTCCTGCCCACAGAGATAACGCAGGATTCTTAGGGGGCTGATCAGCAACTCCCTAAAGGCTGTGCCAAGCAACCTGAGAGCGACCAAGCTGATCCTTGGTGTGTTTTTTAAGAAACATGCAGCGCTCTTGGGCGTGCTGAAAAGGTCTAACGATCACTAATGGGTTGTTCCGCAAAGGGGTCTGGGAAACAACAGCCGTGTTGTTAAACCCTTCAGGTATTTCTTATACAATGCGGGGGGAAACCTGTTTCGCCGTAGTTATTAATTTGTAAAATACTTTTGTGAGATAAATTAAGGTTCTGGCGATCGCCATAAAATTGGTGCCATTTGTCCTAAGTTTTTCCTAAGTTTCGTGAAGATTCTTTAACATTGTCCTCAGGAAGTTACGATTCCCATGAGTGAGCCGCTGCAATTTAGCTTATTTGACCCCCCCACCGAGGCCGAAGCTGCACCAGCGACGCCCCTTGATCCTGCCACCTACGATCAAATTCCGCTGCGAGCCGAGGTAGCCATTCCTGCCGGTACTTACCGCGACTTGGAGGCGCTTGCGGCGCATTGTCAGCAGTGTCAACGCTGTGGCTTAGCGGCCACCCGGACCCATGTGGTGGTCAGCCGAGGCAATCCTGCTGCCAAGCTGATGATTATTGGTGAAGGACCGGGTCAAGCCGAGGATGAAAGTGGCCGTCCCTTTGTCGGTAAGGCGGGGCAACTCCTCGATAAAATCCTTGCTTCGGTCAATCTCGACAGTGAGCGGGATGCCTATATCTGCAACATTGTTAAATGCCGCCCCCCCGGTAACCGTGTCCCAACACCCGTGGAAGCAGCGGCCTGTTTGCCCTACCTCTTAGAGCAGATTCGCTTGGTGAATCCCCGCATTATTTTGCTGGCGGGGGCAACGGCTGTATCTGGATTGCTGAAAGATAATCGCGGCATTACCAAAATTCGTGGCCAGTGGATTGAATGGCAGGGACGGTGGTGTATGCCCATTTTTCATCCGGCATATCTGCTGCGCAATAACTCGCGGGAGCCGGGCAGTCCCAAGTGGCTAACGTGGCAGGATATTCAAGCCGTGCGCGATCGCCTGCGCCAACTCGATTCTTAGGTTACTCCTGACGGTGGGGATGTTCTTGCAAATAGCGCAGCCAAAGCTCCGAAAGTTCCCGCGCCTGTTGCTCCTTTTCGCCAACAATGTGGTACATTCGCCGAGGCCGACCGCGACCTTCCACCTTCTTCCAATAACCATCAATAATTCCCTCATCCTCGAGGAATTTGAGGGCGCTGTAAAGAACTGTATCGGAAAGGCGGTAAAGGGGATATTCATTTTCAATGGCTTGAATCAGCGCCGTGCCATAGGAGTCCCCCTTTTCCACAAGGGTATAGAGCACATAGCACACCGCAACTTCCTTGCTCAGGTAAACGGGCGGTGGCTGGCGGAAAAAGGTGTAGATATCTTCCAGTTTCATAACCTTATCCTCAGCAATGGGCTACTGCTGATATATTGACTCCTCAAAATTCCTTAAATAATGGGCGGGTCTGGATTCAACGCTGTTGCTCCAAAAGATAGGAAACACAAATACTCCCCCCTTAATGGCAGCACTTTCCTCTAGGCTCATATTGCGCATTAAAGTCACTAACGTATTTATCGCTACCAAGACTACAATATTGTCTTATAGCCTTTTTCTGAAAGATGGGATAGATCAAGAAGAAACCATCGTCTCCCATATCGGCTTTCACGATTTTGAGCGTGTGCCATCCTGGTGAAAAGGGCTGTACTTCTGATTTTAGAAAGTTTGAGAGAAAAGTGTTCCTTGCATCATAATTCCGCAATCGGCAAAAATCAAGTCATTGGCTCGTTACAAATTGATTTCAAGGGGCATCCGGGGCAAGATTTCTTAACAAAAATTCACGATAGATCTGCCAGCGTCGGCCATTGTGCACCAGCAGTGTTAGGTGGGATACCCAACAGCGAGCTGCAAAGGATTGTTCTTGAAAGTCTGCCCAAGCATGGCGAAAGTTTTCCTTAGTTAAATCGCGAAAAGCGATTGTCATGTGGGGGGTGAAGGGATGGCGTTGCGTAGGGGGGAGGTTCAGGGGCTGCGCTACCGCTTTGACGAGATCTGCTTGTAGTGTCTTGAGGGCTGGAGTGGGTGCTACGTGAATATAAATGACTCGTGGGGGAAAGGCGGCAAAGCCATCGAGGATCAACTCTACTGGAGCCGCTTGGTGGCAAAAAGTGTCTAGGGCTTGCTCCAGATCTGCGACCGCTGCCTCTCGCCACCAAAAGGGGGGATAGAGGGTGACGTGGGGGGGAGAGCGCAGTGCCGCTTGGCTTTGGTAGCGATCGCAACAATACTGCTTGAGGCGAGTCACTGCAGCCTGAATGTCCGCATTGGGCAACAAAGCAATAAAGTAATGCCGCCGGTTCATTAGCGCTGTGCCACAACGGTCCAATGGCGATCGGAGGTGAGGGTAGCTTGCCACTGCTGCGGTGGCTGCGGCAATGTTCTCAAAAGATCGCTCATTTCCATCAAGGTTAATGCCGCATGGAGAGAGTCGGCAAAAAGTTGCCGCTGTTCCAGGGTGTCTTGGCCAGCATATTGGTCAACCAAGGCTTGCAGTTCTGCCACCGTTTCCGGACGACAGAGATCGCGGATGAACAGGGTGCCTTGGGGACGGAGCACCCGCAGCATCTCCCCTAGGGCGGGCTGAGGATCGGCTAAGTGATGGACAAGGCTATTGCTGATCACGACATCAAAACTCGCTGGGGCAAAGGGCAGAGCTTTGGCATCCCCTTGAATAAAGTTTAATTGTGGACTGTGGTGCCGGGCGATCGCCAGCATGGCTGGACTGAAGTCAATCCCCGTTAGTTGCCAATGGGGATAGCGTTGATGCAACATTTGCAGAATCCGCCCATTCCCTGTACCCACATCTAAGACCTTTAGCGGTTGCTCAACACTGGGTAAGACGGTGGCTAAATCTTCACAGAAGGCGGCATTAACGGCAGTAAAATCCATCGCGTCATAGGCAGCAGCCGTTTCTGGCGTCTCCATGACCTCGGGTTCAAGAATGCGTTGCAGCGGCATAGGCTATAGACCCGTGGCTGATCGCCCCTGCTTGGGTAAGCGCACAAACACAAAGTAGCTCAGATAGAGCATATAGATGACAAGGGCAACGGCGGCAAAGAAGCCAAGGGTACCCGCGCGGGCTTGAGCATGGAAAATATCTTTGAACATCAGGGGTGGCTCGAGCCAGACTTGGCAACTGGGGGTCTGAACGGCACCAGCCACAAATGCACAGGGCAAATAAAAGGCCTGACCCATGGCGGCAAGGACACAGTAGAGCGTGATTGCCCAGCGCCAGCTACTAAAGACTTGACCAATCAAATCTTGGCGATCGCTAATTTCTTCATTGAGATCCACCCAAAACCAGAGGCTAATGGGAATTAGCACCAAGGCCATAAATCCCGTGACGTAGGCCACTGGCCACTGCGGCATCATCAAGTACACCGTAATTGCCAATAGACTGGCCACCCGCCAATAGATAATCAGCAGTTGGGTAATCGCTGGCACATTTTTAACCGTTGACCACAGCAGCAGGATCAAGGGGATAACCACAGTAAAGAGCACCGCAAGGCGGTAGTCCATCCACACGAGCGATCGCAAAAGTTCCAAAGACATGGCAGGCCACAGACCCAAGTGCAACGGTTCTATTATTAGGGATCGCCTTCCCAGGGCACAAGGCTAGAGCGATCGCACCCGCTCATACCAACGCATGAGAATCGCCGCTAACTTTTGCGAATCATGGCGCACGGTTGGTGTGGATTCGTCCATGACATCCGCAAAGATTAGCCGACAGTTTTGGCGGGTAAGTTCCTCGCGATCAATGGCGACAGCGGTACTGCCCTGCTGGGCATAGCGTTCAAGGTGAGCCGCACTGGGGGGATATTTTTGCACCAGCACAGCATCAAACAGGCGATCGCCGGTGACTTCATCGAGCGCGCGCACATGATCGCTGACAGCATAGCCATCGGTTTCCCCTGGTTGGGTCATAATGTTGCAGACATAAACACAGGGGCACCGGCGCTCCGCAAGAGCTTGGGCAATCTCGGGCACCAAGAGATTGGGAATGATACTGGTATAGAGGCTGCCGGGGCCAAGAATAATGTAATCGGCCTCATGGAGGGCTTGAATGGCGCGGGGCAAGGCTTTGGGGGCTGGGGGCGAGCAGCCGATTTCGACAATTTTGCCGCGGGCGGCTGTAATGTTGGACTCCCCATGAATGAGGCGACCATCGGCAAGGCGTGCCCAAAGGGTCATATCTGTTAGGGTGGCTGGCAATACTTGACCGCGAATGGCCAAGACCGCTGAACTGGTGGCGATCGCCCGCTCTAGATCCCCCGTGATATTCGTCATCGCCGTCAGAAACAAATTGCCGAAACTGTGTCCCGCCAAGCCATCGCCCGCCTCAAAGCGGTACTGAAAGAGTTCGGTGACGATTTTCTCTTCATCCGCTAGAGCCGCCAAGCAGTTGCGAATATCCCCCGGTGGCAGCACCCCGATTTCTCGCCGCAGTCGTCCGGATGAGCCGCCATCATCAGCCATCGTCACAATGGCAGTGATATTGGAACTGTAGAGCTTGAGTCCGCGCAAGAGCGTTGATAGCCCCGTACCGCCCCCAATGGCCACAATTTTCGGGCCTCGCCCCAAGCGGCGATGGGTGAGGAGTCGCTCCACGAGTGCCTTATCGTCCTCTGGCAGTAGGACTTCCGTAATGGAACCAAGGGTACGAGCATAGCCCCAAGCAATCAGTGCCAACCCCCCCAGAAGCAGTAAAGGACCACTGATGTAACTGGGCACAAAACGGGCAATACTTTGAACAAACTGCTCCAGGAATTGCAGGAAGTAAAAGATCGGGGTGAGGTTAATACTAATGGCAAAGCCCAGACTGGCAAGCAAAACGCCAACTGCACTCATTAGAAGCCATCGCTTCACCAGTAGCCCAGGGAGCAGCCATTGGGACCACAAACGGATTTTACGACGCGCTGGACGCAGTCTTACTGAGAGTTGTTGAGCCTTATTCGCTCTCCTCATCCGCACCAATACCCAAATAGGTTTTACTGAGGTAGCGGGCGAGGCGCTGGAGCGGATTGGTCACTTGGGTTTTGTGGTCAGCGTGGTCACTGTTCACAGGAACGCCTAAAATGCCTGAAAATTCCTCATCACTGATTTCCCCAGCCTGATGTTGGGCAAAGGAATCCACCACCTGCACCAGTTCATCGGTGGAAAACTCAAAGCCATGCTGACTGGCAAAATCCACCACTTTCGGCGCCATTTCTCCCCGCAGCGCGGCCAGTTCCTCGGCATCGAGTTCGGCAGCCCCACTAATGTTGCCATCGCCTACCCCCAGAAGGTTTTCCAATTCGTCCCGCAGTTTGGCATCCTCAGCGGTCTTTTGCATGAACGCTAATACCTGTGCGGTGGCCATAGGCTTCCTTCCTTCGGTCAGTAAACATCTGCAGAACCGATTGGATTATAGCATTCTCTAATGAGAGTATTTTCAGGCAACACTTCTTAAGAATGGCACCTCCACCACTTGGACAAGGATGCCCGCCGGGGTATGCAACGTTAATCCCGCACCCCCCACTTTGGTGCGCACATAGCCGAGACCAAAGGCACCATTCCCGAGGGGAGTACAACTGGTGAGGAGACCCACTTTTTCAGCGTCTAGGAGCAGGGGCGTGGGGGGTGTCACTGCGGCACTTAATTCCAGTCCCCAGAGATGTTGTTTGACCCCTTGGTAGGTCTTGAGGCGAGCGATCGTCTCTTGGCCAATATAACAGCCCTTATTAAAAGAAATGGTATGCCCTAGCCGTGCTTCGAGGGGGTTATACTCTTCGGTGAGTTCGGCATCGGCAGCGGGGCGGCCTTGGCGGATGCGTAGGTGCTCCCAGTCGGCATCACTGAGCTGGGGATAGGGATGGAGTAAATCGCTGAGGGGGCGATCGCTCCAAAGCGTGAAACCGGGAATGGCGAGGCCGCTGGTGGCAGCAATTGTGAGAGTCGCGTCTTGGTATGTAACGGTCATGTGCTCGTAGGGATGCTCAAGGGCATTCAAGCCAAACTGGTCGGTCATGGTTGCAGCAGCGTTCCCAAAGACCCGGTAGCAGTAACTCTCTGCGGTGCGATCCCTCACCTGAACATCATCGCCAAAGAAGATGTACTTATCGAGCCATCTGAGGAGAAACTCGCGGCGTTGCGGGGATATTAGGAGATCCACCCACTCCCGATGGACAAGTAGGGTGGCAAGATCAAGGGTACGAGCGGTCGAGGTCAGGAAAACGGTGTCAGCCCCTTGGCCGGGTTGCAGGACAAGGCAGTTATTGGAGCTTTGATTGTGCAAAAACTTCAGGCGATCGCGCCCCGTAAGGCGTAGGCGTCCCCAATGACTGCAATCGTAGACCGCACCACTTTTAGAAATCGTCTCTAGGAGATCTGTCATTCTTTTACTCCCAAAAGCAGTAAGTCCCGCTCAAGGAGCGATCGCACCCCCGCAAGATTGAAGTCTGGTTGCTCAGCTAATAACTCAGCCACAGTTTTTTGACCCGTCGCAGCCGTCAGGAATTGCTGCTCAGCCTGATTGAGCTGAATCACGTCATAGTGGCAGTTAAAGACACAGGCCCCCGGCCAACCGTCTAAGCAGGGGTGTCGCCACGGAATGGCCGCCAGCAGAGCCGCATCCTCAGACCAATCGTGACGGGGCAGCGGTGGCTTGGCCAAAAAGAACTCAAAGTGGGTCATCGCCTCAGGGTCAAGGCATTCAATGAGTTGATATTGCTGGATCGGGTCTAATCGCTGTGCCCGTCGCAACAGTTCTGGCTGGCTGCCCAATAGCCGCTCCAACCGCCAGACTGGGGGATTAGAAAAGCCGACGAATTCCAGGCCAGAGGCAGCAATCAACTCAAAGAGGCTAGCGATCGTGTAGTCAATTTCTTGGGGATGCACATACATATCAGCAAAGCATTCATCCCGCTGATTTTCGAGGCTCCAGCGCTCCTGCTCCCGCTTTTTCAGGCGATTGTTCTGCGGTAATGCGGCAAAGAGTTGCCGGCCAATGGCCACTCCCTCGCGATAGTTGTGGCGATCGCTCCCCTGAAGCAAGGCAATGGCCTGCTGCATCAGCTTAATTTCCCAGCGACCGCGTTCCCCATAGACAAAGATATGAAAAATGCCGCCGGGGGCAAGGACATTGGCCAGCGCTTGAATTCCCCGCTGTGGATCCGGCAGGTGATGCAGCACCCCGACACAGTTAATCATCTGGAACCTTTGCCCCAGTTGCGCCACATCCTCTAAACTCAGGTGGTGAAATTGGACATTGGTGGCGCCCGATCGCCGGCAGCGTTCGCGGGCAATGTCCAAAGCAGCCTCACTGAGATCCAACGCAGTAATCTTTGCCTGGGGATTCAAATGGGCTAGATATTCCGTCCCCACTCCGGTGCCACAGCCGGCATCGAGGATGGCAATGTCCAATTGGGAGGGATAGCGTCCTGTGCAAAAGCTATAGGCCGCCGGCCAAGACCAGCGCCAGTTGTACCCCGGTGGTGGTTCATCAAGGAGCGGTTCCGGCGGAAAAGGATAGGTATTGTACAGTTGCCGCACAGCAGCGGTAATCTCAGCCGCCGAGGTCATAGGGGTTCCCCTTAAGATAAGCGGCGTAAGAACTCGCGGGTAGTGGCTTCTGGATCAGCCGCATCCATAATGGCGCGGACAACGGCCACTTGAGTCGCCCCAGCCTTGACCACCTCATCAATGTTACTGAGATCAATACCGCCAATGGCAAACTGGGGCATCGGGGCGTGTTCGCGGGCGTACTGGAGATAGTCAAAGCCCACAGCCGCTTTATCCGGCTTAGTGGGGGTGGCAAAAATCGGCCCAACAGCAACATAATCGGCACCTTCGGCAATGGCACGCTCCAGTTCTTCGGGATTGCTGGTCGAGCGTCCTACAAGGCGA
This sequence comes from Thermosynechococcus sp. M98_K2018_005, assembly GCF_015295825.1. Lineage (GTDB taxonomy): Bacteria > Cyanobacteriota > Cyanobacteriia > Thermosynechococcales > Thermosynechococcaceae > Thermosynechococcus. The sequence continues at coordinate 27,649 of NZ_DVEH01000048.1, forward strand.
TCGGGCCCTAAAACCTGCCGAGCGAGTTCCATGGGAATATCCGTCTGTCCGAGGTGCACCCCATCAGCATTGGCAGCGACAGCAATATCCACGCGATCGTTCACCAAAAACAGGGCGCCGTAGCGTTGGCAAAGCGCTTGTAACTGACAAGCCGTGGTTAGGCGGGTGTGATCATCACTGGTTTTGTCGCGGTATTGCACAAGGGGCAGCCCCCCCTTCAAAGCGGCTTCAACCGTTTCCAGCAGGCGATCGCTGGGGGCAGTCACCAAATAAAGCTTTGCCCCCTGCAGTTGCCGTACTCGAGCGTAGCGTGGGTTGAGGAGCAGGTTGCGGATCAGCTCTTGCTCCAGAATGTAAACCTCATAGCGCAGGTCTTTGGCGACTTGACTCAGGCTATAACTACTCATTGGGTGCGGTCTAATATCCGTTAATTTCCCATACTCCTCAATCACCCGTAGCGCTTCTTGGACACGGGCAAAGTTAGCGATGAGCACGTCGCTGAGGGCCTTGCGAGTGCGCTCCTGCAGATGACTCAAGGCAGTCCCCGGATCCTGATCCGTGTGTCGTGCCGCGCGCAACTCTAGGGTATGGTAGCAGCCAATTCTTTGGCGCAAATCTTTACATCTCGCACTCATTTTAGCATCTTCGCAGACAAAGCGGTACCATTCCTCAATGACCCGCAGGCCTTCCCGGGCACGGTCAAGGTTGGCATCGAGAATCCGCCAGATGCGGTGTTCTTTAAATTCGGGAGCTAAATTTTGCATAGCACGTCCGCCCGCAGAAAAGAATCAACACAGTTCTGTTCACCGTTCATCCGCATTGTTGATAGAGCGCAATGAAGTTTTTGATGAGCCGTTTCAGCATTCACTCCCAGCCGTGGTTGTGTCACCTATGTTTAATCATAATGGGTTGGGGGACGCCCGTATTGGCAGCAGAACCGATTCCCATCCCTGTGCCACCACCAGAGGTGAGTACCGCGCCAATTCCCCCCCCACCGCGGCAGCGGCTTGACAACTCCCTCGAACGATTGCCGGTGCCCAGTGGCCCGATTCCGATGGGATTGATAGGGAGTGATCGAGCGATGAATCAATTGCCCCCCCCACCAGACATTTCTGATGCCGACTTGGCAACACTAGCTCCCGTAGCCCCCAGAACGCGGTTTCGAGTCATTGTTTTGGATTTACGGGAGGATGATCTGGCCAATCAAGAACGCCTGCGATCGCTCGTTCCCGAAGTAATACCCATTACCCTTGGTCAGCGCCGCGCCCTGCAAGTGGGAAGTTTCCAAAACGAGGCCAATGCCACCAAAATGCGCGCCTTTATGGAGGTCAATGGCTTCCGCGCCGAGATTCAACGTCTGCCCTAAACGACCTCAATTGGCTCAGGAACACCGCGCCTAAAGAGTGCACGCTTTTTGAGGCAGCGAAATGAACCCCCTGCCAACGCAGTCAATTTTTCATAGACTTAGGGGACTAGGAGCAAATTGCCACAGGAGTTGAGTTGCTAAAAAATTCTAAGAATACAACAGTCGCCAAAGCCAATATCAATAAGATAGATGAGCAAGACCGCGCCTTTCATGACTGGTATCGGTTTGTGCTGTCTTATCCGCCCCATCTTGTGAGGGATTACATAGAAGACTTTGGCTTGAATGCAGAGAGTGTCATCCTCGACCCCTTTTGTGGCACAGGTACGACGTTGGTTGAGTCGAAGCGCCAGGGCATCCCATCATTGGGTACCGAAGCCAATCCATTCGCCCATTTTGCAACATCAGTAAAGACGGATTGGAATGTTGATCCTGATTTACTCTACAGTCACTCCTGTGAGGTCGCAGAATTTGCCCTTGACATCCTGCGGCAGCAAGGGATAGGGGACGCCGTTCCTTTTGCGGGGAATATTGCCGATCTACCGTTACGCCAACTCTCTCCAGAGCAACATAAACTCATCCTTACGGGGTCGATTAGCCCGATTCCCTTACACAAGGTATTGGTACTCCTTGACTGTTTAGAGAAATCCAAAATAGAAAAGGTCTATCGGCATCAATTGCTGGCGATCGCCAACATACTGGTTTTTGCAGTCAGTAATCTGCGCTTTGGTCCTGAAGTGGGTGTCGGTAAACCCAAAGTTGATGCACCAGTGATTAGTGCTTGGCTCGCCAAAATTGATGAAATGGTGCAGGATTTGCGACAGGTCAAAGATCAAAATGATGCCCCTGCCCACGTCTATCTGGCGGATGCGAGATATCCTGACCGAGTATTACCGCCGCAGTCTGTTGATGCGGTGATCACCTCACCCCCTTACCCCAACGAAAAGGACTACACCAGAGCAACCCGCCTCGAATCGGTGGTCTTGGGCTTTATCAAAACCAAGGCTGATTTACAAGCCTTTAAGAAGGGTCTCATCCGTTCTAACACTCGCAATGTGTATAAAGCTGATGATGACGATCAGTGGATTCAAGATCACCCCGAAATTCAGGCCATTGCAGAGGCTATTGAACGCCGCAGAATTGAACTGGGTAAGACCTCTGGCTTTGAGAAACTTTACGGCAGAGTAACCAAACTCTATTTTGGTGGCATGGCGCGTCATTTGGCTGCCCTGCGATCGCTCTTGCGTCCCAATGCCCAACTGGCCTACGTCGTGGGTGATCAAGCCTCTTATTTGCGGGTGATGATTCGCACGGGTCAGTTATTGGCTGACATTGCCCAAGCCCTTGGCTATGAGTTTGTGCGCACGGATCTGTTCCGAACACGGTTTGCCAGTGCCACCAAGGAGCAACTGCGAGAAGAAGTGGTGATCCTACGCTGGAAAGGCTAATGCAGCCAATTGAGACAAGCTGAGGGGCTATAGAATTACGGTAGAATAAAGCATCAATTGGCAGTACACCCACCCTATGGTTACCTCTTGGGCGAAATGGTCATTGCCGGGACCTCAACGGCGCTCAACTCCGCTGCGCCAAAGGCGATGGCAACGGTTGCGCTGGAAATCTTTTGTTTTGAATCTGCTGTCTAAGCGTCTTTTGCTGGTCATCGGCGGACTGGGGGCAGGCCTTCTCCTGTGGCAAACCGATGCCCCCTTGATGGTGGCCACCCTGAGCGGTGTGGGTACGATTTTTCTCCTCAGTCGCTGGCAACGTCGACTGTTGGCGCTATGGCAAGACCTTCGCCAACAGGTTCATGAGTGGTCACACCATCCCTTCGCCTTTACGGTGGTCGCGGGTTTGCTAGCCTGTTTGGGTACCTATACCCTTCTGCATATCGGTCAACACACCACGGATCCGTGGTTAGTGGTGGCTCTTGTCGCCCTCGGCATCCTGCTAGTCGGCATCATTGCTCTCCTTGGCACAATCATTGGCCAACTGCAACAGCAGCAGCAGACCCAACAGGTATCCCAGTGGTTTGCTGACCTCACCCATCCTCAACCCCTGCATCGGCTAGTGGCCATTCGCCAATTAGCTCGCGTCTCTAAGGGGGCAGAGCGTCACCAAGTGCAGGAAGCTCTATATCTACTACTGGGACAGGAAACGGATGCAATCGTCCGCCGTGCTGCCCTTGAGGTGCTCGATCACCTTGACAATGCCGCCTGAGTCCCTCAACTGGCTGGAGCGATGGTGCTTGGCTCGGCTGATTCGAGCGATCGCCAGTGTCATTGGGATTGAGCCACAGCGATTCGACTACGTTGGCTTTATTGAAATTACACGGCAAGTGAAGCAGGGGCGATCGCCCGCGCAGCAACAGGCCATTGTGGCCACTGTCTTTGATCGGTTAGTCCCGCCGGTCATCAGCACCTTGGTACGCACACTCTGTCGCCCGACCCGCTGGGTTTGTGAGTGGAATGCGTGGTTTGCCACCCGCCTCACGGGCTGGCTAGTGGGTGCCAGCGATCGCTACTGGGTCGAGGTCATTCCCCCGGATCAACCCCGCCAATGGCAGCACAGTGGCGTGCGCATTCAAAAATGCCGCTACCTTGCTGAATCCCAATGTGTGGCACTGTGTATGAACCTGTGCAAAAAGCCCACGGAGCAATTCTTTCGGCAGCGATTTGGCCTTCCTTTGACGATGACGCCCAATTTTAGCGACTACAGTTGCGAAATGATTTTTGGTACCCCTGCCCAGCCGATTCCTGAGCCGACGCCGCCCCCCTGTTGGCAGAATTCGAGTCAAACCCCCTGCCCCCACGTTTAAGCCCATTCTCTAGTCCATCCAAGGGAAAGAGGGGGCAATCGCCATCAACGATCAGATCATGAGCTTTTCGGAAGCAAAACCCCCAGCAGAGATGCCTTGGCAAGAACAGGCTCTCAACATTGTCATGGGCGTCAATGACCATCTCTACACCAAGAACACCACTTGCTCACCGCTGCCTCCTGTAGGACAAATTGCCTTGCCCCCGTCGTTAAGGTAATTCACGAAACCCTTGGCATTCGCCATAGCTTGATACCCACGATCCACGATGTCACAAATACGCAAACGGGGGTGGATGCCCCCCACAAGGCCGTGCCCGCTCTCGTCTGATGTCTCTCGTGCCGACAACCACCGGTTAGCCACTGCTATTGGGCTGATTTATCCAGAACTCCAAGGCAAACTCAGCAGTCATTGCCTTGGGCTTGATGAGCAACTGGAATCCCAATGCCGTCATTATTGGCGGCTTGCTCCTCTTTGATTTTTGCCATGAATTCGGCAGTCCACTGCTACTTGGTGCTCGCCTACACCGATGATGAAAAAGTGGCCTTGAATGTTGGCTTTTACTACATGGCCATTTGGCGGGCGACTAGCGGGAACCTCCTCTCTGGCCTCATCTATCCAACTTGGGGCATTGTCGGCTGTCTGTGGGTTTCGATGGTCTTTGTCCTCTGTGCTGGACTCATTTCCCTGAAGCTCGAGGATTCGAAATGGCAGCAGCCCTACCCCTCGTTGGCTATGGGCGATGGTGAATCACTGCAACATTTCCCCCGATCGGCTACAACTGAATAGAATTAAGGTAAGGTACAGCTCTTTTCACAAGGATGAAATATCCTCAACACGGTAAAAGCACGCGTGAGACAGGGTAGCACTTCCAGAAAAGGGCTGTAGGAGAGGTTCCCCGAGGAATTGCCATTATGATGCTCCCCCAAGAAATCATCGGCCAAAAAGTGTGGTTGGAAGTGGAACCCGAAGATGCCTACTATCCAGGTGAGAAAATTCGAGTACAGGCAGAAATTAGCCAGCCCACTGCTCCCCCGTGGTACTATGCTCGCTACATTAACCCGCCCCGCTGGTTCCGCACCCAAGGCCAGTGGCTCACCCACCATGAGGCTGAGATGGCAGTGCTCTTGAATCCCGTCTTGGAGGATTTGGAGCTGGAGGAAGAGGACTACGACGGTGATGAGTTGACGAATGGCGATTTGAGCGATCGCTAGGGGCGTCTCAGGCGTGTTGCTCAGGGTGGCGATCGCCCACTGTTAGCTGCTATACTAGGTGCTAGGAAGAGTGGTGTATTGGCAGCACCCATGGACGTTCTGTTGTGAACGGTTCAAAAGTCTCCTTCCCCTAGGGAAGTGGGATTGTCATTTTTTGAGATTGTTTGGGTGTGGTGGGCAACGTCCCGCCTTTTTTATTTCCTATGCAGATACAGATGCTTTTGCCTGTGGTGCAGACCCTTGCCCAGCAGGTTGCCGACCAAGAACACCTTGATCTGGTGAGTGTGCAGTGGCTTACCCATCAATCACCCCCGATTTTGCGGGTGGAGGTGCGCCATCCTGAGAATGACACCAGCTTAGAGGATTGCGAACGGCTGAGTCGGGCACTGGAGATGGCTTTGGATGGGCTGCCAGAGTTGGAGTTTGCCTACGTTCTCGAGGTGTCGAGTCCCGGCCTGTCGGATTACTTGAGTAGCGATCGCGACTTTGATGCCTTTCGCGGCTTTCCTGTGCGGGTCACGACCACCGCACCCCATCGGGGCAAGACCCTTTGGGAGGGCAACCTGATTCGCCGTGACGCGGTGAATGTCTATCTCAATCAACGGGGGCGATCGCTGGCGATTCCCCGGTCACTCATTGCCAGTGTCCAACTGTACACCCCCAGCAGTGAGCCTTAGCAGCAGTTGATCTACTAAATGAACGAGGTTGTAACAGACGATGACCATCTATCGCTTACCCGGCCTACGGGCCATGATCAATGAAATCAGCCAAGAGCGGAATTTACCCAAACACGCGGTGCATCAAGCCCTCAAGGAAGCACTGCTCAAAGGATACGAACGCTATCGCCGCAGTCTGCGCCCGGATCATAGTCACTTTGAAGAAGACCACTTTGCCAACTTTGAAGTAGAACTAGACACCGAGCAGGAGGGCTTCCGCGTGCTAGCCACCAAAACGATTACGGAAACGGTGGAGAACCCCGACCGCGAAATTGCCCTTGCCGATGTCATTGAGGTGGTGCAGGATGCCCGTGTTGGCGATACGGTGCTGTTGGATGTGACCCCTGACCATCAGGAATTTGGCCGCATGGCCGCCATGCAAACCAAGCAAGTGCTGGCGCAGAAATTGCGAGATCAACAGCGTCGCCTCGTCCAAGAGGAATTCAAAGACCTCGAGGGAACCGTACTCATGGGGCGCGTTCTCCGTTTTGAGCGGCGATCGGTGATTATGGCTGTACGCAGCGATGCTAGCCAACCGGAAGTAGAGGCCGAACTGCCGAAACGGGAACAACTTCCCAACGACAACTACCGCGCCAACTCCACATTCAAGGTGTATCTCAAGCGCGTCAAAGAGGGACCTCAGCGCGGCCCCCAATTGGAAGTTTCCCGTGCCGATGCTGGCTTGGTGGTCTATCTCTTTGCCAATGAAGTGCCAGAAATTGAGGATGAAGTGGTGCGGATTGTTGCCATTGCCCGCGAAGCCAATCCCCCGAATCATAAAGTCGGCCCCCGCACCAAAATTGCCGTGGATACCTTAGAGCGGGATGTCGATCCGGTGGGTGCCTGTATTGGGGCACGGGGATCTCGCATTCAAGCAGTGGTGAATGAACTGCGGGGGGAAAAAATTGATGTGATCCGCTGGTCGCCGGATCCAGCCACCTATATTGCCAATTCCCTCAGTCCCGCCCCGGTAGAGGATGTGCGGCTAATCAACCCCGAAGCCCGCATTGCCCATGTCCTTGTCGCACCGGATAAGGTCTCCCAAGCCATTGGCAAGGAAGGCCAAAATGTGCGCTTAGCAACTCGCCTAACGGGCTGGAAAATTGAGGTGCGCGATAGCTCCCAGTACAACTACGAAGAGGAGGATCGCTTGGCCATGGCCGCCCTCGAAGAACAAGTTGCTAGTTAGGGATATGGCTCTCCCCCAACGCCGCTGTGTGTCCTGTGGCCGCTTGGCCGATCGCTCGGAGTTTTGGCGAATCGTGCGCTGCTGGCCCGATCAAAAGGTGCAGTTGGATCGGGGGATGGGGCGATCGGCCTATTTGTGTCCCACTGCCGAGTGTCTCAAGGTGGCCAAACAAAAAAAACGCTTGGCGCGATCGCTCCGCTGTCCAATTCCCGAAGATGTTTTTACGATCCTTGCTGCTCGCTTAGATGCCCATCGCAACCATGACTGACTCCCCCATTTGGCAGCCCTTTACACAAATGAAAACGGCAGATCCGCCCCTGAAGGTGGTGCGTGCCCAGGGTGCTCGCCTTGAACTTAGCGATGGCCGTCAGATTATTGATGCCATTTCCAGTTGGTGGGTGACGCTCCATGGCCATAGTCATCCTGTGCTGGCTAAAGCGCTCTATGAGCAGGCGCAAACCCTTGAGCACGTCATTTTTGCCGGCTTTACCCATGAGCCCGCGGAACAGCTCGCCCAACTGCTGTGTGCCCACACTCCAGCGGGGTTACAACGGGTCTTTTTTTCCGACAATGGCTCAACTGCCGTGGAAGTGGCGCTGAAGATGGCCTACCAGTATTGGCAGCGGCGAGATCAACCCCAGCGATCGCGCTTCATTGGCTTTGCTGGGGGGTACCATGGCGATACCCTTGGGGCAATGACCGTCGGTCAAAGCTCCCCCTGGTGGCAACCCTTTCAACCACTGCTCCCCCCCTTAACGATCCTGCCCTACCCAGCGACCTATCCGGGCGATTCAGAGGTCGAGACCAAGGAGACCCAGGCGATCGCTCAACTGGAGGACACCCTGAAGGCAGACCCCGATGCCTATGCCGCTCTCTTTATTGAGCCACTCGTACAGGGGGCAGGGGGAATGCGCATGTGTCGTCCCTCATTTTTGCAGGCCATTTCTGCGATCGCTAAGGCCTATGGTGTGTTAGTGGTCTATGATGAGGTGATGACGGGGTTTGGCCGCACAGGTGCCCTCTTTGCCTGTGAGAAAGCGGGGACACAACCGGATCTCCTTTGTCTATCTAAGGGGTTATCGGGAGGCTGCTTGCCCATTGCCGTCACATTGGCCACTGAGGAAATTTATCAAGCCTTTTATGCCGATGATCCTGCCCGTGCTTTCTTCCACAGTCATTCCTATACAGGAAATCCCCTAGCCTGTGCGGTGAGTGTGGCTTCATTTCAATTGCTGCTTGCGGAACCTGAATCCTACCAAGGCCTAGAGGCGCGCCATTGGCAGTGTCAACAACGATATCTTGCGGATCTTGGTCATCTCAAGCAATTTCGTACCTGTGGCACGATCGCGGCCATGGAATTAGACATCGAGGCTTCCTACTTTAGTGACCTTGTGCCCCAACTGCGCCGCCGCTTTATTGAGTTGGGGGTTCTCCTGCGGCCTCTGGGGAATACGTTGTATATTTTGCCCCCCTATGGCATTACCGATGCGGAATTAGCCACAGTCTATCAAGCCATCCGCCAAGTGGCGATCGAGGTTGCCGAAGGTTATTTCACCGCAACTTTGGCTTGAGTGGCCATGTAGCTGAGGAGCCAATTGACCGCAGTGGCACGGCGGGTACGGCGGGGATTGAGTTCCTTGATCTCATACCCAGCAAAACCCAACTGTTCCTTGAGCAGTTGCTTGTGGGCAGGGGGAATGGAGCGGGTGAGCTTGACAATGGCGGGGCGGCTGCCAAGGAAGTCGGGGGGTTGGGGATAGTCTTGCTGCCATTCCGGGGGCACGCGATCGCTCTGCCAAGTTTGGCTGTGGGCGTCATAGCGATAGCCCAAGCAGTGCCACAGGAGCTGATTGACCGTCGCATCATCCAATTCATCATTGAGAATTTGCCATAACGTAGCTTCTGTCAAAGGGGGGAGTGGCAACTCAGAACTATTCATTCACACCCTATGGTAATCAGTCGGTTTACTGAAACCAGTATCATAAAATAGGGAGGTTTCTCTAAATCTGCCCTTAATTATGTCTGCTTCGGCAACG
>NZ_DVEH01000099.1 GCF_015295825.1 Thermosynechococcus sp. M98_K2018_005
CACCGCCAAGCCACTAAAACTAAACCGTGGGGAGGTCATATCAGTTCAACTGGTGTAAACGTTATCCCTTAGACACCGCTACTCTAACAAATCGTTTCTGAGCTTTTCTGAGCTTTCATGTCCACACCCAGCGATCGCGCCCCCCATGTTTCGCCTTATACAAGGCTTGATCCGCGCGAGGAATCGAGTCACTGAGCACCTGTTCGCCGGGTCGAAAAAGCGTGCCACCCAAACTAATGGTTGCAGTCAAAAACTGCTGATCCCCTAGTTCAATCGGTTGGCTTCTCATCACAAAGCAAAGTTCCTCGGCAACGGATTGAGCATGGTCTTCATTGGTGGCAAAAAACAACAGCACAAATTCTTCGCCTCCCCAGCGAACCAAAATACTATCTTTACAGGCCTCTATCACCTGCTTTACCCTTACCGCTAGCGTGCGCAGAACCACATCGCCCTGGTCATGACCATAGGTATCGTTGATGCGCTTAAAGTGATCGATGTCGAAAATCATGACGGTTAACAGCGCTTCCCCTGTCACTGCTTGGGACTGGTAAGCCTCAACCCGACTCAACAGAAAGCGGCGATTAAACGCCCCAGTCAAGGGATCCAACCAAGCCAAGGCCAAAAGTGCTTGCTCCCGCTGGCGCATATCACTGATGTCGGAAAAGATCCACACACGCCCTAGCCGGCTGTCACCTCGCACTGGATGGGTATCAATGAGGAATGTTTTCTCGCCCATTAGACATTCCCCCTGAGCACTGAAGTTCGCATCGGCACTTAAGCCTCGAAAAAAAAAATTTTAGTTAACTCATCGCGGTTATCGCATCTCTCCCGTGCCTGTTTCATATGTTCGGCAACAAGCTGAACTGGATGGCTCCCCGCTGGCAGTTGCAACCATTGACTGGCATAGGAATTGACCATTGCTGTAGAGCCATCCCCCTTGATCAAAACCAAGCCCAGCGGCACAGTGTCGAAAATATCTTGGAATTGCACTTCAAAGATGAAGCTGTTTTGCCGTTGGCGATGATTAGCCAACAGTTGCCGGTAAAGAGCTGCAATGTAGCCTTTTTGTTCTGCGAGTTGCCGCAGTCCCCCCTCTACGGGATTCACCAATAGCAACCCTTGCCGCCACTGCTCTGGCTCACCGCAGGGAATATAAACGATTCGCTCAACCTTATTCAAAAGGCAGAAAAAAACAGAAGGCAGTTTGAGAAAAGGCGTGATATCAATGACAGCGCCCTCAACCAAATCCGGCCAAGGGGCAATGATTTCAAGATTGGGAAACGGGGTGGTGCTGGTTGTAGCAATAATTTGTGCTCGATTGCCTTGGTCATTGACAGTGAGCGCTAGGACAAGGTCAGACTGAGACCAATTAGCGACCAGGTAACAAAATGCGGTAATAGCATCGGGAGCAGGGAGAAGTTGGCGGGGTAGGTATTCGTGCAAACTTTTGCCCATAGCCTATTCTGAATAAATTATATATTTTTTGACCAAAGGACCAACGGCCTCAGGATGGGTCATGTGGGGGAGATGGCCTTGAGCCTCGATCCAATCAAGTGTCGTATTTGGCAGTTTCCTATGCAGCCACAGCGCCACAGGCTGGGGAACCACGAAGTCGTCACGGTTAAAAATGAGGTGCACCCGTTGAGAGACTTTGTCTACAAAATCCCTTGTATCAGAGTCAAAAATGACCTGAAGTGTGCGCAAGGCAATGCTTGGCTGCAATCGAAAGAGGGTTTTAGAAAAATCAGCTAGCCGGTGATCCTCGGTCACGCCAAACATCAGGGGGGCAAAACCCGCAGCCCATGCTTGGTAGTTGGTGACCATTGCGTCATAAATGGCCTGTAGATCTTCGGGGGTTAGGGTGCCGGGATAATTCTCATCTTTGAGATAGCAGGGGGAGGGGTTAAGCCAGATATGTCGTTGAAACAAGTCAGGTCTGGCGATCGCGGCAATTGCCCCAATCATGCAACTGACAGAATGACCAACATATATGCACGATTGGATGCCAAGGCTATCCAGTAGTTCAATGAGATCATCGGCATAGCCATACAAATGACTGTGTCTTTGCAGATTGTAGCGGCGCAGCGTGTCTTCATCAGAACCACAGCCTGCAAGATCATAGCGGACATAGGTGAAGCCCTCAGGCAAGAAAGGCATTAGGTAATCCCAAGCGCTTTTATCAGTGCCAAAACCGTGTCCCAGAACAACGGGGACGGTGCCCCACTGGTCAATTTGGACGTATGACTCTAGAGACTTGGGAACGCAAGCAACTTGACGTGTCATTGGTATAGAAGTTTCGCACTAACAAGCCAATGATTTAAAATTTTTTAATTTTACTTTAAGGGCAATGCTACAAAAAGGATAGCCTCTACGAGGAATAGCACTAGGTGATCTAGTAAACTCCCTTTTTACTTGAGAAAGCAATCTTTAACAATTCCCTATTGACTGACAAACTGTTGCCGCAGCCGTCGCAGCGCAGCCCCTGTGCCTTGGGTTGCAGCCTCTTCGAGGACAGCACTCATCAACCCTACTAAGTTAATTTCTGGAAAATAGCGGCTCTTGGATTGAAGGACATAGGTCTGGCCATCGAGGGCATAAATGCTCAAGCCTGTTGACTTGAAGAGCCACACTTCAGGAACCTGGTAAAGAAGGTAGTCCTCAGCCGCTGTATAGGTGGTGACATCAATTTCAATCACCAAGCCGGGTGGCGGATCGGTTTGCCAATCACTATCCAGCAAAATTTTGACAACATCGGCAACGATATTCGCTTCGCGCATGACGGGGTAAGGGACTCATGAGCAAAATTTCCCCCCGACGAAACTTGATACGGGGAATTGAACCATCGCCACGGCTGTCGCGAAGGCAACAGTAATCTTGCCACGTACCGGGCATGCGTAGGACACTGCCAGGGGGAAGAATCATTTTGGCTGGAGAAACAACCGCATACATGGGATGATTGATCCGCAACAGGTCTAGCTCCACTGCGCCACGGCATCAAGGTTTATGCGCTTTGCGGTTGCGGATCGCACGGACGGTGTTCCCGTTGCACTAGCCTAGAAAAGGCAGAGATTCAGAAGAGACTAAAGATGCAAGACGGGCGTGTGATTGCCGATTCAATTTCGCCAGCAGGGGTGCGCTTGGTAACGCTGCAACTGAGGTATCCGCGTTTTATCCATAGTGAACTTCTCACCCATCGCGTGTTTTCCCGTAATTCCGCCAGTTCGCGGGCAGTACCAGTCACAAAAATGATGGCGCAAGTAGAAGAGGATCCCGTGATTCCCTACCATTGGGGGCAAAACCAGCGGGGCATGCAGGCGCGCCAAGAAAGTGAACACAAGGAGGCGGCAAAGGAAATTTGGTTGAAAACTCGCCTCGCGGTTCTTGAGGGGGCACGCCAACTCCATGAACTAGGCATTCACAAGCAGGTGGTGAACCGCATGCTGGAGCCGTGGATGTGGATGCAAACGGTGGTGAGTAGCACGGAGTGGGACAACTTTTTGCGCCTGCGCAACCACCCTGATGCCCAGCCCGAAATGCAAGCCTTGGCTAAGCTGATTCAGCATCTGCTGGAAACCCACGAACCGACACCCGTGGCTGTGGGGGATTGGCACCTTCCCTATATTGATGCCCATGAACGGGAACAATACAGTTTGGAGGAATGTAAGTATATGTCTGTGGCACGTTGTGCGCGGGTGTCCTATTATCTGCGGGATGGCCAACGCAGTGACCCCGCCTCTGATCTGGCGCTTTATCAACGCTTGGCAGGGGCAGAACCGAAGCACTTGTCTCCCTTAGAACACGTGGCTGAATGCATGGGCGATCGCCAGCCCTATGCTAATTTTGTGGGTTGGCGGCAGTTGCGTTACTTTGAGGAGAGAAAATCAGCACATGCCCGCGAATGATCCACGATACACTGAGTAGGAGAAGACACCATTGACTCAGCTGACGACAGCGAGGAGCGCAGCCATGGACGTTGCCATTAACGTGAAACCCATTCTACTAGCCATTACGCCAGTGTTTATTTTGCTGTGTTTGGTCTTTGGCACCCGCAATGGCTTCTACGATACCGATAACTACCACGGCAACGGTTCTGCTCACTAAAGCTAACCAAGGAGGGTGACTGTTCGCCATTCATGATCGAGTGCCTCAACTATGGGGTGGGTCACGCAGATGAGGGGGTGTGCATTGGCTTAGGAATTGGCACCTATCGGATTTTGCTGGACTGTGGTGTGCCGTCCCTTGATGTTTTGCCCCTTGATGAAATTGAACAGCATCCCTTTGACTTGGTGCTCTGTAGCCATGCTCACGCGGATCATGCCCAGAGTCTGTTGGCACTCCATCGCCGTTTTCCCCATATTCCCATCTATGCCAGTGAGGTAACGACACAGCTTTTGCCCCTCAATTGGCCGGAGGAAACCGTTCCCCCTTTCTGTCGCGCCTTGCCTTGGCGATCGCCCGTTGAGTTTGGGGATGGCCTGACAGCCGAACTCTTTCCTGCGGGACATTTACCGGGAGCTGCTGTTTTTGCCCTCACATACCAAGACCCAAACACAGAGCAACCGCCCCTGAGTGTGGTCTATACTGGGGATTTTTTCCTGTCCCATACTCGCTTTACGGAAGGACTACCCCTTGCGGATCTGCGAGGATTGCAGCCGGATGTGCTGATCATTGAGGCCAGCATGGGCACAGCGCGTCATCCCCACCGCCGTCAACAGGAAAACCAACTGGCAGAACGCATCCGCACGGCGGTTGATCAAGGCTACAATGTGCTGCTGCCGCTGCCACCCCTTGGTACCGCCCAAGAAATTCTGATCCTGCTGCGCAGTCATCATCTTTTTACGGGACAGCCGATTCAAATTTGGGTCACTCCAGCGATCGCTCGCGGCTGTGATGCCTACCTCACGGTTTTACCCCATTTACCCACGGCCATTCAAAATTTTGCCCAACACCAGTCCCTCTTTTGGGATCAGCGGGTCAAACCCCAAGTGCAGCCCTTGAGCAATTTGGCGCAAATTCGAGGTGAAGCCCCCACCATTGTCCTTGTGGAGGAGGATCAAGACCTGCGTCCCTACGTGGCTCAGGGGAAACGACCTTGGCTAGTGCTCTATCCGCGTCTGCGCTATGGTCAGCCCTTTCGGGGAGGCGATCCTGACTTGGTCGGGTTACCCAATGTGGAGGTGGATACGTTTTTACTCTCCCTCCATGCCGATGGCCCTGCGACGACTCAACTGATTCACAATATTCGGCCGCAACATGTGGTGCTGATCCATGGCGATCCCAACTACCTTGCCGACTTGGCTAGTCTGAATGAATTGAGTAACCGCTACCATCTGCATACCCCCACCAGTGGCTCAACAATTCAATTTCCCATTGGCCAACTGACACTTTCGACGCCCAGCTCATTGGTGCAATTGGCCTATGAGGGGGAGGTGAGTGAGTGGAACGATGCAGCGATGATTCGCCTACCCGTGTCCATTACCACGGATCCGCGCTGGCGACGGCTGGCGGATACGGGTTTTGTCCTTGCCTCATGGCAGGGGGAGCAATTGCTGATTCGTGGTATGACCCCCAAGGAAGTGCTGGGTGGGACATCGGCTGCGATCGCCCCCGATCAGGAAAGCTGTTTTAATTGCCAGTTTTATCGCGGTCAACGTTGCTGGAACGAAGCCTCTGCGCTCTACAACTTCAAAGTGGCACCGGAGGGCTATTGTCCAGCCTTTGAGCGGGCAGAAACGCAACCCGAACCCGAAAGCTAGGCCACTTGGAGCTGCCGCCGCAGAGTTACCGTCGGACTTTCCGCGCCTGTTTTGGGGTCGATGGCGATCGCCATCAGGGCAATGGCACGCACACTCGCGGGTACGTCAATGTGAAGCACGGTTTCCCAGTAGTCCCCATAGCGATAAAAATCAAACTCCACGAGCCAGCGGGGGCCAGCAATTAACTCTCCCGTTTCGCCATTGGTGATCCACACTTTGACAGAGCAGCCCCGTTGTGTTGCCGGCAAATTCACCTTGAGGTGCAGCGGCGATACCAGTGGCTCCGGTGACAGCAGGAGCTGGGGAGGGGTCAATAGGTAGGAACTCTCAGAATGCGTGCATACTGGCGGTGTGGGTTCAACGGGGGGCGCTAATTCCGCTAACTGTTGCAATCGCAACCAAAATCGTTCTTGGCGATCGATGGGCAAATCCGGAGGCGGCGGTACGGTAACGGCAGATAGGGGCTGGCAAAAGCTAGGCAAGTCCACAACGACAGGGGCTTTTACGGGCTTCAGTTGGGGCGGTAGGGAAAAGCCGCTCACTGGCACAGGTTCGAGAGTCCTATCCCCTAAGATGGGCAACTGCGGGCCAGCGGCTGTTTCACTCTTAGGTGGGGCGGGTTGGGGGGGCGCAGAGACGGCAGGAATCACCGGCGCCGGTAACACCGTGACCATAAAGGCTTGGACTTGGCGGAGATCGCTGTGGTTTGGGGGTTCGCTGGGCAGGAGGCGGGCTTCCCCCACCATGACTGGATAATCGGTCAAGGGCGTGAGTGTACAGTGAAACCCCCATTTCCCCTCGCGGGCGATCGCGGGCACCGAGTGCTCCTGCACCACATCGCGGGTAACGGGATTGCGCAAGCGAATCACCACCGTACCGGGAACGGCAACTGTGCCCTCTAAAACCAACGTTTCATCGGCAAAAATCGTATAGGCACTTTGGGGCAGCTCAATGAGCGTTGTGGGTAGCTCAGCAGGGGAGGGCTCCTTAGGGGGGTTGGCAGCTTTCACTGGCTGCTCTGGAACGGCAGGAGGGGCTTCTGGTGCCGGCAAATCCCACTCTTCGCTTTGGGCAAGGACCTCAAGGGCGATCGCAAACACCTCTGAATCCAGCACCCCCTCTTGGGCCACACGGCATTGAAATTCCCAACGCCCCGGCTGCAAATACGTAAAGGGCAGAATACCCATAAGTCTCGTGGAGCTGCTGCGGTGGGTGCGGCGTTGGTAGCGTTGCTTGGGCACCCCTTGATCATCGTAAAGATGGGTAATTTGCACTTCTACAGAGGTTTCGGCAATCGGACAGCGCGCCATCAAGCGGTAACTGCCCTCCAAAACTTCCGCCGAGGGTGGCTCTAGGGGCAACCAAGCGCGATCGCCCTCCTTTTGCAGTAAAAACTCCCATCCGCCCATAGTTTATTTTCACTCTCCCACTGCTTAGGATATTGCACAGAAAACTCCACATTATGCAATCTCAGATGCAAAGTTAGGCAGATGGCAAGGCCACTTGCACCAATGAAACATCATCACTGCCAAAGGCATCGGGCGCTGCATGGCTCTGCACTTGGGGGATCAACTGGGGCAACGCAGGCACAGGCTCTTGGGTGTGGGCAGTAATGAGCAACTCCCTAAAGGCTTCGAGACCCCAAACCTGATTGTCGGTTGTTTCAAACTCATAGATGCCGTCACTAAAGAGGTAGAGAACTGCCGAAGGGGGGACTTCAATTGTGGCTTGGCTGAAGGCCATGTCAGCAAACATGCCAATGGGAATGCTCGGTGTCTTGAGGAGAGTCGCTCGCCATCCATTAGCCTCAGGGGTGAGGAGCAGTGCCGGCGGGTGTCCACCACTGGCATAGGTCAACTGCCGCATTTGGCGATCGTATACGCCGTACCAAATCGTGAAGTACTTCTCGTGCTGATCCGTCATTTGAAAGCGATTGTTGAGGGCTTCAAGAACTTGGGCAGGGTGCAGGTAGTCAAATGTGCCGCTGGTTTGCTCCCGCGTTGTGCTCCGCAGCAGGTTCAAGACGGAGACCGAAGGCAGAGCAGCCCCCAAACCATGGCCTGAAACATCGAGAATGTAAAGCACTAAATAGCGATCGCCCACCCAAAAAAAGTCAAAGCAATCGCCGCCCAACTGACTCGACGGCAAGAAGTAGTAGTTAATTTTGCAGGGGGCTTCTTGGGGAGCCGGCAGGAGCGATCGCACGTAATCCGCAGCTTCGTGAAGTTCCGCCTCAAGGAGTTGTTTTTGCTTAAGCAGATCTTGATTAAGTTGGTAGAGGCGCAGACCCGCCTGAATCCGTGCCCGCAGTTCATTGGGGTCAATGGGCTTTGATAAGAATTCATCAGCACCAGCATCCAAGCCCTGAATGCGATCCTCCAGTTCCCCCTTGGCGGTGAGCAGCACAAAAAAACTGCGGGAGAGTTCCTGATCCTGCTTGATTTGACGGCACACCTCTAGGCCGTCCAATTCGGGCATCATCCAGTCACAGATGATCAGGGCAGGTTTCTCAGCGGTGGCGATCGCAATCCCCTCCCGGCCATGACTTGCCACAGATACCTGATAGCCCAGATCCTTGAGCCTTTTGCGCAGCAAGAGTCGGGTGGTGGGATCATCATCAATAACTAGAATTTGGTAGGGCTGGCGATCGCCACTCATAGCCTAATTCTTAAAATCTCCCCCTAGTGTATCCCAAGGGTCTTGGCTATTTTTGTATCCGCTTGGGATCAAGGGCATCCCGCAGGCCATCGCCAACCATGTTGAAACACAGGACCGTCAGTACAATCATTGTGGCTGGTGCCCAAACTAACCACGGCTGCAAGACTAAGATTGAGGCATTGGTTGCCAAAGAGAGCATATTGCCCCAAGAGGGATCCGGCTGCTGAATTCCTAGACCAATGAGACTGAGTACCGATTCCGCCACAATAAAGCTAGGAATCGAGAGCGTTGCGGCAATAATCACGTAGGTCGCTGTTTGGGGAATAATGTGCCGCACAATAATATAGAGCGATCGCCCCCCCATTACCTGCGCCGCTTGGACAAAGGCCATTTCTTTGATGCCCAGCACCTGACCGCGAATCACCCGTGCTAGCCCCGCCCAACTCACAAAGGATGTGATCACGGTAATTAGCAAAAATCGCTCGCCACTACTGAGTCCCATGGGAAGCACCGCCGCCAAGGCCACCAGCAGATAGATAGTCGGCAGCGTCATCAGCACCTCAACACCCCGCATCAAAACTACATCGAGCCAGCCGCCAAAGTAGCCTGAAATCGCCCCCACCAGAATGCCAATCGGGAAGGCGATCGCCACCCCCACAAGGCCAATACTGAGGCTAATGCGGGCACCAAAGAGCAGCCGACTTAACTGATCGCGTCCTTGGTCATCCGTGCCCAACAGATTCAGATAGCCCTTGCCCACCGTGCCAAAGAGATGGCGATCGCTGGGGAACCCCGCAAAGATCGTACGTGGTTCAATTTGCGGATTGGTGAGACTCCAGCGGGTCGGTAGGGGCAGGGTAATTTCCAGGAAGCGATAGGGGCTGCCCTTGACAAAAAGGCGAATGGGTGAAGGTTCCTGCCAGTCCACGATCAGAGGTCGTTCCCCGGTTTCTAAGCTCACAGGGCCTAAGCGGGTGGGATAGACATGGGGGCCAAGCCACTGACCATTGGGGGTACGCCAGTAAATCCGGGTAGGGGGCAGCAGGGCACCATCCACTTGAAAGGTATAGGGACTATAGGGAGCAATAAAATCTGCGGCGATCGCCAGCAGGTACAACGTCAGCAACACCCCCAAACTGACCATCACTAAGGGGTTACGTCGCAACGTTTGCCAAGGGGTCATGGGTCACTCATGCGCTAGGGTACAGTCACTATACAGCCTTTTTTCTATCCTAGGGCTGCTCTGGCAGACTCCATACCCAGATGTCTCCCGCGCGATGCCGTAGATAAATTTGACTCAAAAACCAATAAGTGATAAATAAAACTTAACAAACTAACACCAAATTCCGTTTCTTGTTAGGTAGATTCGGTATCACTATATGATTATAGTGACTGATACAAATTAACATAATGTTAAAAAGAATACTTTGTGTTTCAAATAAAGTGATAACTTGATTAAATCTAATGATTTCTAGTCAGATCATTCTCGCAGACACCCTTTCTCTCTCTAGTGTGGGTACCTGTTGATTAAAGAACAATTTAGTTGCTTTATTCATTTGAATAGCATTCTGATAGAGGAAATATACAGCGAATGGAAAAACCAAAGCCCCTAACTGGTAAAGCACTCCTGCAGCGATTAAGTGAACTGGGTTCTGCATCCCGTAATGAAGCCGCTAAGCTCTGTGGCTACTATCGCGTCACAAAATCCGGTGAGGTGCGTGTCAACTTAGGGAAATTTTACGAAGCGGTACTCGCTGCCGCCGGACTGGAAGTCCAGTCATCGGCAAAAGAAGTCAATGGTCAATCACGACGGGGGCGATCGCCCTCCTATCGGGTAAAAGTACACCAAAACGGTCAGATTGTTATCGGTTCTGCTTATACCAAAGCGATGAACCTAAAGCCGGGGGACACCTTCAAAATTAAGCGGGGGTACAAGCATATTCATCTCTATCTCATCGATCCAGAAGAAGTGGATGGTGTCCCCACAGAGTAATCAATGGTTCGCCCTCATCATTGGCAATAGTCGGCAGCACTGGGCACTCTTTACGGGTGAACACCTCAGCCACACTTGGCACCTGACCCCTGAGGAATTTGCCTTTAATCCTGCCCAAGACTATCCCAACCTCCCCTGCTGGGGTGCGAGTGTTGGTTCTGTGCCCTTGCACCAAGTCTATCCGACGGCGATCGCCCTCAGCCTCGAGGATATTCCCATTCCTCGGATGTACTCCACCCTAGGGATTGACCGTGCCCTTGCCCTCTGGGGAGCACTTCAGGTCTATGGGGCACCAGTGTGTGTGGTGGATGCGGGCACCGCATTAACGCTGACCCTAGCCGACAATCGCGGTGAATTTGCGGGCGGTGTGATTCTCCCCGGTGTTGGATTGATGGCGCGAGCACTCGCGGACTATACGGCAGCGTTACCCTATGTGACGCTTCCCCCAGACCCACCTCCCCGTTGGGGCACCACTACTACCACAGCGATTGAAAGCGGTCTTTACTACGGCACTGCCGCCATGTTACACGCCTATCTGGACGCCTTTTTTCAGGCGTTTCCCCAAGGCACGGTGATTGTGACCGGCGGCGATCGCCCCTTTATCAGTAAGCTATTGGGAACGTTTTTGGAGCCACACCGCTGGTGTGAAGACGATCATCTGGTTTTTTGGGGGATCCGCGCCCTCCGCAACCCAACCGTTAAGATAGAAATGCACCCCATGGAAAGGATTGACGAATTCCACTAATGGAGCGACGGGATGACTTTACGGATTTAGCCTTGGGACTGGTTTCAGCCCAGAGCTTTCCGGCGATCGTTGGCATTGCCGATCACATGCTCAAATCCTCCGATGTCCTCCTCGTCGGCTATGAAAAAATTGGCAGTGGCCACTGTACCGCGATCGTGCGCGGGCGAATTGCCGATGTTCGTCTGGCTGTGGAAGAGGGCGCCGAGCGGGCGCAGCAATTTGGTCAAGAACTCAGTACTTTAGTGATTCCCCGACCTGACCCCAACCTAGAGAAAATTCTCCCCATTGGCAGTCTCCTCGCCCAGATTGCCTCTAAAAGTCGCGGCCATCGCCTCAGTAGCCACGCGGTTGGGCTATTGGAAACCCGAGGATTTCCAGCCATGGTGGGGGCGGCGGATGCCATGCTCAAGGCGGCAGATGTCATCCTAACGGCCTACGAAACCATTGGCGCCGGTTTATGTACGGCCATTATTCGCGGCACGGCCTCCAATACCGCGATCGCCCTTGAGGCGGGGATGGCAGAAGCCGATCGCATTGGTGAACTCCATGCAGTGATGTTGGTGCCCCGTCCCCTTGAGGATTTGGATCAATCGTTGCCCTTGGCACCCGCCCTACAACGGGAACTGCAACCCCTGCGCCTACCCCTTACCCTCAAGCAAAAAGAAACCGAGCCCCTTACCCTCCAACAAGGCGCGGCTCAAGAGAGTGTGGCCGTGGAAGCTCCTGTGCAACCCTCTGCCAATCCCTGACCGGCAATCCAGCCCGTTGTCCACGCACTTTGCAGGTTAAAGCCCCCCGTTACACCATCAATATCAAGAACTTCCCCCGCGAGGAATAGCCCTTCACAGCAGCGGCTGGCCATGGTTTTAAAGTCCACTTCCTTGAGAGCCACACCACCACAGGTAACAAACTCCTCTTTGAAGGCGCCCTTGCCAGCGATCGTGAAGGTACCTCGGTGCAAGGCCTCCGCCAGTGCCAGCAGTTGTTTTTTACTCAGGTGTGCCCAAGTTTGCTCCGCCGGAATCCCCACGGTGGTTGTCCAGTAGCTCCAGAGGCGGCGCGGCAGCGGCAGGGGACAATGGTTGGCGATCGCTCGCTTCGGGGTATGGGTACGACAGGCTGCCAACTCCCCTTGAATCTGCGGCAGCGATCGATGGGGAAGCCAATTCACCACCAAGGTGCCGCGATAGTTCTGCGCCGCCAAGGCACGCGCTCCCCATGCCGAGAGTTTCAAGACCACGGGGCCACTAAACCCCCAATGGGTAACGAGAATAGCACCGGTTTGGGTTAGGGGCGGCTGCTGCGGCAGTTTGAGGGTCGCTTGCACGGGTTGGACACTGAGGCCTGAGCGCTCCTGCAAGAGCGAGTCATCAATTTGAAAGGTAAACAGAGAAGGGACGGGGGGAATAATGGTGTGTCCCAATTGTGCCGCCAAGCGATACCCTTGGGAACTGCTGCCTGTGGCCAAAAGGACGCGATCGCCGACAAGGGGTTGGGACTGCTGAGCAACCGTGACTTGAAACTCATTGCCAACTTTCACCATCTCCTTCACCGCTGCGCGGGTACGGATGCGAATGCCCAAAGCCGTTGCTTCCTGCACCAGACAGTCAATAATGGTTTCTGAATCATCACTGACGGGAAAGACTCGCCCATCGGCCTCGGTTTTTAACTTCACCCCCCGCGCCTCAAACCAAGCGATCATGTCTTGGGGTTGGAAGCGACTAAAGGCACCCCGCAAGGCCTTGCCACCACGGGGATAGTGTCGCACCAATAGCGCTGGATCAAAACAGTGGTGGGTGACATTGCAGCGACCACCACCAGAGATGCGGACTTTGCTCAGCACCGTTGCCCCAGCTTCTAAAATCGTGACGCGAACGCGGGGATTAGCCGTCGCACAGGCGATCGCCCCAAAAAATCCAGCGGCACCACCGCCGATGACCAAAATGCGCTGACCTGCCATCAAGATTCCAAGGGATAGGTATTTTCACCGTTGTCGTTTTTGCCGTCGCGATCGCGCGCCAAATGAAGCTGTTGATGTAGCCGACCCACAGCAATCCCCTCTGCAGCCATTAGGTTGAGTACCCGCCGCCGAAACTCCCGCCCCACAGCCCATTGTTGTCCCGGTTGCGTTTTAATCCAAATGCGCACCAGTAAGCCACTGGCGGTAATCTGATCAATCCCTAGAACCTCTGGTCGCTCCAGCATCTTCAGTTGCCACTCCGGTTCTTCGTAAAAGTGGATACTTAAGTCATTCAGCAACGACAGCAGGCGATCGGGATTGGTCTCAATATCCACCCACAGTTCGAGATTAACCCGCGACCAAGTGCGGGTGAGATTGGCTACCTTGGTAATCGTGCTATTGGGAATTGTAATCAGCTGACCCTCCGCATTGCGCAACTGAGTAATGCGCAAATTGAGATTTTCCACTAGGCCGGAGTAAGGTTCAATTTCCACCACATCGCCAATCCCGTACTGATCCTCCCAGACAATGAGCAGACCGTTGATAATGTCCTTCACTAAGTTCTGTGACCCCAGGGAAATGGCCAAGGCTAAAAAGCCCCCCACAGCGAGAATGGAGAAAACAGGTACCCCTAGAGAACTCAAAATAACCACTAGTCGAATTAAATAAATGACAACGGTCTTAAAGCCGCGCATCACTTCCACAGTGGTACCAATCCGCAGGGTTTTACGCTGGGTATCGGCAAACTTGAGCAGATTATTTTGCTCCCAAAAGACACGAATGCGATCGAAGGCCAAATCAGCAAATTGGTTGAGCAGCCCCGTGCCAAACCAGACCACCATCCAAAGAATCGGCAAGCCATAGACTTGGGAACTCAGCCAGCGGGTCATAGGGAAAAGGCGCAGAATTGCCGCTAGGCCGAGTAGCCACAGAGCCACTTGTCCCCACAACAGCAAATACCGAACGAGACTAATCAGCTTGATACGCTGCTTGAGAAAAAAATGGTGCCGCAGGTGCGGTAGAAGCGGCAAAACCCAGGCCGGTTCCGTCGTTTGAGTGGTCACTGGGTCCAGTTGTCCTTGCAGATGCTTGCGTTGGCGGAGCAAGAAACGCTGCACAATTAAAAGGATGAAACTACCTGCACTCACCTTGACAAAGATCAAGACAGCCTCCTGAATTTGCGACATCAGGGCTGTTTCGGTGCGTTCCTGAATCGCTCGGTTCATCTGCTGTTGCAAAATGTCTCGCCACTGCTGGGCAAGGGTTTCAGGGGGCAGTTGATGGTAGTCGCTGTCAGCCTCTGTCACTGTCAGGAGGCGAGTGGTGCGTTCCGCTTGGCCAATGCGGGCGCTGATGACTAAAACATTATTGAGGCGAGCAACGCCAATATCGACTCTCGCCGGCGATCGCCGCCCCTGATCAAAGGCACTTTGGAGTACCCGCCGTAGGTTCGATTGAATTAAATCCGCTCGGACTTCAACGGGAATTGCATTACCGGGGTTATTGCGATCGCGAACCGTTGGCGCAGCAATCGTAAAGAGCGTACTGCCATCAAAGCGGACATCGGCAATTTCCAGTTCGCCAATGCGGGTGACGCCGGGGGGGGTGGGAGCAACGGTGGTTTGACTAATCCCCGGCACAGCGACCTGAGCTACCGTTGACCAAGGAGAGAGAAGGGCTAAAAAGAAGGTCACAAGGGCGATCGCTCCCCACCGCCAGAATCGTTTATGGAAGTTGATCATCTACTGCCAAGGGTTGGCTTGAAGGCAAACAGTGCTACAGGTATCCTCTCACCTTTTGAAGGCTGAACTCAGTTCACGGTTCCCTAGGGGCGATCGCCAAAGCTGCGGGGAACACAGTCACTGGCCACATCGCGGATTAACGAAAGACGCGAGGAAATATAGCGTTCCAGATGATAGCGCTGGTTGTGTTCGAGGGGATAAACGTCACTAAACTGCGTCACCAGCCACCCCTGTAGGGCGTGATCATCCATACTCAACAATCGTCCCACCTGTGCTTGCTCAACAAAGTGCCAGAACTGCCGGAGAAGAGAGGGGGTCATGCTTGCCTCCTTTTAAGGTTTTCTTTAGATTTTGCCTATCTACTACCATACGTTGCCCCTGGGAAATTGGGGCACAATCTGCTGAAGCTGCAACTAAAGTTAGGGAATCCACATGAAATGCTGTAAACTTCTGTTGCGATTTCTAAAGCGCAGCCCTCCTGCACACCTGTGATTCTTTGGGGATGCCTCGCTAACGGTAGGGCGGTGAACCGCTAAAATAGTAAGGCTTTACCAACATACTCACAAATCATTAAGGTCTATGCGCACACACTACTGTGGCGACGTTCGGCTAACGGATGTCGGAACAACGGTCACCCTTTACGGTTGGGTTGATCGGCGGCGAGATCATGGCGGCGTGATCTTTATTGATTTGCGCGATCGCTCCGGCATTATCCAAATTGTCAGTGATCCCCAGCGCACTCCTGACTCCTATGCTCAAGCCGATCGCCTGCGCAGTGAGTATGTGGTAAAAATTGTTGGCCGTGTCAGCAAGCGCCCTGCGGATTCCGTAAACCCGAAATTGGCCACAGGGGACATCGAGATCTACGCCGATCACATTGATATCCTCAATACAGTGCGCCAACAACTTCCCTTTGCCATCTCCAGCACCGAGAATGAGCAAGTGCGAGAAGAAGTGCGGCTGCGCTACCGCTATCTTGATCTACGGCGAGAACGGATGGCACGGAATTTGCAGTTACGCCATCGCGTTGTCCAAGCCATGCGGCGCTTCCTAGAGGATGAGGCGGGCTTTATCGAGGTGGAAACTCCCATTCTCACTCGCTCGACGCCGGAGGGTGCCCGCGATTATTTAGTGCCCAGTCGCGTGAATCCGGGAGAATGGTTTGCCCTCCCTCAATCGCCACAGTTGTTCAAGCAGTTGTTGATGGTGGCGGGGTGCGATCGCTATTACCAGATTGCCCGCTGCTTTCGCGATGAGGATTTGCGGGCCGATCGCCAGCCCGAATTTACGCAACTGGACATGGAAATGAGCTTCATGGATCAGGAGGAAATTATTGATCTCAACGAAGCCCTCATCTGCCACATTTTCAAAACCGTGAAGGGCATTGATCTACCGCGCCCCTTTCCCCGCTTGAGTTACCAAGAGGCCATGGATCGCTATGGCACCGATAAGCCCGATACCCGCTACGGCCTTGAACTAGTGGATGTCTCCGATATTCTGAAAGACTCTGGTTTCAAAGTCTTTAGTGGGGCGATCGCCCAAGGGGGCGTGGTGAAAATTTTGCCGATTCCCAATGGCAACGACCGCATCTCCAACGTGCGCATTAAACCCGGTGGCGATCTCTTCCAAGAGGCCACCACTGCCGGCGCCAAGGGACTGGCCTATATCCGCGTTCGCGACAACGGCGAGATTGACACCATTGGTGCCATCAAGGATAACCTCTCCCCAGAGCAGAAAGCCACGCTCCTAGAGCGCACGGGTGCCGAGGCGGGACATCTCCTCCTCTTTGGGGCAGGGGACACTGCAACGGTGAATAAAACCCTCGATCGCCTGCGCCAGACCATTGCCCGTGAATTTGACCTCATCGATCCAACAGCAACCCATCTCCTGTGGGTGGTTGATTTCCCCATGTTTGAGTGGAATGCTGAGGAAAAACGCCTTGAGGCCCTGCACCACCCCTTTACGGCACCCCATCCCGCCGACCTTGAAGATCTCAAAACCGCCCGTGCCCAAGCCTATGACCTCATCTTCAACGGCTACGAAGTGGGCGGCGGCAGTTTGCGCATTCATCAGTCGGAGTTACAACGCCGCGTCTTTGAAACCATTGGCCTTGATGAAGCGGCGGCTCAAGAAAAATTTGGTTTTCTGTTGGAGGCCCTTGAATTTGGCACGCCTCCCCACGGTGGCATTGCCTATGGTCTAGATCGGCTCGTCATGCTTCTAGCGGGTGAAGACTCGATTCGCGATACGATCGCCTTCCCGAAAACCCAGCAAGCGCGTTGTCTCCTCACCGGTGCCCCCAGCAGTGTCGAACCGCAGCAACTCAAAGAACTCCATGTCACCCCCGCCAAGCCTGCGAAAACCACTGCCAAAACCGCAAAAAAAACCTAGGCACGTAGATCCGTTGGCAAATTCCACACCCCCTCTGGCAGCCACTCGCCGTTCACATCCCGCACGTGTTCAGTGCTCATGAGGTAAGCCCATGCCCTGCCCAAAGGTTGATGATTTAAGTCATACACTGGCACCTCTTGGCGATGGTAGGCATTCATGTCGGGAGGCAAGTTGGGGTTATAGCCTTCAAAAGCATCCAGCCGCGCCAATACGCTGGGAGGTGGATCATTAAAGATCAGTAACTCCCCCTGCACCCAACCTTCCTCAGTTGTCAGACCGGGATACCCCATCGGTAGGTGATAAAGGCGGCCTCTTACCAGCGCTGGTTGATGGGCACTTAGCCAAGGCCGACAGAGGATGTCATGGGGTTGATAGCCAGGTTTAAGGGTGCCATAGACAAAAAGGCGTAGTAGCGTCATGGTGCAAGGGAATGACATCAATTTGCTCAAATGCTTAGTTTAGCGAGTTTGATATAGGCTTGCCCTGACGAATTCCAGACTGCCGTCGGCAATCAACTGCACAGCAATCGCCAGAATGTAACCAAAACGGTAAAGACATTGAGGGCAATTTGCTTAGCTTGCTGGCGACGGTATTTGGGCGGATGTTTTGCCGTGAGGGTGCAAAAGATGGGAATGGCACCAATCGGAAACAGGGCCGCCAGTGTGCCCCGCAAAAAGGACAAGGTTGAATCCACCATTGCCAGATGTTTTTGGAAAAAGTTAGGTATTTAGGACAGCAATAATTTCATGGCTAATGGCGCGCAGTTGGTCTTGCAGATCTTCGCTGGGCAAATTGTTGCCACTAAAAACCCCCTGACCAATACTACTGAACCGCCACTGCTCACTCATATAGCTAAACCCCACGATGTCTAAACCAATGGCACGGCGTTGGGGAGAATCTGGATCGCCATAGAGGCGAATTTGCAGAAGCAAACTGCGGGCTTGCCAGCGGCGACTCCAGCCCGGTAGGTGAAAGCCAATGTCAATGGAATCCGGATCGACCCAGTTGCGGGTGTGGGGGTCATCAGCCCAAGGGTGCAGGTCTGCGCGCAGATCTGGATTGCACTGCTTAAAGAGGTGAACGATCGCCCCCAATTTGCTGGCCATCTGCACCGTCACTGCCTGCTCTGCTGCATTCACCGTCATTCTCTCCGCAACACCTTTGTTCCCAAGGTTAGCGAGGGGAAACGGCTTGATCAACTCTAGGGGTTGGCAGCGGTGCCAAAGGACGCTCAAGGCGGGGTTGCCCCACAGAATAACTCAGGGCATAGCTGTGCACCAAGAGCCAAAACCAAAGTTGCGGTGCCAAGGGTTCTAGCCACGGTTGACAACGGCGCACCAAGGGGGGCAGCCAAAACCCAAAGAGGGCATGGTACAGGGCATCCAAGCTAAAACTGAGGTAGCTTTGCAGCCAATGCAGCAGATCCCCAACCCCCACCATTTCGTAGATCCACCAAAGGAGGCCAGGGTTTTGCCAAGCAGCTCGCAGTGCCATACGGTTAAAGGGGAGCCAGCCAGCACGGTCTTTGATAAAGCGATCAGCCAATTCGGGGGATTCCTGTCCGAGAATGCCAAAAAAGGTGTTGAGCATGGCATTCACCCGCTCTGGCGGGAGGGGGCGATCGCTAGGTACCATCATTCCCCGCGAGAAGAGCCATGTCACCGCTGTATTGCTCTGATAAGCGCGAATTTGGTTGAGAAATTGCTTTTGCACAAGGTCATGACGCAGGGCGGTATCCAGTAGATCCGTCAAGCGTGGCAGGTTGCGCACCAGCGAGCCAAAGCCGGTAAATACTAAGGGGGATTGCAGTGAGGCGGCATCGCCAATGGCCAAGACGCGATCAAATGCCACGGCGCGATCGCCCCGGTGGTGGCTAAAGTAGCCGGGGATGTAACCAAACGTCGGCTTGACCCAAGTCAGTTGATCTAAATCGCAGCGGCGGTACTCCGGCAAGATCGTAAAGAAGTCTTCGTAAAGTTCCAGCAAAGAGCCGGGAAACTCTGGCTGAATATGGTGATAGTGAAAAAGATAAATCGTGCGCTCTTCCCCTGCCCCCGGAAACAGTTCCCAAATGAGTTGCCGTCCCCGCGAAATATCACCATGGCTAAAGAGTACATCGCCATAATCGCCATCCCAAACCTGCGGGGCAATGCCTTTGACGATCGCCCCCACCGTCGGACAAACACTATCGTAGGTACGACCACCGTTCAGTTGACGGGCAATGGGGGAGGCAGTCCCCATCGCATCCACGAGGACACGGGCGATCGCCTGTCGCTGTGCTTGGGTCTGGCGGTGCTGGGTTTGCAGAACCACACCATTCGGATGAATCGTAGCGGTCTCAAATTCTGTCCAATCCCAAATCTCACCGCCCGCTTGGCGCAGTTTCTCACCGCACAGATGCAGGAATTTTGCCGAGTCGAGGGCAATATTGAGAACCGTCGGGGTGTGCAGTATGGGTGCCCGACAATGGGGAGGACTAGTGGCATCAAAGAACTTGTTAAAGCCATCGCGGTACTCGCGGGCAATCAGGCTCTCAAACTCCGCAGCTGTAAACAAGCCCAGATCAATCAGGCTCTGAAATTCCATGCGGGAGATATTCCACTCCCGATTCATCCGGCCAAAGGGCAACCGCTCGATCACCAACACCCGATAGCCCAACCGCGCCATCACTGCTGCGTGGATCACCCCCAAGGCACCCCCCACATAAACTAGATCGTAGCGAGGGGGATCACAGGGCGTCGTTGCAGTGTGCAATACCGGAAGCGGAGGCGTGGGGTACCGCCAGCGTTGCTCCCACCAATAGACCCGCTCTAAATCCGCCTCACCTTGGGGCATGCGTTGGAAGTATTTCACGGTCAGCGGATAGTGCTCGGCCAAGGCTTCAAAAATCGTCTTGTCAGCAGGCCAAGGCGGAAGCACCGCAGGTTTGAGGGGAAAGGCCAAACGCAGCTCCCGCTGAAGCTGTTGGACACAGGCACGCTCCTGCGGCAAAGGCTGCTCTCCCCAGCGCATCACCTTGAGGTATGTTGTGCGTTGCACACTCCACAGGAAAATGGCGAGTTCTGTGGTGCTACTGGAAACCCGCCAACAGCCGCCGCTCGATTTGGGTATAATGGCGCCAATGCGTGGCTCAAAGGTGTGATGCAGCCAGTGAATAACCGCTGCGGTATCGGGAGTGGGCACCTCAAGGTATAGAAGTTCTTGCATTTTGTTTGAAAAGTCGGCTAAGGAGCTTGACAACGGTACGATTTGGCGTAAACTGCACTGTACTAAACAGTTTAAGCAGAATTTACGAGTTCTCAGAATTGCCCTGTTGCTCTATGCATTATCCCATTCCAAGGAGTCTCGAAGAAATAGCGGCCCTCAGCCGGCAGCCTGTCAGTGAAGAGGTGGTGGTGGCAGCGATCGCCGGCGTGATTACGATTTGCCGTGCCGAAGGCCACAGTCTAGCGCAGGTTCAGGAATGGGTACTCGCAGACGATGATCTTCTGGATCAAAAAACGCGTCAATGGCTCAGTGAAGCAGTGGAGGTGGCTTGGTTAAGTGTTGATACCGTTGCAGTGACGACTGGCCGTGAGGGCGATCGCTAGGGCATCGGCAGCGTCATCGGGCTTGGGAAGCGTGCTGAGATGGAGGTCCCGTTGCACCGCCTGTTGAACGTCTATTTTTGCAGCATTGCCATAGCCAGTGAGGGCTTGCTTCACTTGGGGAGGGGTGAATTCCATTAGGGGACAGTGCAGTTGACTCAGGACTAAAAGAATTACGCCCCGTGCTTGAGCAACCACAATCGTATGGCTCATTTTGTAGAAAAAGAGGCGCTCCAAAGCCACTAAATCCGGTTGGAGGGCAGGAATTAGCGTGTGCAGATCGGTGTAGAGACTCTGGAGGCGATCGCCCATCGGGGCAGCCGTAGGAGTTGTGATCACGCCGAAATCACACACTTGGCAGGTGTTACCGTGGATCTCAATACAGCCATAGCCAAGGGTAGCAAGGCCGGGGTCTAGGCCAAGGATGCGCACACGTTCTAGTTCACGGTGCCGGTCAACAGATCCAAAATTGGCTTCGCCATCCAGTTCAACCCCACCTTCAGTTGATGTTCAAGGGTGGGCATGCGGTAGAGGTAGGCCAGTCGCCGTGCCAAGTAGGCTAGAGGACCATCGAGGGTCAGTCCCAGCCCTGCCAAGGCAGCGCGATCGGTACCGAGGGTGAGCATTTCACCGAGATGGGAATAACGACAGGGAAGTAGCGGGCGATCGCTCAGACTGGCCCAAAGATTCCAAGCGGCATAATCCGCCTCTTGAAAAGCCGCCTGCGCCGTATGGGGAATCGCTTGGCCTTGCTCATCCACGGCATCCGCAGCATCCCCAAGGGCAAAAATCTCTGGGTGATCAACAACCTGTAATGTGGGTATCACCTGAAGGCGCCCTGTGGACGTTTTGGGCAAATCAAGGGCAGCAATCACGGGTGAAACCGCTGTACCCACGGTCCATAGGACAATATCAACGGGCAGATCATCAACACGGTCTTTGTATTGCAGGGAAATCCGATCAGCAGTGACAGCAACCGGAGTTGTTTGCAAATCAATCCAAACCCCCCGCTCTTCAAGGGCACGCAGAGCCGCCTTGCGATTAAATTCTTGGGAAGACTTGAGGATCTCGGTGTTGCGATCCACAAGGCGAATACGCCCTCGGCTCCCCAAGCGCTCCGCCAGTTTACAGGCCAATTCCACCCCACTCGGACCAGCGCCAACCACGACAACGCGAATGCGATCGCGATCGGAGCGCTCACAGCGTTGCAGCGCCTCTTCCAGACGGTAGGCGTCACTGAGGGTACGGAAGGTTACGGCGTACTCTGCCACACCGGGGATACTGTTTTTCGGCGTTTCCCCCCCTAGGGCGAGAACCAATTTTTCATAGGTGAGGGGCTTGCCCTCGCTCAAGTGAACTGTTTTTGCCTTGAGATCAATAGCGGTCACCGTTCCCTGATGAAAGACTACTGGTGTATCCTTAAGCAACTCCACAAAGGGCGGCGCAATTTCCCACGCCTGTAGCTCCCCCGTAATTAATTCGTAAAGGAGGGGAGTAAACACAAAGCGATCGCTGTGATCTACAAGGGTGATCTCTGGAGGCGCAGACCAAGGAAATTGAGCAAGGCGGAGGGCGGTATAAAGCCCGCCAAAACCACCACCCAGAATACAAATTTGGCTTGTCACCGCTGATTCCGTCATGATGTTGTCCTCCTCAGTATAACTTGCGCACCTGTGAGGTCAGTAATTTGGGGCACGGCTAGGCTCTGGTTGGGGGCTGGATCCGGCAACAATGGGCGATCGCGCCGCAGCCAAATTGCTTGGAGACCAGCGCCTTGGGCACCGAGGACATCATCCTCCCAACTATCGCCAATGTGCCACACCCGAGACGTCCCATAGGGGGTCACTGCCCGCTCAAAGATTAGCCGATCCGGTTTTGCCGCTCCCACTTCACTAGAAATCCACACCTCCTGGAAAAACGGCGCTAACCCCAAGGCCTCGAGAACACCATACAAACGGCTATCAAAATTCGACACCACCATCAAGGGAATCCCCTGCGCCTGCCAATCCTTCAAAGCAGGCAAGACATCCTCATAAACAGACCAAGGTTCAGCTGTGGCGTAGTAGGCAAAGACAGGGGCAAAAAACGTATCAAAATCAGCAAATTGATCCAAGACGCCCACGCGGCGAAATGTGTCTGCTGCAGCCCGTTGCCACCACCGCAATTCTGCCTTTGCCCGTTGTGAAGCCTCAAGATCAGGGAAAGCGCAGGGCGGGGCGGCCTTAAAGGCCTTAAAGAAGGCCACATCCAATGCGGCTGGATCCACTTGAACCCCGACTTCGGCAGCAAAGCGACCATAAACGGTACCCACGGATTCCCGTAGGCCAAAGAGGGTGCCGACCGCATCGAGGGTAATGAGTTGGGGCGGATCAAGCGGGGGCATCGGAACTGGCATCTACAGCGGGGGGGAAGGGGCCTCCTGAGCACGGCGCTTGCGTTCTTGCTCCACAAGTTCTTTCATGAGACTGCGAGCCTGATTGATTTTGTCGAGGTTGCTGCGGTAGAGTTCGAGATCGCGCTTGACTTTCTCAATCGGCAGCTTAATGACGGGAGCGAGTTGATCCAGTGTTTCGTTGAGATTTGTTGTCAGATTCCCCGCCAACTCCTGAAGGAAGGCATAGAGTCCCACCGCATGAAGGCGGCTATATTTGCCCGCGTGGTTGAGGCTGTTGAGGGGGGCACTGGGTTGGTTACTGTTAAGTTCATCCAGGATTTGACTCAAGGGGCAGCCTTGATACTGTTGCCAACTGGCGGCATCCTCCTTAAGCTGTTGCGGGTTCATTTCCTCAGCCACACAGAGGGCATGGAAAATACTGGCGCGATCGCCCTCGGGCTGATACCCCTCCATAAATTGGTCAAAGGCGGTAACAACCCCAAGGGCAAATAGGGGAGAGTAGCGAAAATCTACATTGACGCGCAGCAAGTGGATTTCGACCAGCAGTTCTTCAATAAAGCGACGGTAGATCGAGTGAATCGGTCGCGTATGAGCCGCATAAAAGGCGCGTTTGGTATCAGAGACAGTTCGAGGATGTTGCACAAGCTCTGCCGATATTCGTTAAAAAATGTCATGATTCTTTACTATTATCGCCCATTGCGCTTTCCCAATCAATGATGCGTCCTGAGCTTGCCCTAGCCATCACTCAATTCAACAGCGGCGAATTCTATGCCTGTCATGACACCCTCGAAGCTCTCTGGTTAGAGGCCAGTGAACCCGAGCGCACCTTTTACCAAGGCCTGCTGCAGATTGCCGTGGCCTGCTATCACCTGAGTCGGGGCAACCAGCGGGGAGCGATTTTGTTGTTGGGGGAAGGGCGGCGTCGCCTTGAACAGTGTGATCCAGACTTTTGCAGCCTAGACTTGACAACCTTTTTGACGGCGGTGGCGGAGTTACAGGCGCAGCTTCAGACCCCCCTTGGCTCAGAGCCGAAAATTGAGTTGCACCTTGCTGTTTCCCAATAGATTATCAGGTCTAGCATCACTAGAAGCATGGGACGCTTACAACGGCACTCTAAAACTCAAGCTCATCCTCTTCAAACGCTTCAGCAATTGGGGTGTCTGGACTTTCTCCCTCATCGGGTAAGCGAATAACCACCCCGTTAAAGAATCGTGCTAGTTTTTCGGCGGATTCACGCACAGGGTCCGGGGCAGTGGTGAGAGGGGGTGACGGGGGAGCAGGGGTTGGTTCTACGGAGGGTAGCGGTGATTCTTCCCGTGGCCGAAAGGGAACGACGACAGCGGATTGCGGTGGCCCCTTGGTTTTTAGCGCAGGCGCGGTTTTGTGGGGTAGGGGAGCAATCTCAAAGGTGACTTTGATGCGGCGGCCTAGAACTTGGGAAAAGGCGGCTTCAATTTTGGCTTGGTTATTCTTCGTCAGATTTAACAGTGTTTGATTAACAATGCCGATGTGCACCTCGCGATCGCTAATTTGTCGCAGATGACCATGTTGCGAGAGCAGAGCATAGGTGCTCATTTGCATCTGCTGCAAGACCTGTAGTGCCTGTTCCCACACAGGTTCGGTATGATCGGCGCGCGGTTCAGGGGTTGGCTTGGGTTTGGGAGTTGGCGCAACCGTGTCTTTCGTGTCTTTAATTTGAGCCTGTTTAACTTCCGATTCCTTCGGGGATGCAGCAATGACTGGGGGGTCAGGCTTAGGGGGCGAGACAATCGTGAGTTTTGGACTGGCAATGGGCGCTACATTGGGCAGAGTGGATTGGGGTGCCGTCTCCGTCATCAGCCCCAGAATACTGATTTCCAGCCAGAGACGGGGTTGATTGCTCTGTTTGATTTGGCTTTCACAGGTGCGCAGATGTTGTTGGGCGTGCAGAATCTCCTCAACTGACCATCCCTCAGCAAAGGCAATCAAAGCCTGCCAAGTTTCTGCTGTCAGGGCTACCAAGTCCTGCCGTTCAGGGACGGTTTTCGCCAAGAGCAAATCACGGTAGAGACTGGCCAGATTTTGCAGAATCGTCAGCGGATCGCGACCCCGTTCCAGTAATTGGCGGGTGTGTTCGAGAACGGCCACTGCATCGCGACGGGCGATCGCCGCCAACAATTGCCGCAGATCCTGTTCTGGTACCGCCCCGGCGAGTTGCCATACATGTTCTACCGTGATCCGTTCAGGATATAAGCTCAACTGATCCAGCAAGCTTTCAGCATCCCGCAATCCCCCTTGGGACAATTGTGCCACCAGCATCAAGGCCTCAGGCTCAATGTCAATTTGCTCCTTGGCAGCAATGTGCTGAAGGTGGGCAACCATCTCCCCTAGGGGAATCCGCCGAAAATCAAAGCGCTGACAGCGGGAAATAATGGTTGGCAGGACTCGCTGCGGATCCGTGGTGGCAAGGACAAAGACGACATGGGGCGGCGGCTCTTCTAGGGTTTTGAGGAGGGCATTGAAGGCCGACACACTGAGCATGTGGCAGTTATGCACCAATAGCCCATTGGCAACAAAGTTGTGGTTATCTTCCACCTCAATGTCATAAACTGGCTCAGTCCCAGCGGGGGTCACAGAGACGACCGTCTCCAAACTTGTATTCCATGGCAGAGATGGAAAACTGTCGGATGTCTGCCAAGAAGCTGCGGGTAGCGTCTGCTCCCAAGGCAATAATGTAGTTGTACTGCTTTTTAGTACGTACTCTTGTGTAGGATTGGACTTTTGCGGTGTATCCCAGATTGGTAAGCCACTCAGCGATGAGGGAGTTCTCGTCCTTGAAGTAGCCTTCAGTGTGAAACTGGATTTGGGGGCTGCCCTGTGGGCTAAGGCTGAGCAAACCGCCGTCCAAGTACCACTAAGCCAGTCCTTCCAAGGTGATTTGAGAGAGCCAAGCCATCGAGACAGTCTTTTGTCCAGCCTTGCCTTTAACACAGGCGAAAACGGCGACAAGATTCGGATTCCTACTGTGATGTCCCTTGCGGCTATCCATCCCCGATCCGTCCTAATGAGGTGATTTTCAGTACACCTGACCCTACGATGGGTCGTCTGAATTTCCAAGACATTGCGGGTGCCTTGATCAAGCCAGCGGACAATTCGCTTGAACTCCCATCGGCCGCTTTGCTCATTATAGCTGAGCACCTGCTTGCCCCTAATCGCTGGATCATCAATCCTCATCAGCCCCTCTTGGGTCAGCACGAGGGAATCACCCGTGAGGCATTCGTCAATCACATAGACTTTGTAGCGACACTGCACGGGGGCAAATTGCGCCTTCTCAATTAGTTCGCGAATGTTGTCCACCCCGGTGTGGCTGGCAGCATCAATTTCAATCACATCTAAACTGGTGCCATTGGCCACCTGCCGACAAACTTCGCACTGGCCACAGGGGTTGGGGGTAGGCTTGGGACTCTTCAGGCAGTTAAGGGACTTGGCCAAGATGCGGGCACTAGAGGTCTTACCCGTGCCTCGCGGACCACAAAAGAGATAGGCGGGGGCAATGCGCTCCTTAAGTAGGGCTTGGGTCAGTGTGGTGGCGATCACCCCTTGACCCACTAGATCTGCAAAGCGTTGGGGACGATATTTGTGATGCAGGGGTTCGTAGGTCACTGCTGGGCTGCAATGGATATGCAGAAGACGCTGGTGGTTGACTCAGTAATGCAAAAAGTAAATGCCGCGCATGTTATTTTAACAGGCCAACGATAGCCCTAGGCTCCCTGTCGGCGATCGCCCCCGAACCAGCCCTAGCTCCTAGAACCAGCCTTTTTTGCCCGCAATGTATGTTCTATAGAACTCTTCATCACTCTTGGTGAGATAGATAATGCCCTCGATCAGGCCAATGATGCCCATGATAGGGGCAGCCAAACCGCAGGTTAAAAGGCTCACCAACAGCATGATCAAGCCCTGGGTGTTGTAGCCAAGCACAAATTTGTGAATGCCAAGGGTACCCAAGAGGATACCGCAGAGGCCGGCTGCAATTTTCTTCCCTGAAATATCGGAATTCGAGGTCATCGTCCCTTCCCCAATGGTTATTTTTGATACAGCGCGATCGCACCCTCTTGGCCTATATCCTTCAGGGTTTTAAGGGGACTGTCAAGGGGCAAGTGGGCAGTTTGTTGATTGACGCAAGAAGTGTCCGGTCTTAAGCAGCAGTGACCCAATCAGCAAGGGGTTCCCAGCGCACATAGCGATCGCCCCCCACTTCCACCACCACTTTGAACTTCGGTAGGGTCTGGGTCAACTGTGCCAAGTAGGCAAATTCTTGCCTTGAGAGCCGCTTGCCATCAATCAGCCAGAGCACTAGTCCCTTGGCATTGGGGGGCAGGTTTTCCAAGTGGTAGGTCACTAGGGGGGGCTGGAAATAAACGCGAATGTCTTCTTTGCCCGTGTGAGCCGGACGAATCCCGTGCTCTTGAGTCAGGTAGGCTGCTAAATCCCCCAAGCCCGGTGCGCTCATGTGCAAGGTGGTATAGCCTTTGGAGCGCAGTCGCCGTTGATAACGACCCTCAAAACCGCCCTCCGGGGGAACAAAGAGTGCCAATGCCCCAGCGGATTCTAAATCCTTGACAAATTGATAGCCAGCCAGCAGACCCATAGATCCCTTCTCACAGGTTTTAGCATTCCATCCAGCACTTTATCATGGTCATTCCTACTGCGGGTATGCCTAAGTTAATAGCAGTGCAAATAACCCACATAAGGCAATACCATCAAAGACACCCGCGCCACCAATACTGAGCACTCCCGCCGACATCCGCTCAATTTCCCGTAGGTGGAGTAAATCTGCACCAATCAGCGTTCCCAGCACACCTCCGGCAAAGGCAATGGGTGCTGCCGCTACGCCCCCGGAAATCAAAATGGCCGTCATTGCTGCTGTTAGGGGGGCGATCAAAGCATTCATTTGAATACCAATCCCCGGTACCACCTGAGCAGCGTAATAACTGACAGCGGCCACAATCGCCGTCACCAAGAGAATCGCCAAGGGACTGACGCGGGTAAATTGATAGAGGGCTAGCACCGTCGGGATCAAGCCGCCCCCCACATTCAGCGCCACAATCGTCTTTTGCTCAATTTTGCGCAGAGGAATGCCCCAAAACCGACTTAACCAGAGTTCTTCAAAGTCGGGAACAATGGCCACCGTAGAAACCCGCTCATAGAGGGGGATATTAATCGTACTGCCGAGAATCACAAGCAGCAGTAGCACTGAGGCAGCAGTGGGTGAAAAGCCCAACTTGGCAACGGCCACTTGTACGGTATCGAGGGCGATCGCTAGCCAAAGGAAAGGCAGCGACAGTAGCAGCAGCACAAAGAGTAGAGCAGTAACCGGCAGATAAATCATAGGAATTGACGATCACGTTAAACT
Source organism: Thermosynechococcus sp. M98_K2018_005 (assembly GCF_015295825.1). Lineage (GTDB taxonomy): Bacteria > Cyanobacteriota > Cyanobacteriia > Thermosynechococcales > Thermosynechococcaceae > Thermosynechococcus. The sequence goes on from NZ_DVEH01000099.1 coordinate 28,620, forward strand.
TGCAAAGATTCTTGGGGCAGTTCCGCAAGGGCTTCCTTGAGGGCTTTAGCCAGGGCGATCGCGGAAGGGTAGCGATCAGACAACAGAGGAGCCGTAGCACGGTGCAACACCTGTTTCAAGGGGTCAGGAATCTCGGGGCGATCCGAAACATCAAGGCGATGAAAGCCATCCCGGTGGCGATAGAAACGAATCGGACTCTCCCCCAACAGTAGAAAGGCTAGGGTTCCGCCCACAGCAAACACATCCGACTGAATAGTGGGTTTGCCCCTCATCTGTTCCGGGGCACTGTAGCCCTCCACAGCAATGCGGGTGCCACTGGGGGAATGCCCCAGTTCTTTGACCGCCCCAAAGTCAATCAAAACAATTTGGTTATCGCGCGATCGCACCAGTAGGTTACTGGGTTTGAGATCCCGGTGAATCACGGGTGGATCCTGATTGTGCAGATAGTCCAAGACACCGCAGGTTTGAATCATCCACTGCACCGCCTGAGGAATCGGCACCGTGCCATTGCGCAGTACCCAGCGCTCCAGGTCAATGCCATGAATGAGTTCCATGACCAAATAGCTTTTCCCATCCTCAACAAAAAAGTCATAAAAGCGGGGAATCCCTGCATGGTCAAGAAGTTGCAGAATGCGAGCTTCCCGTTCAAAGAGTTCCTGTGCCTTCTCATTGTCCTCCATATCAGACCGCAGTTCCTTGAGAACCCGCACCTCCGGTACCCTGCCAGTCCATCCCTCGGGGGGTTGCGCTTCACAGGCCAAGTAGGTTGTGCCAATGCCGCCATGCCCTAAAAGGCGCAGGATGTGATAGTTGCGTACGGTGCGCTGCACATTGAGGGGTTGACCACAATGAATGCAAAACAGATTCCCCGGCATATTACCGGCATGGGTACACTCGCTGAGGGTGGATACACTGCGGCGAAAGGTTTGCTCGTGGAATTCAAGAATTGGGCCTGTGGGTCCTAGCTGAATGAGGCTGCCACTGGCAAGTTTGCTCTCATCGACAAGGCGACCATCGACAAACGTCCCGATCGCCCCCAAACTTTTGAGATACCAACGCCCGAGATTTGCTGGATCCCGATAGCAACACAGTTCAGCATGATAGCGACTAATGAGAATATCATTGAGAATCACATCATTATCTGCGGCACGACCAATACGGATGGTCGTTTTAATCGGGAAACGCCATGTTTTGATTGGGGTACGTTTCCAAGGGTCTAACAGGTGCAGGATAATCACAGGCGTGCAACTGCCACAGCAAACTACAACCCCCTTCCCGTGGATGGAACACGTTCACAACAGTGAAAGCCAGTTATGTATTCCATCTTTGAGAGCAAGGCTGTAATCAGAATTTAGCTTATTTTCCTCGGTTTTGTGGATGCTCGTTGTAGTTCACAATGAAGGGTATGATGAAAGGTACAAGATAATAATTGTCAGTTTCATTTGCAAATGCTCAGGGTTCCCGCTGCTGCCAAAGCATAGTACACTAAGGAGTAATGCTGGTGTAGCTCAGTTGGTAGAGCAACTGACTTGTAATCAGTAGGTCGTCGGTTCGAGTCCGACCATCAGCTTTACTCGGTGTGCGCCCAAAAAGTATTGGGTCTTTGATTCAGCCGTGCCTGCCATGACAGCACTATGATGATCAAGGAAACGATCGCGCCACCCCTGCCATGCTTGTCTACTGCACCCGTCCCTACTGTCGTTGTCCTCAAAACGATGTTCCAGACTTAGACAACCCCAACAAACGCTACAGTCGCGTGGCGGAGCGGTTTTGTACGGCCTGTGGGATGCCCTTGATTCTACGGGGACGATACGTTGCAGAGCGGGTTTTGGGTCAGGGGGGATTTGGGGCGGCCTATCTAGCACGGGATTTGGATACCCCCGGTCGGCGTGAGTGTGTGATTAAGCAATTTCGTCCCAACGTGTCCGATCCCCAGAGCCGGCAAAAGGCGCTGGAACTTTTTGAGCGAGAGGGTCAAGTTCTCGATCAACTGGGGCAGCATGCTCAGATTCCTGATTTACTGGCATTTTTTGCTGAAGAAGTCCCCAGTGTGGATGGACAAGAGGTAGAGCAGTATTTCTACTTGGTACAGGAATATATTGACGGCGAAACCCTCGAGGATGAACTGCAAGAAAAGGGGCCCTTTAGTGAGGAAGACGTGCGGCAGGTGCTGCGGGAACTCCTACCTGTGTTGCAGTACGTCCATGACCACGGCTCGATCCACCGTGATATCAAGCTCTCGAATATTATGCGCCAGCACCCCAGCAAGACAAAGCTTCCCGGCCAAGGGCGGCTCTACCTGCTGGATTTTGGTGCGGTGAAGCAGATTTCCCAAGCAGGGGGACAACAAGGACACTTTACGGGTATTTATACCCAATACTATGGGCCACCGGAACAAGCACGGGGGGAACGGGTCTATCCCAGTTCAGATCTTTATGCCTTGGCGGTGACCTGTATTGTACTGCTGACGGGTAAAGATCCCAGTGAGCTATTCGATGCCTATAACAACCGCTGGCATTGGCATTCCTATGCCCAAGTCAGTCCAAAACTGCAAGCCATTCTCGATCGCATGCTACAACCCGCTCCTAGCGATCGCTACCAATCGGCGGCAGAGGTTTTAGCAGACTTAAATGCTTCCCCTACCCCTGTCCCAGCACCACAACCAGTAACGCCAGCTCCTTCCCCGCCACCCGTAGTGTCACAACCGGCACCCCCTCCTTCACCTGCACCGGTGACGCCACCCACCAGCACACCGCGTCCGAAAGCAAAACCGCCCCGCCAGCCTGCGCCCCCCTTACCGGCATTGAAAATTCTCATTGGCGCTGGCTTTACGGGCTTTGAAATGACGGCCTTGGGGTTGATGATTTTTAGTTTGATGACGGCTTGGCAGTTGCCCGTTGGTGTGAGTGCGGGGCTAATTGGTGCTCTATTTGCCTTCTTGGTGTTTTTGCAGTACAAGCGCTGGATTGAACACTGGGAGCAGTTGATCATTGCGGTCATTTCAGGGGCAGTCCTCTTTTCTGTGCCCCTCTTGCAAGCGGGATTAGGGGGTGTGACAGCGCTGCTCATTTGTGGTTTAGTGGGGTTGGGTTGTGTGGTTATGGGCAACATCTTCTTACTGATTTACAACACCTTGGCGCGGTTCCTGTAGGAGCAGGGCAATGCAGTTAACGTGGTTGGAGAGTAATACTTGGTTATGGGAGTTGGGGAATACGCGGATTTTGGTTGATCCGTGGTTTGTGGGGGCATTGACCTTTGGCAACACGCCGTGGCTGTTTCAGGCGGAGCGATCGCGCCCCTGTGTCCTACCGACCGATGTGGATTGCATTTTGCTCTCCCAAGGGCTACCGGATCACTGCCATGAACCTACCCTCCGCACCTGCGATCGCGCCCTACCGGTCATTGCCTCCCCCAGTGCCGCCAAAATTGCCCAGAGCCTTGGCTTTGAAACGGTGATTTCCCTTAGCCCCCACCAAACCTACACGTACCGCGATCTCACGATCCAAGCCACCAAGGGCGCCAGTATCGGCCCTAGTCAACAGGAAAATGGTTACGTTCTGCGCTGGGGCACTCAAAGTCTTTACTATGAACCCCACGGCTGTCATGATTTGTGGCTGCGCACCTATGGCAAGGTGGATGTGGTGATTACGCCTCTGTTGGATGTCTGTTTACCCATCGTAGGTGCGATTCTCAAGGGGGGCAAAACGGTATTGGAATTGGGGCAATGGCTTCAGCCCAAGGTAATGATCACTACCGCTGGCAATGGTACCCTCCGCCTTCAGGGATGGCTACCGCGACTGCTCTCAGTTCAGGGAACCCTTGAGGAACTGCAAGTGTCGTTTCAGCAACTTGGCTTAGAGACCCGTTTGGTGGCACCAGTGGCCTACACTCCCCTTGTTCTTCTGGCTGAGGCCTAGGGATGCGACGCTGGCTACGGCCTTTGATTCTCTTTTGGCAAGAGACGAGCCTTCTACTTCAGGACAATCAGCGGTTTTTGCAGTTGCTCACTCAGATGGAGGGGGTTGCAACCCGCGTGTTGGCGATCGGGATGTTGATTGTGGTCATTGTCGCCATCCTTGATTTGGGGCGGATTTTGGTCACAGACTTGTTCTCACCACCGCTGGGTCAATTTAGCCTTGAGCTGGTGAAGATCTTTGGTTTGTTTCTCAATGTCCTTGTTGCCTTGGAGATTCTCGAAAATATTACCGCCTACCTGAAAACCCATGTCTCCTCGCAAATTGTGGAGCTGGTGATTGTTACGTCTTTAATTGCGATTGCCCGTAAACTCATCATTCTGGATATTAGTCGACCGGAAACTGTCGCCAAGCTCCTGGGGCTGGCGATCGCCATCTTGGCCTTATCTGCCAGTTACTGGATTGTGCGTCGTCTAAACTACCGGCGGCGTTCCTGAGGGATAGACCTGCTCGCGGTAAGCTTGCGCCTGTTCTAGGGTTGTTTGCAGCCGCTCCCAGTTCTCCTGTTCCACTTGGCGAATCAGATCATCAAGGGTGGCACGGTAGTGGATCAGGCAGTGGCGCACCGCCGCGCGATTATATTCTGCCATCATCCGTCCCAACTCTGGATTGCCGCCCCCAACACGGCTGGTATCGCGAAAGCCGGAGCTGGCCAACTGCTGTGCCAGCTTCCGAATCGGCTCATTGGCTTCTTGGGCATTAGCAAGAATCAGTGCTGCACTCACTAGGACGGGAAGGTGGGAAATCCAAGCAACGGCGCGATCGTGATCCGATGGGGTGGCATAGAGTAGCTTGGCGCCGAGATCATTGACCACGCCAGCCACACAATCAATGGCCCCCCTGTCAGTGTAGAGGGTTGGGGTGAGAACATAGGGGGCATTCTCAAAGAGATGGGCTTGCGCCGCTTCAATGCCGGATTCTGCGGTACCGGCCATCGGGTGCCCACCGACATAGCGGGGCCAGAGTTTTTCGAGGGCAGGAACAATTTCTCCCTTGGCGGATGCCACGTCTGTCAGTACCGTTTCTCGACTGAGATAGGGGGTAATGTCGAGAGCCACACTGAGAATGCTGCCAATGGGGGGACAGAGAAACACGAGATCAAGGGCACGCAAAATTGCTGGCTCTGTACTGCCCCAGTCAACGGCACCCTTGGCGATCGCCCGCTCACAGGTTTCAGGGCGCCGACTCAACCCAACCACATAATGCCCCTTTGCCCGCAGATCAATGCCCAGCGAACCACCAATGAGTCCCAGCCCGACGATGCCAATCCGCAGCATACCGCCCCTAAACTTAAGTACCTCTACGATTGTGACATTAACTCTTGTCCTTAAACTATGCAGATAGCGATGCAGATCGGTGCTGATAGGCCATCATCACTATTCCCAAGAGCACGAGGCCGATACAGATAGGGTAGGTATGGCCAAAATAAGAATCCACCAGCGATGCTGCTCTGAAATTGTACTTGCCATGGGTGAAAAACGACTCATCGGCTCTAGTGTCGTTCGATACAATGGGAGTTGAACTTTGTTGCGCTTTAGGCCACCAATGATGAAACGCCTTGCCCATTTGCTTCAGCAGACCCTCAAATGCTGCCTTGGCCTTGCCCTTGTTTGGTGCCTTAGTAGCGGTACACCGGCATGGGCAGCAGCGGCTCACCATAGTTTTGTGGCAGCCGCAGTGGAGCGGGTTGGCGATGCGGTTGTTCGCATTGATACCGAACGCACGATTGTGCGCACACCGGATCCCCTCTTGAGTGATCCCTTCTTTCGCCAATTTTTCCCCCGTCTAGCCTTACCCCCCCAAGAGGATCGGCTGCGGGGTCAGGGGTCGGGGTTTATCATTGATCCCAGTGGCATTGTCATGACCAACGCCCATGTGGTGAGTCAAGCAGATACGGTGACGGTGCGCCTCAAGGATGGCCGGGTCTTTGAGGGAGAAGTGCGCGGCGTGGATGAGGTATCTGATCTAGCGATTGTCAAACTGAAGGGGGTCACCGAACCATTGCCCACTGCGCCTCTTGGTGACTCCAGTGACGTGAAAGTGGGGGATTGGGCGATCGCCGTCGGGAATCCCCTTGGCCTTGATAACACAGTAACACTGGGCATTGTCAGTACACTCCACCGTTCCAGCGCCCAAGTGGGTATCCCCGATAAGCGCCTTGATTTTATTCAAACGGACGCGGCCATCAACCCCGGCAACTCTGGGGGGCCTTTGCTCAATGAAGAGGGGGAAGTCATTGGCATTAACACTGCCATTCGTGCCGACGCCATGGGGATTGGCTTCGCCATTCCAATCAATAAGGCCAAAGCTCTGCAACAGCGCCTGATTCGCGGTGAGAAAATTCAACACGCTTACATTGGCATTCAAATGACCACCTTCACGCCGGCAATGGCCAAGGAAAACAATGCTAACCCCAACTCACCAGTGATTCTGCCAGAGGTCAATGGCGTTCTCGTCCTGCAAGTGTTGCCCAATACGCCTGCAGCAAAAGCTGGTCTGCGCTGGGGGGATGTGATTACAGCCGTGGATGGGGAACGAATTACCAGTGCCGATCAATTGCAGGACATTGTCGATAGTGCCGCTGTGGGGCAAGTTCTCAACCTGACCGTTCAACGGGGCGATCGCAGCCAACGGATTGCGGTGCGGACAGCGGAGTTGCAGGGAGCGGCTTAGGATGCCCTTGGGGCTACTGCTGCTGTGGCTCTTTGCCCTTGCTACCCGCTTTTGGGGGCTGACGCGCTTTCCCACGCTGGTATTTGATGAGGTCTATTTTGCCCGCTTTGGCCGCAACTATCTCGCCGGTGTCCCTTTCTTTGATGCCCATCCCCCTCTGGGAAAATACCTGATTGCCCTGAGCATTTGGCTGGGGGGCGGCTTTCACCCTTGGGGCTATCGCTGCTTGAATGCCTTGATGGGATCACTGATTCCCGTGGCAGTGGCAGTGTTGGCCTATCTCCTGACGCGGCGATCGCGAGTTGCCCTGTTGTCGGGATGCTTCGTTGCTCTCGATGGCCTCTTTTTGGTGGAGTCCCGCTATGCTCTTATCAATGTGCCCCTGGTGCTCTTTGGCGTGGTTGGTCAAATTCTCTGGCTTTGGGGGTTGCGCTACCAAGGAAGCGCGCGATCGCTCTGGCTAATTGCCGCAGGCATTGCCTTTGGTGCCTGTGTCGCTGTGAAGTGGAGTGGCTTGGGATTTCTGTTGGGGGTGGGGTTTTTCTGGCTTCTCCAGCAGAGGTTGCCGCTGCCTGCTGAGTGGAAGACTCCCTACCAGTGGTGGCAGATGTGCCTACTGTTGCCCCTTGTCACCTTTGTGGTTTATACCCTGCTCTGGCTACCCCATCGCCAGTTTCATCCCCACCAGAGCCTACTTGACCTCCATCGCCAAATGTTTGACTTTCACCGCAGTGTTGCCAGTACTGCCCATCCCTACTGCTCGCCGTGGTGGTCTTGGCCACTCCTGCTGCGCCCCATGAGCTACTTTTTTCAGCGAGTGCGAACCCTCAGTGAACCGGTGCCGGTCATTGGCCCGCCCCTACCAATGGCAGATACCCAATGGGTTTATGCCGTCTATGCCCTCTTTAATCCCCCCCTTCTGTGGCTGGGCACCTTGGCCACGTTGACGCTTTTCCCCCTTGGATTAACTGCCCTCGCCGGCCGCTTTGTGCTCTTAAACTATGCTGCCAATCTCCTGCCCTGGGCACTGGTGAGCCGTTGTGTTTTTATCTATCACTATCTCCCCGCTGCCCTCTATAGTTTCATCACCTTGGCTTTGGTCTGGGAAGCCAGCCACGATTGGGGAGTGTGGGCACGCTGGGCACGCATTGCCGTCGTCGGGGTGATTGTTGGGAGCTTCCTTTACTGGCTCCCCCTGTATTTAGGACTACCCCTGACGCCCCACGGCTTTTTTAGGCGAATGTGGCTACGTTCTTGGATTTAGTTTAG
>NZ_DVEH01000091.1 GCF_015295825.1 Thermosynechococcus sp. M98_K2018_005
CTCCTTGAGGGCGTGCTGCCGATAGTGAATTTCGCCAATCACATGGAGATTCGGAAAAAGTTCAATAAAGCGGTTCAAACCGCTTAACAGTAAGCTCTTGCCAGACCCAGAGGCACCGATCAAGGTCACCAGTTGTCGCGGCTGAATCGTGAGGCTGACATCCCTGAGCAGCGGTTGATTGCAGTAAAACACGCTCACTTGGCGTACCTCAAGGAGGCTATTTTGACCAACGGCAATAGGGTCAACAGCACTTGGGCAGAGGCGTCACCACCACTCTAAACAGTAATGTTGGCCTACAGCTTAACGCTCCTGAAGCTCCTCAGGGGAGGAACTCGTGGAGGGAACGGCTGGGGCTGGTAATGGCTTAGGAAGACTGCGGTGGGCGGTACGCTCAAAGCCATGCAGAATCACATAAAAACAGGGAATGAGAAAGAGGGTAAGCAGTGTTGCCACAGCCAAGCCAGAAAACACAACAATGCCAAGGGGCTGCAAAAATTCTGAGCCTTCGCCTAGCCCTAATGCCAAGGGGAACATCCCCACCACCGTTGTAATTGTGGTCATCATAATCGGGCGCAGACGGGCAGGGGCAGCTTTGCGAATGGCTTGGCTACGGCTACAGCCCTCCTGTCGGTAAATCTCATTCGCCAACTCCACCATGATGATGGCATTGTTGACGACAATGCCCACGAGCAAAATGGCACCGACAATTACCGTGGCGCCAATGGCCGTCCGTGTCAGGTACAAGCCCCAAATTCCACCGGCCAAGGCCAAGGGAATGGTAAACATAATCACTAGGGGGTCAAGCAGCGAGTTGTACTGTACCGCCATGACCACAAACACGAGAAAGGCCGCCAAACTGCCTAAGACCACTAAGGCCTGTTGCAATTGCTGATTGGCTTGAGCCGCCGTACTTGGCATCAGGGAGACGCCCGGCGGAAACTCCAGATCGTTGAGAATGTCATTCACTTGGGCAAGGGCAGCACTGAGACTGGCACCTTCAACAAGATTGCCCGCTAGCATAAAGACCTGCTGCTGGTTAATGCGACGAATTTCGCCGGGGGCTTGACTGGGTTCGATGCGAGCGACATCCCCAAGGCGGAGGGGACGGTTATTGGCGGTAAAAAGGGGAATCGTTGTCAGGTCAGCGGGCGTTTGAATGCTTTCACTGTCCAGTTGGACACGGATATCCACTAGGCGATCGCCCCGTTGCAGGCGGGTGGGCACAAACCCCTCCAAGGCGGTTTGAATCGTCTGACCGAGGTTGAGGGTATTCAGCCCCAGTTCACTGACGCGCTCCCAATCCGGCAGAATTGCAATTTCTGGCTGGCGAGGATCCGCATCGGGACGAAAGCGTACCAATGTGGCCTTTTCATCAAGGACTTGGAGGACTTGGCGACCAAAGCGGTTGAGGGTCTGCTCATCACTGCCCCGTAGCATCACATCCACATCGGCACCGCGTACAGGTGAGTTGGTGAGAATAATCCCCCGCACCTGGCCGGGACTCAGGCGCAGCCGCACCCCCACAAGGTTAAGTTGATCAAGGGCTTTTGTCGCTTCTGTAATGTAGCGATCCACATTCACCCCACGCCGCAGAATGATGTTGCTATTGGCTCGCAGGGGATTGGCAATCGTATTCGTGCCAAAGAGGGCACCGCCAGTGGTAGTAAAGACCGCCTCTGTGCCCGGTTGTGCCATCAGCACCTGATCCACTGCCTCCATGACACGGCGACTGGTGGGTAGGGGGGTTCCCGGTGGAAAAATGGCCATGAGGTTGACTTGACCCGTATTAATGCGCGGCAGCAGTTCTTGGGGAATTTGCTGGGCCAAAAGCCAACTTCCTCCCCCTAGAAGGGCGATCGCCAGCCCAACCACCAGCCAGCGTGCCCGTAGCACCTGCCCCAAGGCCCATTCATAGCGCCCCGTCAGCCAGAGGAACTTTTCATTAAAAAGGCGAATAAAGGCCACTTGCCGTAGACGATTTTGCACCCCCACCCCTAAAAGGCGGGAGGCCAAGGCCGGCACGACTGTGAGTGCCACCAGCAGCGATGCGGCAACAGCAAAACTAATCGTTAAAATCAATTCATTGAAGAGCAGCGCAATCAAGCCCCCCAGCAACAAAAAGGGCAAAATAGCGACCAAGTTAGTGAGGGTAGAGGCCAAAAGCGCTGATTCAATGCCTTGGCTACGCCGTTTCACTTCCTCAAGGTACTGCTCTTGGCTCATGTGGTGGGGGTCAATATCCGCCAAGGTTTCCAACATTACAATGGCGTTATCCACAACGATGCCCACCCCGAGAGCCAATCCACCCAAGCTAAACACATTAAGGGAGAAGTTAAATAGCCCCATCAGCAACATCGCGGCCATCGTTGACAGGGGAATTGCCAGCAAAATAATCAAGGTTTGCCGCACCGAGCCAAGGAACAGCAGCACCGCGATCGCCGCCAACAGAGTTCCCGTCAGGCCTGCAGTGATCACATTGTTCAGGGAGTTGCGGATATAAACAGATTCATCAAGGACAGGAATGATCTGCGCATCGCGGGGCACGAGATTGGCTGCCTGTAGCTCTGCTAAGCGGCGCTTGACACCATCGGCCACTTCCACCGTATTGGCTTCCGGCTGCTTAAGAATACTGACTTTAACGGCAGGTTGGCCATTGAGCGTCACAAATACCCGCTGCTCGGCACTACCATCTACGACTTGCGCCACATCCCGCAGATAGACCCGCTGACCATTGGCGCCCGTCAGCACCACATTCTCAATTTCACTGGCATTACGAAACCGTCCCACTGTGCGGGTTAAGGGTTCTGCCGTCTGGCCGCGAATGCGTCCGCCGGAGACATCTTGGTTGCGATCGCTGAGCACCGTTAAAATTTGGTTCAACCCTACGCCTGTGGCCTGCAATCGATTCAAATCGACAAGAATTCGTACTTCTTCAGTCGTCCCCCCAGAGACATCTACCCCTGCCACACCGGGGACAATACTGAGTTCGCGATCCAAATCCTCATCGGCAAAGACCCGTAACTGGCGGCCACTGAGGGTTTCTGAGGTTAGTGCAAACTCATAGACGGGCAATTGCGACGGATCAAACTTAAAGAGGCGCGGCGACTCAATAATATCGGGCAAGGTACTGCGGGCACGGTTAAAAGCGGCAGTGGCCTCATTTAAGGCCTGATCAACATCGCCACCCGGTTCAAAAAATAAATCAATACTGACCTGACCTTCACGGGTTTGGGAATAGACCTGCACCACTCCCTCCGTGCGACTCAGGGCTTCCTCAAGGGGCTTGGTCACCTCCTCAACAGCAACACTAGGCACCACCCCCGGAATATCCAGCCGTACCCCAATGCGCGGGTAGGTAATCCCCGGCAGCAGATCCACTTGCAGACGCAAAAGGATAAAGACCGCCAAAACAATCACTGTGAGGGTCAGCATCAGGGTGCCGATGTGGCGGG